>JAFDVN010000040.1 GCA_018269025.1 Acidobacteriota bacterium | reverse complement strand
GCGAGGAGGTAGCGGTAGCGGGCGTTGCTCTCTTCCGCCGTGGCGAAGCCCGCGTACTGGCGCATGGTCCAGAGCTTGCCGCGGTAGCCCGTGGGCTGCACATGGCGCGTGAAGGGGAACTTGCCGGGCGCGCCGAGGTCCTGAAGCGGATCCTGGTCCGCGATGTCGCTGGGGGTGTAGCTGTTCTTCAACGGAATGCCCGAGCTCGTCTCGAAAAGGGGCTGGCGCAGCTTCGCCGGATCCTCCTGGACCTGGAGCTGCTCGCGGACCTGGGCAAGGAAATCGGGCTGGTACATGGGAACCCCGCAACCCTCCACGGTATCCCGGGAGGGGCGCGGCTCCCAGCCCCGGCTTAAACTGGGCCATCCTCCGGAGTGGACATGCCCCTTGCCTTGCCCCCCGTCATGCCCCCTGCCCCACCCGCGATCCGCCTGATCACCGGCGCGAAGCTGTGGCTCGACGATGGCAAGACCGGCCACGCCGTGACGGGTCAGGCCCTTGTGATCCAAGGCTCTCGGATCAAGGCCGTGGGACCGGTTTTGGAAATGGCGAAGCGCTATCCCAAGGCCATCCGCATCGAATTGAAGGGCGGCACCCTGCTCCCGGGCTTCGTCGAAAGCCACGCCCATGTGGGCGAGCTCGGCGCGATGGCGCGGCAGGCGGATCTGAACTGGGTCCGGTCGGAGGAGGAAGTCCTCGCCCGGGTGAAGGCCTGGTGCACGGCCAATCCCAAGGGCTGGGTGCGGGGCCGGGGCTGGGATCAAAACCTCTGGCCGGGCCAGGCCTTCCCCGGGCTCAAGGAACTGGATGCGATCACCGGTGGCCGGCCCGCCTACCTGGAGCGGGTGGACGGCCACGCCGCCTGGGTGAACTCCGCGGCGCTGAAGTTGGCGGGCATCACGAAGGCCACCCCGGACCCGAAGGGCGGACGCATCCTCCGGGACGCGGAAGGCAACCCCACGGGCATCCTCGTGGACACGGCCAAGGACGAGATGGCCGCGCGGCTTCCCAAGCCGACGCTTGCCGAAGCCGAAGCCAACCTCCTGGCCGGGCTTCGAAAGCTCGAAGCCCTCGGCTTCACGAGCGCGGATGATCTCGATGTGCCCGCCCTCGACCTCCAGGCCTACCGGGCCCTACAGGCCAAAGGCAAGCTGCCCATCCGCGTCTTCGCTTATGTGCACCGGGACGATCAGACGGCCGTGAAGGCCGAACTGGCGAAGCCCCGGGCGAAGGCCCTGTCCTTCTTCCAAGTCCAAGGCGTCAAGTTCTACATGGACGGCGCGCTGGGGTCCCGGGGCGCGCGGCTGCTGGCGCCCTACGCGGACGAGCCGGCGTCTTCCGGCACCTGGGTAATGGACCCCGGGCTCGTCCGCACGGAAGCCCTCGCGGTGCTGAAGGCCGGCTACCAGCCCGCGCTCCACGCCATCGGCGACGCGGGCAACCGCGCCGCGCTGGACCTGCTGGAAGCGGACCTCAAGGCGCTCGGTCATGCGCCCTCCGCCCCGGCCCGCATCGAACACGCGCAGATCGTCACGGACGAGGATGCCGCCCGCTTCGGCAAGCTTGGCATCATCGCCTCCGTCCAGCCCATGCACTGCACCGATGACCACGCCTGGACCCCGGCGCGCCTCGGGCCGGAACGGGTGCATGAGGCCTATCCCTGGCGGCGCATCCTCAACGGAAACGCGGTGATCTGCTTCGGCAGCGACGCGCCCATCGCCGACGCCAACCCGTTCATGGCGATCCCTTCGGCCGAGACGCGGCAAGACCTCCACGGCGACCCACCGGGCGGCTTCAACGGCGATCAGCGCATGACGCGAGAAGAAACAATCCGCGCCTACACCCTCGGCGCGTCGGAGGCCCTGGGGCGGAAGGGACAGCTCGGCGTCCTCGCCCCCGGCGCGGCGGCGGACTTGCTGTGGGTGGACGCGGACCTCGGCACCCTCGCGCCGGAAGCGATGCGGAGCCTGAAGCCGGGCCGCCTGTGGGTCCACGGCGCGGAAGCGAAGCCCCCTGAGCGCTGAGATGAAACCCGGGCCCGACCTGCCCCCGGATCCGCTCCTCGACGAGGAGATCCGGGCGGAATTGGCGCGGGATCTCATTGAGCAGGGCCGCGTTTCCATACCCCTCGTCCTGGTGTTGCTGCTGGTGCTGGCGCGAGTGCTGGGGGAGGCCCTCTTCTCCAACCGCGCGGCGCTCATCTGGTACGGCTTCCTCCTCGGAGTGCTGGTGCTTCGATGGGCCCATGCCCAGCTCGCCCTCAAGGGACCGGGGCCCTTGGCCTCGCCCCGCGTACGCATGTGGAGCTTTTCCTGTGGCGCGTTGCTCATGGGGCTTGGGCTCGCGGCGGTGAGCGTGCTCGTCTACCCCGCCCTCACCCCGGTGCAGATCGCGCTGCTGGCCTTGGTGCATCTCGGCGTGCTGTCCGTGGGCATCCTCGCCATGGCCGCGAGCCCGACGGCCTTTCTCGCGTTCATGCTACCTATCCTCGGCGCGCTCACCTACCTGCTCGCCTGGGATCGGGGCCACTGGGGCGCGTGGGATCTTCTGCTGCTCGTGGCGATCTACGCGGTGGGGCTCGGCTTCCTCATCCTCCGCCAATTCCGTCTTCGGCGGGATTCGTTGAGCCTGAGCCTCCAGAATTCCCGCGCCGCGCTCCAGGACAGCCTCACGGGCCTGCGCAACCGGCGCTTTCTCCAGGCCTTCATGGAGACGGAGGCGTCCCAGACCCTGCGAGATGCGGAAGGCGGCGCGCTGGCGTTGCTAATGATTGATCTGGATCAGTTCAAGGCCGTGAACGACACCCACGGCCATGCGGTGGGAGACGCGGTGCTCCGCCACTGCGCGGAACTGCTGCGGGACACCGCGCGCAAATCCGATGTGCTCGCCCGCTGGGGCGGAGAGGAATTCGTCGTGGTGGCCCGCCTCCAGGAAGGGGAAAGCATCGCGCCCCTGGCGGACCGCTTTCTTCAAAGGCTTCGGAGCGAACCCCTGCGTCTCCCGGACGGGCGCATGCTCCCCCAGACTTGCTCCATCGGTTACGCCCGCTACCCTTTCTTCAGTGAACGGCCCGAGTTGGTGAACTGGGAACGGGTGCTCGCCTTCGCGGACGCGGCCATGCTCCGGGCCAAATCCGCGGGTCGGGACCGCCTCGCGGGCGCGGTGGCAGGGGATCTCCGCCCCGGGAGCCCGGCCCGGGTGCTGGAACGGCTCCGCGATCTCCCCAAAGCCGAAACGGATGGTTTGCTGAAGATCAAGGTGGAATCCGAAGCCACCTGATACCGTGCTAGGTACTCCCATGTCCCTGGCTGATCTCGGTCCCTATCGGCTGCCCGCCGAGGACGCCGCCTACGAGGCGGCGCTGCGCGACGCGCTGGTGAAGGAGCTCTTGGATCGCGGCATTGGAGCGGTGGTCGCCCTCGTCCCAGTCCTGTTCATCCTGAAGGAAATTCTTGATTCCGCTTGGCGTGACGCGCCGTGGCTCAAGGAAACCTTCTTTGCCGTTTCACTCGTGCTCGCCGCCCGACTCATTTTTCATTTCTGGGTCCGAGCCTCCCCTGGTCGAGCAACGGCTCACCAGCTCGGTTGGACCTTCTTCGGACTCGCGGGCCTGCTCGCCGCAGGATTCGCGTTGATGAACTGGGTCGCGTGGCCTTACCTGAATCCAGGTCAAATCGGCCTCCTCGTCATCTTGCATGCAGGCATCAACGCCGTGGCGCTCACGACCATGGCACCGAGTGTCTGGGCTTATTGCATCTACATGGGCGTTGATGTCCTTTCCCTTCTTGTACTGGCTTGGCTAAAGGGGGGAATCCCAGACCACAATCATCTGCTCATGCTCCTTCTCGCGCTCTTCCTGACGGCGCTTCCCGTGCTCTCGATCCAGAACCATCGCGCTCTTGCGGATCGAATCCTGAGCGGCCTGAAACTCCAGGACCTTGCGCTCCAGGACACGCTGACAGGCCTTCGAAACCGCCGCTTCCTGGTCGAATTCATGGGGCCGGAATCCGAGCGCATTTTGCGCTCTTGGGGTCCAGGCGCATCGGTGCCCCAGAACCTGACGATCCTCATGCTCGACTTGGACCATTTCAAGCAAGTGAATGACACACTCGGTCATGCGGCGGGCGATGCGGTACTCAAACAACTCGCCGCTTTGCTCACGGACGCGGTGCGCAAACACGATCTTGCGATTCGTTGGGGCGGAGAGGAGTTTGTGCTCATCGCACGGGGAGCGGACAGGGGGTATGCCCTGGTGCTCGCGGATCGGATTCGCACGAAGGTGGAATCCCACCCGTTCATGCTCCCGGATGGGAAGGAAATTAGAAAGACTTGCTCCATCGGGTACAGCCTCTTCCCTTTCGACCCCAGCACTCCGGAATTGCTCGCCTGGGATCAGGTGCTCGGACTTGCCGACACGGCCTTATACCGGGCCAAGGCCTCAGGAAGGAATCGGGCGATCGGCGTTTATCCCGGCGAAAAGCCGTGGTCTGGAGAGGGCGCCGCGCTTCTCACCGCAGCCGAATCTGACCTTCAAGGTTCCGCGCAAAGCGGCCTGGTGAGGATCATGGGGGAACTTCCTTAGATTTCTCTAGGGCAGGGCCTACATTGAGCCCATCCGGGATGTCTCCTGATGGATTTGATCTCACCCTTCCCCGTCCAACTCGAGGACCAGCCTCACCTTCCCGCCGCGAAGGTGGCTTTGACAGAGGAGTTGGAGCACCGAGGTCAGGTGGCCTTGGCGGCGCTCCTGCCGGTGCTCGGCCTCCTCTGGGCCACCCTGGGTCGGGCTGCTTCTGAGGACCATCGGATCACTTGGCTCCTATCGGCCGCCCTCGTCGCGGCCATCCTGCGCGCCCTTCTCCTTCGAAGGCCCCAGGGAAGCCCGGCGACCCGGCATCTACGATTCACTTTAGGCAGCACGACCATCGCGCTGCTCCTGGCGGTGACGACCTGGTTAGGCTTCCCTCGTCTGTCCGCGATGGAAGCGGGTCTCCTGGGCATGATCTGCGCGGGACTTGGATCGGCCTCCCTCGTGAGCATGGCCGCAAGCCCAGTCACCTACCTCGCCTACCTCGTACCGATCATAGGAACGCTCGCCGTGGCGAGTCATGCCCATCCGGTTCCGGACCACCCCATCGTATATCAGGCCCTCGTATGGCTCTTCCTCGTGAGCCTTACGGGCTTGAGCTTAAGGGTCCATTTTTCTCTCCGGAATGAGATCCTCCTGCGCATTCGCAGTCGGGAACTCGCGCTGCGAGATAGCCTCACGAAGCTGCACAATCGCCATTTCCTCAACGAATTCATGGGATCGGAGGCCCCCCAGGCTCTCCGCGCGTGGCGAGTGGAGGATGGCCGACGCAGTTCCCTGGTCCTGCTTCTCCTCGACCTGGATCATTTCAAATCCGTGAATGATCACCACGGTCACGACGCTGGGGACGCCGTACTCTGCCAATTCGCGGATCTCCTGAGGGAGACAGCCCGGAAACCTGACCTCATCGTCCGCTGGGGCGGTGAGGAATTTCTGGTGGTGGCCCGAGACACGGTGCGAGTGCTCCCCATCGCACTGGCGGAACGCATTCGTATGAAGGTTGAGACCCACCCGTTCTTACTGCCAGACGGCTCCACCCTTCGCATGACCTGTTCGATCGGTTTCGCGCTCTTCCCCTTCCTGCCCCAAGCTCCGGAGGCAATGGCATGGGAGGACGCGGTTGGACTCGCCGACACGGCGCTGTATCTCGCGAAAGCCGAGGGCCGGAACCGCTGGACAGGCCTCGAGGCGGGTCCGGAACCATGGGAGGGACCTCACGCGACGCTTAACGCCGTCAAGGCGAATCCCCGGGAAGCCACGGACCATGGGCTGGTGAAACTGGTGCTCCCTGAGTCCTGATCTCCCTCTGCCATACTTCGGACTATGGACCTGCGCCCGGCCAAGCCCTTGCTCGCCCCTTCGCTGCTTTCGGCGGACTTCACCCGGTTGGGGGAGGCTCTCGCAATGATCGAGCGCGCGGGTGCGGGGGTGGCCCATGTGGATGTGATGGACGGACGCTTCGTTCCGAATATCACCATCGGCATGCCGGTGGTGCAGGCCATGCGCGGGGCGACGAAGCTGCCCCTGGACTGCCACCTGATGATCGTGGAACCGCTGCGCTACGCCGTGGAATTTGTGAAGGCCGGGGCGGATTGGGTGAGCGTCCATCAGGAGGCTGATCCGCACCTTCACCGCACCCTTCATGCGATCAGGGACGCGGGCGCCAAGGCGGGCGTCGTGCTGAATCCCTCCACGCCGGTAGAGACGCTCACCGACCTCGTCGGCGCCTTTGACTTCGTGTTGCTCATGAGCGTGAATCCTGGCTTCGGCGGACAGAGCTTCATTCCCAGAGTCCTGGACAAGGTTCGCCGCCTCGACGCCATCCGATCTGAGCGCAAGGCCCCTTTCCTCATCGAAGTGGATGGCGGCGTGGGCATGAAGAACGCAAAGGACCTCGTGGCCGCGGGAGCGGATGTGCTGGTGGCCGGCAACGCCGTCTTCAAGGCACCGGATCCGGCGGCAGCCATCGCCGAGCTCCAGGCGGAAATGGAGAAGGGCCGCTAGAGGCCCGCCAAGCGGAGCTTCGCCGCGCGGCTAAACCCTTTCACCGTGCGCTCCCGACGGAGCGCTTCCGGCCTGGATCCGCAGGCTTCCGCATAGACCAGCTCCAGTGGCCCGCGCCCCCGGGTGTACTTCGCGCCTTTGCCATCCCGATGCAGTTCGAGTCGCGCCGCCACATCCAGCGCGATGCCGCAGTAGAGCGTCCCGTCCCCGCACCGCAGGAGGTAGAGGTGCCAGGGGCCTTCGCTCACTTCGCTCCGATTCCGAGCACCGCCTTCATGCGCTCGATGGCGTCCTTGGAGGTCTCGGGCATGGGAATGAACAGCAGGGCGTGGCTCGATCCGTTTCCCGCCAACACCCAGGTGCCTTGGCTGCACACGCCTGGTTTGAACCACCACTTTTTCCGGTCGAAGGTGACGGTGAAGAAGCCCGTGAGGAACTCCCGCGCCTGGGTCAGCACGCCGTGGGTGCCCGGGTCCGCGATCCACGCCATGAAGGCCTCCGGCGAGGCCTGGAGCAGGTCGCTCCGACCCATCCACTCGGGCGTGAACTCCGGGAGAGGCCCGTCCTTGGGCAGGCGGTTACCCACGAAAGGACCGAACACGGTCATGAGCTGCATGCGCGTGATGCCTTCGCCCTGCTGCTCGACCCAATCCTTCCGTTCCCAGTTGGCCCAGTAGAGGAAGGCATCGTCGCAATCCTCCCGGAAGGCCTTTTTGAGGTTCACCTTCCCATGGCCCTTGGGAGGCTGGCAGGCGGGGTTGCGGCAATCCCAATACACATCGAGGCTCGCCCAATCGGCGCCCGCCATCTTGAGCCACACGAGCTTGGCCATCTCGCCCAAGGGGCGCTCCGTCTTCACATCCCCCCAGCCGTGCACCTTGTTGTCGCCATCCAGCGTGAGGAATCCCTCTCCAGGTTTAAGCTGGGGCGTCTGAGCCCAGGCTGGATGGACGACCAGCAGGCCAAGCAGGAGGATCGCGGCGGCTCGGAGTCGGGACATGCTCAAGGATAGACTGGTGCCATGGCCCATGCGCGCGTCCTTACCCATCTCCGCGGTGTTCTGACTCCAGACCCGAGCCGACCCTGGGCCATGGACCGCATCGAAGACGCCGCGCTCGTGGTGGAGGAGGGCCGCATCGCTTGGATGGGGCGGCGCGCGGACCTTCCGGTTGCGTGGGCGGACGCGGAGCGGGTGGACGGCGGCGGCGCTTGGGCCACGCCTGGATTCGTGGATCCCCATACCCATCTGGTGTTCGGCGGAGACCGCAGCGGAGAATTCAACCGTCGGCTCCATGGGGTGAGCTATGCCCAGATCGCGGCGGAGGGCGGCGGCATCCGCGAAACCGTCCGCGCCACCCGGGCCGCGACCGTGGCGGAGCTGGTGGAGGCGGCCGAAGGGCGACTGGAGGAGCTGCGGAGCCGTGGCGTGGTCCATCTCGAAGCCAAGACCGGCTACGGCCTGGATCTGGAGGCGGAATCCCGCCAGTTGGAAGCCTACGCGGCCCTCAAAGCCAAGGGGTGGAACCTCGATGTGACGCTGCTCCCCGCCCATGACATCCCCACGGAATTCGCGGGCGATGCCGAACGCTATGCTGCCCTCGTCGCCACCGAATGGCTGCCAGAACTCGTCCGCCGCTTCCCCGGCCTCGCGCGGTATGGCGATGTGTTCATCGAGAAGGGCGTCTTCACCGTCGAGCAGGGTCGCCGCATCTTCCTCGCGGGCAAGGCCCTCGGACTCACGCCCCGGGTCCACGCCGACGAACTTTCCTGGACGGGCGGCGCGGAACTGGCGGCTGAGTTGGGGGGAGCCTCGGCGGACCATCTGATGTTCTGCTCGGACAGCGGCATGAAGGCCATGGCCGCAACCGGCGTCACGCCCATCCTGCTGCCGGGCACGACGCTCTTCCTCGGCATGCGGGACTGGGCACCCGCGCGGAAGATGATCGAGGCGGGATGCGCCGTCGCGCTCGCCTCCGACTTCAACCCCGGCTCCTGCCCCTGCCTGGATCCGCTGCTCATCCTTCGCCTGGGATGCCTGCAACTGCGCATGACCTTCGAGGAGGCCTTCACCGCCATGACGCTCCACGCGGCCCGGAGCCTGGGACAGCCTGATCTCGGCCATCTCCAGGTCGGTGCCCGCGCGGAAGTGCTGCTCTGGGATCTAAAGGACCCGCTGGAACTCGTCTACTGGGTGGGCGGATCTTTCCTGCCGCGGCGGATGAATGTGACCTCGTGACGCGAGGACTCTAAACCCGCGAACGATTCGCCTGTCCAATTCGGCAACCCATTCAAGGAGTCTCCGATGGCTTCCAGCATTCGCCTGCTCACCGCATCCTCCCTGTTCTTCGCGCTGGTCGCCTGCGGCGGCGGCTCCTCCAGCTCCGCGTCATCCGGGTTCACGGCTGACAGCTCGGCCGCCTTCACGGAAGCGCTCGTGAATGGCGAGGGGATCCAGGCCGCGCCTTCGTCCCTGCCCTCCTGGGCTCCAGATCCTTCCGGCAGTGGCGCGGATGTGAAGATGGCGATCAATCCGCTTCCCGCCAGTTCCTGCGTAACGGCTTCGCCCATCACGGTGGATGGCCAGGGCGTGAGCCATGTCACCTGGACCTACACCAACTGCGTTGGCCCCGAAGGCGGGACCATCAACGGCACCCGCGCCATCAGCTTCGTCCAGGATCCCAACAACGCGAACGCGATGGACTACACCATCGTCCCGAACATCACCATCTCCAACGGCACCCGCACCTGGACCATCCAGGGCGGCACCCGGAGCCTGGTGGTGGACAGCTCCACCAGCACCACGACCATCACGGTTCGGAACATGACGGCCACCCTCTCGAACTCGGCGGATCCCACCTTCAACGCGACCTACACCTGGTCCCGGGACATGACCGCGGACTGGAGCGTGGCGGGGGTCTACAAGCTCTGGGGCACCTTCTCCTTCCAGAACTCCGCCAGCGACCGCGGGCCGGTCACTGGTTCCATTTCTCAGGGCGATCCGCTCACCTGGGCGACGGGCTGCTGCCACCCGGAATCGGGCACCGTCACGCTCACCCGCGTCAATTCCGGCGCGACCGCCACGGCCCAGTTCAGCCAGCCTTGTGGGACGCTGCTTCTGTCTTGGGGCAACGGCAACACGGCCACGAAAACCCTGCTCTGTCCGAACTAAGGTCACCCAGCGCATCCTGATGCGAAAAGGGCCGCCCGACCGGCGGCTCTTCTATTATCGAAAAGGGCCGCCCTCCTGGCGGCCCCTCCGCGTTCATCCGGTGTGGCTAATGGGAACGATCGGCCTCCTGGACGATCTGGTAGATGCGCTCCTTGGCGCGCAACTTGGTCTTCTTGAGGTCCACCTCTTCCAATGATTCGCGAGCGGAAAGGCCGTTCTTCCGCTGGAGAACCACGAGCTTTTCATCGGCGGCGCGGTGCTCTTCCATCAGCCGTCGGAATTCGAAATGCTCCTTCATCAAGCGCTCTTGAAGATCAGGGCGCAGAAAATCCATGGGACCTCCTTCATGGGCGCACGCGGCGCGCGAATGGTTGTCCGGGGGCCCGGGTAGTTAAAGCCCCGTTCGACTGCTAAGTGAGTTCAACCTAATCCCGGGTTCCCGGGCGTCAAGACATTGCCTCCCGAGATAGGGAAGTGCTGCAGGGGAGGGGCTTCCGCTAAGCTCAACCCATGACCCTCCGCATTCGGGACTTGCGCATTCAGCGGCAGGACGGGGCCCATCTTCTGGGGCCTCTGGACCTGGATCTGGCCCCAGGGGACCGGGTCGGCCTCGTGGGAGAGTCGGGGTCCGGAAAGAGTCTCCTCGTCCAGGCGCTCTTTGGCGTCCTGCCGCCGGGTGTCCGTCAGGAACAGGGCCGGATCGAGGCCTTCGGGATCGCCATGGACCGCCCAAGCTCGGATCGGGACCGAATCCGTGGGGCTCGGCTCTCCTGGGTGCCCCAGGACCCCCTCCAGGCGCTCAATCCCTTCATGACCGTCGCGGATCAGGTGGCACTCCTTCCCGGCGTCCACCGGAACGAACGGAAGGCCACGGCGGTGGTGCGGCTTCACCCCCTACTTGAGCGCCTGCGCCTTCCGACCGATTCCGCCTTCCTCGCCCGGTTCCCCCACGAACTCTCGGGCGGTCAGCGGCAGCGGCTCTGCCTGGCCATGGCCCTGAGCTGCGATCCCGAATTGTTGATCCTGGATGAACCCACCACGGCATTGGATCCCAGTGTGCAGGCGGAGTTCCTGGACCTCATCCGGGACATCCAGACCGAGCGGGCCTTCGGCTTTCTCTGGATCACCCATGACCTCGGCGTGGTGGCTTCCCTGTGCGATCGCATCGTCGTCCTCTATGGCGGCGAAGGGATGGAAGCCGGGCCTACCCGCCGCCTGCTGGAACATCCGCGCCATCCCTACACGGCGCGCCTCCTCGCCGCAGTGCGACGAGAACCGGGAGAAGAAGGGGGATTCCTGGCCGCCCCGGGTGAGCGCGGCGAGGGCTGTCCCTTTGGCCCCCGCTGTTGCCGGGTTCTCCCCTCCTGCGCGGCCTGGGCGCCTTGGCAGGGCGAAATCCAGGACGGGTTCCGATGCGAGCATCCGCTACCCTCGAGGTGAATGCGCCCCCTGAGTCTGATCCTCGCGGCTTGCCTCGTCCTACCCGCGTTACGGGCAGGCGACCCGCTCTCGATGGGCCATTGGACGCTTCGGACCTACACGGATCAGGACGGCCTTCCCCAAAATGCGGTGCATGCCCTCTCCTGGGGCCCGGATGGACGCCTCTGGGCGGGCACGGAGGATGGACTCGCGGCCTATGATGGCCACGCTTGGCAGGAGGCCCTTCCCCCGGGCCTCAAACCCAACGCCAAACGCATCGCGAGTCTCTTTTCGGCTTCGGATGGAAGCCTGTGGGTCGGCACCAAGGGCGGCCTTGTCCTCCGCTTCCAACACGGGGAGTGGTCCACCTTTGATGAGCCTCAAGGCTTCCATGCCAATTCAACTTGGCGATTCACGGAGATCGAGGAGGGGCTTCACGCCGGACTCTGGGCCGCCACGGATCGGGGTCCCTTTCGGTTTGACGGAAAGGCGTGGCACGGACTGAACCCGGGTCACAACCTGCCAGACCAAGGACAAGTGACCAGCCTCGCCGATCTGCCAGATGGACGATTGGTGGCGACCACGAACCAAGGGCTCTACCAGTTCGACCATGGCGCCTGGTCCCCCTTCCCGGGCGCGCCTGAGGGAACCCTCGTGAATTTGCTTCGGCGCGGTTCAGATCTCTGGGTCTGCTCCCGTCGCCACGGCCTTGCCCGATGGAATGGGCAAAGTTGGCGCTTCTACGGGCCCCTCGATGGCCTTCCCGAAGCGGATGTGGAGCAGGTCGCCTTCGATTCGAGGGGACGGCTTTGGGCGCTCGACTTCAACGCGGGCATCTACCGGTTAGATGGCAACCGCTTCATTCCCATCGCCACTCCCGCCACGGGGTTGCCAACCCCGCAGACCACGACCCTGCTGTTCAATCCTGGAACCTCCCGGGAGCTGTGGGTGGGCACCGCCGGGCGCGGTCTCCTGCGCCTGAAACTCGGTGCGTGGCGCACCTTCGGAACCGCTCAGGGCCTCCCAAACCCAGGCAGTTTCGCCACCCTTCAGCGGGCGGATGGAAGCTGGTGGGCCGGAACCATGGATGGCTTGGCGACCTGGGATGGTGCGAGGTGGACGCCGGTCGCGATGCCCCCCGCCTTCGCTCACAAAGTCATCCTCGGCCTCGCCGACCTGGATGGCGACCTCTGGGTGGGCACCAACGCGGGCTTGGCGCGCCTCCATGGCGGCACCTGGACCGGCTTCTTCCAAAAGGATGGCCTGCCCGATGAAGCGGTTCACGGCATCGCAAAATCGGATGGGTTCCTTTGGGCGGGCACGGAGGGCGGCATCGCCCGATTCGACGGCAAGCGGTGGACGATGGACCCGATGCCGGGCCTTAAGTTCCAGCCCCTTGGAATCGAATTTGCCGACCTCGGCGGAACCCTCTACCTCGCCGCTTACGAGGATGACCTCTGGATGCGCCCTCCCGGTGGCGAATGGAGCCGAGCTCCCCTGCCCTCCAAGTCCATCATCACCATGAGCCTCAAGGTTCTGAAGGATGCGAAGGGACAAATCCAACTCTGGGTCGGCGCGCGGGACGGAGTCTATTGGCGGGACGCCCAGGATCCCAAGGCGGTTTGGTCCCATCTCGGCACGGACACTGTGCCCTCCCTTCCCAATGGCGTCATCAACGGCATCGAACGGGACGCCTCGGGTCGCATCTATCTCTTCACCAATCGCGGAGTCGCGCGGCTCACGCCCGATGCTCACACACCGGGAGGTTGGCGCGTCCTCGTGATGGGTCGGGAGGATGGGCTCCCGAGCCTGGAGGCCAACACCGGTTCGACCATGACGGATTCCCTGGGCCACATCTGGGTGGGCACGGGGGAAGGCATCGCAGCGATGGACCCCTCCGAAGACCCGGGACCACCTCCCGCCGCGGAGTTGGACCTGGCCGCCTTCTCCCTGAAGGGCGAACCCTTGAGGGCGGGCGCGGCCTTGGCCCACCGGGACCATGGACTCTCCTTCACCTTCCCGCTCCACGCCTTCTTCCGGGAGGGCGATACACGCTACCGCTCCCAGATGGTGGGTCTCGAGGACCAGCCGGGCGCTTGGACTCCCATGCCCTCCCGGGATTTCCCGAGCCTGCCCAGCGGGTCCTTTACCTTCCGCGTTTGGGCGAAAGACTACGCGGGCACGGAAAGCGGGCCGGTGGATTTCTCCTTTTCCATGAAGCCCGCACCCTGGTTCAGCCCGTGGGCCTTCGGTGCCTATGCGCTGTTGCTCGTGGGCGGCGGGCTCGGCATCGGCCGTTGGCGGGCGCGCCACCTGCGCCAACGGGCGGTGGACTTGGAGCGAGCGGTGGACGAGAAGACCCTCGCCCTCCGGGAAGCCGAGGCCAAATTGGGCGAAGCCCATGACCACCTGCTCCGATTGGCCCAGGAAGGCGCACGGCCGGATGAGAGCCTTGAAACCCTGGCCCGTCGCATGGCCGATGAGGTGAGCGCATCCCTTGGGCTTGGCCCCATCACCATCTGGGAGATCCGCGGACAGGACCCAGTGCTGCTCAGCGGCAGTCAAGAACTGAAGCCCTCCCTCGATCCGGGTGTTACTTTCGATCACCTGCCTTCCCCCGGGAGCGGCGATTGGACCATTCCCGCCCCCGGCCCGAGTGGCGAGACCTGCGCGGCCCTTGTCCTGCGTCGCCCGCAACGGGAGCTGGAGCCCGCCGAACGCCGCCTGCTCACCAGCCTCGCCCAGCAAGTGGGTGGGGCCGTGGAGATGGCGCGGCTCAAGCGGAGCCTTCTGGAAGCGGAAGAGCGCCATCGCCTCACCCACGAATCGCTTCATGCCCAAGGCGTGGACACCCTGTGGATGTGCCCCCGCTGCCGCCGCTGCTACGACCAGAACGCCTCCACCTGCGAGGACGATGGCGCCGCGCTGGAAGCACCCCGGGTTCTCCCCTACCGGATCTCGGGCCGCTACCGCCTTGTCCGCCACCTGGGCGAAGGCGGGATGGGGACCATCTTCGTCGCCCAGGATGAACGCTTGGAACGGGAAGTGGCGCTCAAGCTCATCTCACCGGAGCGCTTCATGCGCCCGGAAGCGCGACTCCGCTTCGAGCGCGAAGCCCGCACCGTCGCGAAGATCCAACACCCGCGCGTCATCGCCATCTTCGATAGCGGTGAATTGGAGGATGGCAGCGCCTTCATCGTGATGGAGCTGCTCAAAGGCCTCGATCTCGCTCAGCTTCTCGCGGCTTCGGGACCTGGCTCTCCCAAGCAGGTCGCGCTCGTCCTGAAGCAGGCGGCTTCCGCGCTCCACGCCGCCCATGAGGCGGGCATCGTCCACCGGGATGTGAAACCCGCGAACCTCTTCCTCAGTAACGCGCCGGAAGGAGCGCCCGAGGGTTCCCCGCCGTTCTTCGTCAAAGTGCTCGATTTCGGGCTGGCCAAATCCATGGACCTCGATCGCGCCCTCACCCAGGCGGGCATGGTCGTCGGAACGCCCCAATACATGAGCCCGGAGCAATTGAAGGGTCAGGCGGTGGATGCCCGATCGGATCTCTACAGCCTCGCAACCGTCGCCTTCGAGGCGCTCACCGGCCACCGCCCCATCCCCGGCGACAGCGCGGTGGAAATGATGTCCAATGTCCTTCGCAAAGAGCCCCGTCTCGTCTCGGACTTCCTGCCCGGGATGCCCCCGGCGGTGGATGAGGTCTTCAGGCGCGCCCTCTCGAAGCGACCCGAGGATCGGAACCTCACGGTGGAAGCCTGGGCGAGCATGGCGGGGGAGGCGCTTCTCGCCACCTTGACCCCTTCTCACGCATGGCCCTTGCCGCTACGGCTTCCCGACTCCAAGCCCGACCCCTTCCATCTGGCCGAAGAAGACCCGGGCGACGCGCCGACCCGGATGGGCCCCCTAGCCTGAGCCTTCCGCCAAGACTGGCTCTGGAACCTGGGGCGCGGCCGTGCGATCATGGGGTGCAAGGTCCCATCGCCTTGATCCAGGCGTCGGGTTCCGATTGGAAGGCTTCCGATGCTCACCTTGCCCCTGATGAAGGCTTTGACTTTCGACGATGTCCTGCTCGTGCCGGG
>JAFDVN010000003.1 GCA_018269025.1 Acidobacteriota bacterium | reverse complement strand
GCGGAGGGCAGCGGAGGGGCGGAGGGGGACACGGCATGAAATCGTCCGAGCCCCATCTGCGTCATCGGCGTAATCTGCGGTTCAACCCTAAGGTGGTTTCATGAACGGTCCCAGCCTCCAGGAACGCTACGCGCCCCACAACGCCTGCTTTGGCTGCGGGCCCGCCAACGACAAGGGCCTGCGCATCCGCAGCTTCCCGGGCGACGATGGCTCCGTCATCGCCGAATGGCGCGCGGCGCCCCACCACGAAGCCTTCCCTGGCATGGTCAATGGCGGCATCCTCGGCGCGCTCCTGGACTGCCACTCCAACTGGACCGCCGCGTGGCACCTGATGACGAAGGCTGGTGCCACGACGCCGCCCTGCACGGTGACGGCGGACTTCCATGTGAAGCTGAGGCGCCCCACTCCCAGCGGCGCGGTCCTCAAGCTCCGAGCCATCGTCGCCGAATCCAGCGAAGACCGCGCCCTCATCGAAGCGACCTTGGAGGCCGAAGGCCAGCTCTGCGCCACCTGCCGCGGCACCTTCGTCGCAGTGAAAGAAGGGCATCCGGCTTATCACCGGTGGTAGATCAGCGTCCCTGCTTCTGTTTGAGGGAGAGCCAGACCAGCGCTTCCATGGGCGTCATCTCGTTGAGGTTCAGCGCGTCCAGGTCCATGCGAAGCGGATCCGCCTCCGATTCCAGGAACAACGGCTGTTGGATGGGGCCCGACGCCTGATGCCGGACGCCTGACGCCCCATCCAGATGCGCTTCCGGCATCGCCGCCATGATCGCCCGCGCCTTCTGGATCACGGCGCTGGGCAGGCCCGCGAGGCGCGCGACCTGGATGCCGTAACTGCGGTCGGCGGGGCCTTCTGAGATGCGGTGGAGGAAGAGCAACTGCTCCTCCCACTCTTGCACTTCCACATGGAGGTTCTGGATGCGCGGGTCCTCGCCGAGGGAGGTCAGTTCGAAGTAGTGCGTCGCGAAGAGGGTGCGTGGGCTTCCGCCCTTGAGGTCGCGCAGGTGCAACGCGATGGCTTCGGCCAGAGCGAGGCCGTCCCGGGTGGAGGTGCCGCGTCCGATTTCATCCAGGATGACGAGGGAACGGCTCGTGGCCTGGTTGAGGATGCGCGCCGTCTCCGTCATCTCCACCATGAAGGTGGATTGGCCCTTCTGCAAAAAGTCCGATGCGCCGATCCGCGTGAAGATGCGGTCCACGAGGCCGAAGCGCATGGATTCGGCCGGGACGAAGGAGCCGGCCTGGGCCAGCACGACCAGCAGGGCCGCGGTGCGGAGGAAGGTGGACTTGCCGCCCATGTTGGGGCCCGTCACGACGGCCATGGGCCGCGCTTCGGGAAGGTCGAGGTCGTTGGGGATGCATTCGCGGTCGAGGCGGCTTTCCAACATCGGGTGCCGGGCGGCGGTGAGATTCAAGCCACGATCTTCGGCGAGTTCGGGCCGCGTCCAACCCCCGTGCCGGGCCTTCTCCGCAAAGGAAGCGAGCACATCCAATTTTGCGAGGGCCTGGGAGAAGACGACCAACTCGGCGCGAGCTGCGAGCACGGAATCCAGCAACGCCTTGAAGAACTTTGTCTCCAGCTTGAGCTGGTCCGTTTCGGCGCTGAGAAGGCGCTGCTCGAAAGCCATGAGCTTTTCGGTGGTGAAGCGTTCGGCGTTGGCGAGGGTCTGCTTGCGGATGAAGTGGGGTGGCACCGCACCGAGGTTGGATTTGGTCACCTCGAAGTGGTAGCCGAAGACCCGAGTGTGCTTGATCTTGAGGCTCGCGATGCCGCTGCGTTCGCGCTCATCCGCTTCCAGGTCCAGCATCACCTGCTTGGCGTCCCGGGCGAGGCGGCGCACCGCGTCGAGCTCCTCGTCCACGCCTTCGTGGATGACGCCACCCTTGTCGAGGTCGAGGGGCGGCATTTCCGCCAGTACCCGCGCGAGTTCGGCGCGGAGACCTTCGCAGGTGGGCGTGGCGCGATCCCAGAGGCCGAGCGAGGCCGCGTCTTCCAGGAAACCGAGTTCGTCGAGAAGGGCGGGCAGACGCGAAGCCTGGGCGAGGCCTTCCCGGAGATTCGCCAATTCCGGCGGGGTCGCGAGGCCGAGCGCCACGCGGCCAAGGAGCCGATCGAAGTCCGGCAGGCCCTTGAGCAGAGTCAGCACCGGGGCGCGGCGACCATCGTCCGTCAGCCAGGCCACCTGCCGCCACCGGGCTTCGAGGGCCTCGCGGTCCCGGAGGGGCTGATCCAGCCAGTCTTTCAGCAGGCGTGAGCCCATGCGGGTGCGGCAGACATCCAGCAAGGCGAGGAGGCTGCCCGTCTTGGAGCCGTCCAGGGTGTTCGTGAAGACTTCGAGGTGGCGGGCGCTCGTCGCGTCCAGGAGCGGGCCCGTCGCGCCCAGCTCCAGCGAGACGCCTTGAAGGTGCGCGGGCTTTCCTTTTTGCGTGCGCTCCACTTCATCCAGCAACGCAGCCAAAGCACCCAATGCGGCGGGGTAAGGGTCGAGACCCACGCCTTCGAGATGCTTCCAGCCGAAGAAGGATAGCACCTGCTGGCGCGCGCGGGAGGCCTCGAAGCGCCAGAGGGGCAGGCGCGTGGCGGGGAGTTCGGCCAGGGGCGAGGCCGCGTCCTCGGCGAGGATCAGCTCGTTGGGCGCGAGTCGTTCCAGCGTCGCGAGAAGCGCCTCTTCGCCTTCGCCGGGCAGGACGCGGATCTGGCCCGAGGCGAGCTGGAGCAGGGCCAGCCCCCACTTGGTCCCGAGGCGGTGCAGGGCGCCCAGCCACCGCCCGTCGTCATCGAGCCAGGTGCCGGGTGTGATGATGCGGAGGATGGCGCGGGGCAGCAGGCCCTTCACCTCGTCCGGCTTCGCCGTGGGCTCCGCGATGGCCGCGCTGAACCCGGCGGCGAGGAGTTTGGGAAGGTAGCCTTCCAGCGCGAAGTGGGGCACCCCGCACATGGGCGCTTCCGACTCCGTCCCACGCCCCCGCACCGTGAGCGCGATCTCCAGCACCGGCGCGGCCATCACCGCATCCTCACCGATGACTTCGTAGAAGTCCCCCATCCGCGTGAACAGGATCGCGTCGCCGGCTTCCGCCTTCAGCGCCGCCCACTGCTGCATCACGGGAGTAGACATCAGGAATTCATCCGCAGATTTCGCAGATTACGCAGATGAGAGCGCATTTGAATCTGCGTCATCGGCGTAATCTGCGGATGATTACATCTTTCCACACACGCGGGCGATGGCCTGGACGAGGGGCTCGATGGCTTCTTCCTTCAGGGAGCAGAAGGCGAGGCGCAGGTAGCGGCCCTGCTGGCTCACGACGCCGACGCTCTCGTCCTGGATGAGGGCCTGGCGCACGACTTCGGCGTCGAGGCCTTCACGGAGTTCGATGAGGCAGAAGCAACCGGCGTTGAAGGGGAACACCGTCCAGTGGGGCGTTGGCGCGGAGAGCGCGGCCTTCAGCTTCCTGTAGCGGCCTTCCATGACGCGGCGCAGACGCTCGAATTCGTCGTTGTGGCGCGGGTCCAGAAGCTCCTCTTCCATGAGGTACTGGCTGAGGCCCACGGGGCTGCCGATGGTGGCGCGCACGAGGCTCATGGCCTTGTCCACGAGGATCGCCGCCGCTTCGGCCTTCACGCCGAAGGAGAGGAAGCCCACGCGGCCCCCAAAGAAGCTCAACTCCTTCGTGATGCCATCGCACTTGAGGGGGATGAGGTTCTCACTGCGGTTCAGCAGCGAATAGAAGAGGCTCTTCGGCGTGGCCGTGGGCTCGAAGACGAGGCCGTGGTAGGCGTCGTCGCAGTAGACGACGACGGGGCGATCCTTCGCGGCCTCGACGAGCACATCAGCGATGGCTTCCAATTCCGCAGGCGTCGGCGAGTAGCCGCTCGGATTGCTGGGGAAGTTCAGCAGCGCGTGAACCTTGCCCTTCTGGGCCGCGAGCGTGGCGCGCAGACCTTCGACATTGAAGCCGCCTTCCGCGTTGTAGAAGGGGTAGGTGGCCCGCTCGCCTTCGAGCCGCATGTCGAAGACCTGCTCGTAGTTGTCCCAGTAGAGATCGGGAATCGTGAGCGTGTCGCCGGGGGTGAAGAAGAGATCCGCCGCCATGCTGAGGGCGTTGCAGATGCCCGCCGTCACGGAGGGCAGGACGATGGAAGCGGCGCGCGCGTCTTCGGCAACGAGTTTGGCGTGCCAGGCTTTGCGGGCCCGTTCCCGGCCCTGGATAGGCGAATAGAGGAAGGCGTCCTTGGGGGGCAGGCCCTTCAGCTTCTCCGCCAGGGGCGCGAGCGGAATCGGGTTGCCCGCGCCGTCCGTGATCTGCCCGATGGTCGCGTTGATGGCGCACCCGCCCGCCTGACCCGCCTGGAAAGGAATGCCCTTCGGGAAAAAGGCGCGCTTGCCCAGGGGGCTCAGGGCGTCGAGCACCTGGGGGGCGATTCCCTTCAGGCGTTCGTTGCGTTCGGCGGCTTCGGGATGGAGGCGCATGGGATTCCTCGGAGGAATATCAAGCTTAACGAAGCCTTGTCCGGCGCGGGGCTTTTCAAGATAGGGAATATTGATGAATAAAATATGAGTTGACAAATATCATATTTGGATCATGCTGAGATTCCTGCGAGGTCCCATGTCTCTCCTTCCCCTGACCCAGAAAGCCAACGAAGCCCTTGTCGCCGCGCGGGACGCGGCTTCCAGCCAGCAGCACCCCGAGATCCTGCCCCTCCACCTGCTGGGCGCGCTCCTCGAGCCCGCCGCAGGCCTGCGCCCCTTGCTCGAAGGCGCGGGAGCGGACCCGGAAGCGCTGCCGAACCTCCTTGTCGCGGTGGACGAGGCCCTGGCCAAGCAGCCCAAGGCGGTGGGCGGGGCGGAGCCCCAGGCGGGGTCCGCCTTGCGACAGCTCCTGGAGTCCGCCAGCGAGGCCGGGCGGGCGCTGGGCGACCGATTCCTCGCCACGGACGCGCTGCTGCTTGGCCTGGCGTCCCATGCGGGCGAGACGAAGGCGCTGCTCGGTCGCTACGGCCTGGACCGCAAGAAGCTGGAGGCGGCCGTGAAGCAGACCCGCGCCGGCGCGCGGGTGGAGGACGAGCGGGCGGAGGAAGCCTTCGCGTCGCTCCAGAAATACGCCAAGGACTTCACCGAGCTCGCGGAGAAAGGCAAGTTGGACCCGGTCATCGGTCGCGATGACGAGATTCGCCGCGTGCTCCAGGTGCTCTCCCGGCGCACGAAGAACAACCCCGTGCTCATCGGCGAGCCCGGGGTGGGCAAGACCGCCATCGTGGAAGGCCTCGCCCAGCGCATCGTGAAGCGCGATGTGCCCGAGAGCCTGAAGGGCGTGCGGCTCATGGGCCTCGACATGGGCGCCCTCATTGCGGGCACCCAGTACCGGGGGCAGTTCGAGGAGCGTTTGAAGGGTGTCTTGGATGAGATCGAGCGCAGCGAAGGCCGCATCGTGCTCTTCATTGACGAGCTGCACCTGCTCATCGGCGCGGGCGCGACGGGCGGCTCCATGGACGCGGCGAACCTGCTCAAGCCGGCGCTGGCCCGGGGCGAGCTGCGCTGCATCGGCGCGACGACGCTGGATGAGTACCGCAAGCACATCGAGAAGGACGCGGCTCTGGAACGGCGCTTCCAGCAGGTCTTCGTGGACGAGCCGACGGCGGAAGACGCCGTCTCCATCCTGCGCGGCCTCAAGGAGCGCTACGAGCGCCACCACGGCGTGCGCATCAAGGACGCCGCGCTGGTGGAGGCGGTCGCGCTCTCCAGCCGCTACATCCCGGACCGCTTCCTGCCCGACAAGGCTGTGGACCTCATGGATGAGGCGGCGGCCTCGGTGAAGATGCAGATGGATTCCCGCCCCATCGAGATTGATCTGCGGGAGCGCCGTGAGGTGCAGCTCCAGCTTGAGCGCCTGGCCCTCGCCAAGGAATCCGATGACGCGAGTCGCGCGCGGCTGAAGGAACTGGAGAAGGAACTCGCCGAGTTGGGTGAGGAACTGACCCGTCTCCGCGCCCAGTGGGATCAGGACAAGAAGGGCATCGAGGCCCTGCGCGCGGACCAGAAGCGACTGGAGGACTTCCGCCTGGAATTGGAGAAGGCGAAGGCGAAGGGTGAGTACGAGCGGGCCTCGCGCCTGGAATACGGCGAGATCCCGGACCTCGAAAAGCGCCTCAAGGCCGAAGCTGAGGGCGGCTCCGCCATGCTGCGGCTCGAAGTGGGCGAAGAGGATGTCGCCGCCGTCGTCGCCAAGTGGACGGGCATCCCCGTGGACAAATTGTTGGAAGGCGAGGCCCAGAAGCTGCTCCACATCGAGGCGCGGCTCCGCGAGCGCGTCGTCGG
>JAFDVN010000039.1 GCA_018269025.1 Acidobacteriota bacterium | reverse complement strand
CCCTCGCCCTTCGGGCGGCAATCGGCTTCGCCGATTCCGTCCTATCCTCCGGGGATCGCGCGCGGTGCGCGCTCCCGCGCAAGCGCGGACCCGGAGCCTCCCCTTCGCTGCGCTTCGGTCGGATGGTCATCGCCACAAGGCCATTACGCCGACCGCCTTCCCCGCAAACACCGCGGGCGCCTTTCGGCGCCCGCTTGAGTGTGCATTGACTGTGGCTGATTACTTCGCAGCCGCCCATTCCTTGAGGCCGGCAGCCGTGGGTTTCATGGCCTTTTCGCCCTTCTGCCAGTTGGCGGGGCAGACTTCGCCGTGGGTCTCGCTGAAGTCCACGGCGTCGAGGAGGCGCAGAACCTCATCCACGCTGCGGCCCAGGTCGTTGTGGTTGACGGTGATGTGCTTGAGCACGCCGTCCTTGTTGATGATGAAGAGGCCGCGCAGGGCGATGCCGGCGGGGAGCAGGACGCCGTAGTCAGCGGCGATGGTCTTGTTCAGGTCGGCGACGAGGGGGAAGGTGATGCCCTTGATGCCGCCTTCCTTGCGGTCAACTTGAGCCCAGGCGTGGTGGCTGAACTTGGAGTCCACGCTGACGCCGATCACTTCCGTGTCGCGGCTCTTGAACTGCTCGATGGCGTCGGAGAAGGCGAGGATCTCGGTGGGGCAGACGAAGGTGAAATCGAGGGGATAGAAGAACAGCACGACCTTCTTGCCCTTGTAGTCGGACAGGGAGACCTGCTTGAACTGGCCATCCACGAGGGCATCGGCCTTGAAATCGGGGGCGGGCTGGGTGACGAAAGCGGCCATTTCGGAATGCTCCTTGGTTGAGTTCTGGCGCACGCCAGAACGATCAGGATACTGCTCAAAGGCGCGCCATTCAAGGCTCGGAGCGACATGTGGGCCCGCCCAGTAGTCGGTAGCCGGTAGCAGGTAGTCGGAAGCCGGGTTAAACTGAACAGGCATTCCGGGCCTCGCCTGGCTTCTCCTTCGAGGAGCCCTTTAGCTGGTGCGATATCGGCGCGATGGCCCGGGCCGCTGAGTGTCCCATGCAGCCCATCCAGCTTTCGGTCTTTTCCGAGACCGGCCGCCTGAGGCAGGTGGTCGTCCATGACCCCGGATCTGAAACGGACCTGATGGTCCCCGCGATGATGGAGAAGCTCCTCTTCGACGACATCCTCTACGGGCCCCAGGCCCGGGAGGAGCACGCCCAGTTCCGCAAGGTGCTGGCCAAGGTCGCGGACGAGGTGCTCGACATCCAGGATCTCTTCATCGAATCCCTCGCCGATGAGGGCGTGAAGTTGCGGTTCATCGAGGACTTGAAGAAGCTCGTGAACCTGCCCGAGGAGACCTGCTCCGTTCTCCGCGCCATGGATAGCCGCAGCGCGGGGGCGGCCATCATCACGGGGCTTCCTTGGCCTGAATCCCAACCGACCCACTGGCAGCGGGAGTTCGACTACCAGCTCAATCCCATTCCAAACCTGCTTTTCATGCGCGATCCCGCTGCGGTGGTGGGGGACGGCTACAGCGTCAACTCCATGGCCACCTGGGCGCGACAGCGGGAGCCGCTCATCCTCAGCTATGTCTTCCGTCACCACCCGCGCTTTCGCCATCTCACCGACAACGACCTCTGGTTCGATCAGGTGACGCCCCTCATCAAGGGCGAGATTCGCATGCCCGTGAGCCTGGAAGGGGGCGACATCCTCGTGCTCAGCGACAAGGCCATCGCGGTGGGCGTCTCAGAGCGGACGACGACGGACGCGCTGAACATCCTCGCGGAAAGCCTGCGCCAGGACTATGCCCGGGGCGAAGGCACCTTCGAGCACCTCTTCATGGTGCTCATGCCGAAGAAGCGCTCCGTCATGCACCTGGACACGGTGTTCACTCGGATCCACGAGGACGAGTGCCTCGTCTACCCGCCCTACTTCACGGACGGGTCCAACGAGCTGCTCAATGTGGTGAAGGTGGATCTGCGCCACGAAGAATTGCGCTTCACCCACGGCGCGAACCTGCTGCGGGCGTTGAAGGAAGTTGGCATAGACCTCAAGCCCATCTTCTGCGGCGGCGCGGACCGCATCATGCAGCAACGGGAGCAGTGGACGGATGGCGCCAACGCCTTCGCCCTCGCGCCCGGCGTCATCACGAGCTACAAGCGCAATCGGGCGACGGCGGAGGAACTTTCGAAAGCTGGCTACCGGGTCGTGGAGGCGGCGGAATTGCTCAAGGACGACGCCATCAACCTGCTGGACGGCTCGAAATACCTCGTCCAGATCGAGAGCAGCGAACTGAGCCGCGCCCGGGGCGGGCCGCGTTGCATGACGATGCCGCTGAGTCGGGATCGCCGGTAAGTTCTACCTTTATTCGGGTTGGCTTAGATCCCATCCGGACTGGTAGAATTCAGAAGCGCGCCTCGGGAATCCGGGGCGCCCTCTTTTTATGGCAGAGACCTTCTCCCCCACCTTCCGGCATCGGGCCGAATACGCCGCCTTCAAGGTGGCGGATGGGCTGTTGGGGCATCTGCCCTGGGGCACCCTCCAGGTGCTCGGGCGGGGCATCGGCGCCGCCTTTCACGCGGTGGACGCCCGGCATCGGCGCGTGGCCCGGGAGAACCTTCGGGCGGCGGATCTGGGCCTGTCGGAAAAGGAAGTGCGGGCCGTGGCCCGGGCCTGCTTCCGGCATTACGGCGCCCTCTTCCTGGGCCTGCTCAAGCTGCGCCGGGCCACGCCCGAGCAGGTGCGCGCCTGGGTCAAAGTCGAAGGCCTGGAGCATTTCGACGCCGCAGCCGCCGAGGGCAAAGGCTTCATCCAGCTCACAGGCCACTACGGAAACTGGGAGGCGGTCGCCCTCGCCCAGAGCCTGGAAGGCCGTTCCCTCGCCGTCATCGGCCGGGAACTGGACAACCCGCTCCTGGAGCCCGTTTCGGCGGCCTTTCGGGCGCGCTTTGGCAACACGGTCATCCTCAAGGATGGCGGGGCCCGGGGCACGCTCCAGGCCCTGCGCCAGGGACGGGGCGTGGGGTTCCTGCTGGACCAGGACGCGCTGGGTGGCGGGATCTTCGTGCGTTGCCTGGGGCAGTGGGCCTCCACCTTTCCCACCGCCGGGGCCTTCGCCACCCGCTACAAGCTGCCCATCCTGCCGGTGTTCAGTTGGCCCGACGCGGAAGGGCGCATCGTCGTGCGGTTCGAGCCCCCTTTCCAGGTTCCACAGACCGGGGATGCGGAGCGGGACACCTGGGCCGCAACCCAGGCCATGACCGCGCGCATTGAGGCCCAGATCCGCAAGGACCCCCGGTGGTGGTTCTGGATGCACCGCCGTTTCAAGACCCAGCCCGGACCGGGCCTGCCAGACCTCCCTCCCACCCAATGGGTGGAGGGGTGGCTAGAATCCTAGTTCCCTCCCACCTTTCACCCAGGGGCCTCTGGCCCCCCGCTCCAGGAAGTCCCGCATGCCCAAGCATGTCCTCGCCAAGCTGGAAAATGACCTGAAGGTCGTCAAGAACGCCCTCCTCACGGAGATCCCGGAGGAGATCGCCCGGGCCGCCGGCCAGGGCGACCTGTCCGAGAACGCCGAGTACGAACAGGCCCTCGCCAAGCGCGACATGTTCCAGTCCAAGATGGTCACCCTGGAAAAGCGCATCGCGGAGCTGGCCTCCCTGGACATCTCCCGTCTGCCCAAGGACCGCGCCGCCTACGGCTCCATTCTCACGATCCTCGACCTGGATTCCGATGAGGAGAAGACCTACAAGCTGGTGCTGCCCGAGGAACTGGGCGAAGACCCCGGTCTCCTCAGCATCTCCAGCCCCATCGGCATCGCGCTGGTGGGCCAGGAGGAAGGCAGCGAAGTGCGCGTGAAGATTCCCGCCGGGGTGCGCCGGTTCGAGATCCTGGTCCTGAAGACCATCCACGATGTCGCCTAAGGAGGCGGCCCCATGAACAACAAATACAAGCGCGAGCAGAAATGCTCCTTCTGCGGCAAGGGACCTGCCGAGGTCGAGCAGCTCCTCGCCGGGCCGGATGCCTTCATCTGCAACGAGTGCGTGGAAGCGGGGCAGATGCAGCTCCGCATGGGCAAGCAGAGCAAGGCCGTCGGCAAGCACGAGGCCAAGCTGGCCCGTCCCCGGGAAATCAAGGCCTATCTGGACGACTATGTGATCGGCCAGGAAGAGGCCAAGAAGCGCCTCAGCGTCGCCGTCTACAACCACTACAAGCGCATCCTCGTCCCCAAGAAGGGCCTGGGCGGCAACGAAGTTGAGCTTCAGAAGAGCAACATCCTCCTCCTCGGCCCCACGGGCACGGGCAAGACGCTCCTCGCGCAGACGCTGGCCAAGGTGCTGGATGTGCCCTTCGCCCTCGCCGACGCGACAACGCTCACCGAGGCCGGATATGTGGGCGAAGATGTGGAGAACATCCTCACCAAGCTGCTGCAGGCCGCGAACTACGATTTGGAGCGCGCCCAGAAGGGCATCGTCTTCATTGACGAGATTGACAAGATCGGCCGCAAGAGCGAGAACCCTTCCATCACGCGGGATGTGAGTGGCGAAGGCGTGCAGCAGGCGTTGCTCAAGCTCATCGAGGGCACCGTCGCGAATGTGCCTCCTCAAGGGGGACGCAAGCATCCCCACCAGGAATTCATCCAGGTGGACACGGCGAACATCCTCTTCATCTGTGGCGGCGCCTTCGTCGGCGTCGAGGACATCATCAAGCAGCGCATCCGCGCCAAGGCCGTCGGATTCGGCGCAAAGCCCGCGAGCCGCGACGACAAGGAAAACCTCATCCGTCTCTCGGAGCCGGAGGACATCATCAAATTCGGCCTCATTCCCGAGCTGGTGGGCCGCCTGCCAGTGATGGCCGCCCTCAAGCCGCTGGACCGGGAGGCGCTCGTCGCCATCCTCACCCAGCCGAAGAACGCCGTCACCAAGCAGTTCCAAAAGCTCTTCGACATGGATGACATCGAGCTCACCTTCGATGACGGCGCCCTCGACGCGCTGGCCGAGCAGGCCCTCACCCGTAAGCTCGGAGCCCGCGGGCTCCGCGGCCTGCTGGAGCAGGTGCTCCTCGATCCCATGTTCGACCTGCCCTCGGACGAGCGCACCCAGAAGGAAGCCCTGCGCCTCACCCGCAAGAAAGTCGAGGATGTGCTGGGCATTCCCAGCGCGCCGATTTCAGCGGCGGGATGAGGTCCGGAATCCGGTAGCCGCGAAGTGCGTTACGCACTTCGCCCTCGGCTTGCGCGAAGGGCCTACAATTTAGATGAGCCGCAGACCCGCGGTTGGAGCATCCCTTGAGCCTCGTTCCCAAGACCCTGACCTTGCCGGCGATTCCCATTCGCGACATGGTTCTGTTCCCCGGTGCCCGCGTGCCCTTCGTCGTGGGCCGCAAGGCCTCCGTCCACACCCTCGAACAGGCGGTGAAGGCGGGCGACCACTTGCTGATGCTCACCCAGCGGGATCCCAAGATCGAAAATCCAACCGGCGATGACCTCTTCGAGATCGGCACCCTGGCGCTGGTGGAAAGCGTCATCGCGCTGCCCCGGGAACAGTACAAGGTGGGCGTGAAGGGCGTGGCCCGGGTCCAGCTCCGCCGTTACCTGGATGATGGCGAGATCCTCCAGGCCGAAGCCTACCTGCTGCCCGAACCCGTCGCGGATGGCACCGAGGAACTGACGCGCTTCCACGGCGAAGTGGAGTCTTTTCTCGGTCGCAACCCCGACGCGAGCCGCCTGCTCGCCATGGATCAGGTGAAGGAGCTCCCGCTCGGCAAGGCGGTGGATGCGGTGGTCCAGCTCGTCCCGGCGGATGTGCGCCGCAAACAACATGTGCTGGAGCAGGTGGAACTCATCCCCCGCATGGATGCGCTGCTTGAGTTGCTGGAAATGGACAAGGCGCGCACGGATGTGGAGCGCGAGGTCGAAGAGAAGACTCGCAAGCGCCTGGACCAGGACCACAAGCAATATGTCCTCAACGAGAAGATGCGCGTCATCCAGCAGGAGCTCGGCAAGAAGGAAGACAAGGATGAGTGGGGCCGTCTCCGCGAGCAGATCGAAGCCGCGGGCATGAGCGAGGAAGCTCAGGCCAAGGCCCTCGAAGAGCTGGAGCGTTTGGAGGCGATGCCACCCCAAAGCGCTGAAGCGACCGTCAGCCGCAGCTACATTGATTGGCTCCTGGCTCTGCCCTGGAAGGCCAAGGCCGAAGAGAAGCTGGATCTGGATGAGGCCGAGAAGATCCTTGACGAGGATCACGCCGGTCTGGAGAAGGTGAAGGCCCGCATCCTCGAACACCTCGCCGTGATGAAGCGGCTTTCGGATCAAGCCGCCAGCGCGGGCGAAGGCAGCGATGCGGGCGAAGCCAAGGCGCTCCGTGGTCCCATCCTCTGCCTCGTCGGCCCTCCCGGCGTCGGCAAGACTTCGCTCGCCCGCAGCATCGCGCGGGCGCTGAACCGCCCCTTCGTGCGCATCAGTCTCGGCGGTGTGCGCGATGAAGCGGAGATCCGCGGCCACCGTCGCACCTACATCGGCTCCATGCCGGGCCGCGTCATCGCGTCCATGAAGAAGGCGAAGGTGCGCAACCCGCTCATCTTGCTGGATGAGATTGACAAGATGGCGAGCGACTGGCGCGGCGATCCGAGCAGCGCGCTCTTGGAAGTGCTGGACCCTGAGCAGAACGCCGCCTTCCAGGATCACTACCTGGATGTGGGATTTGATTTGAGCCAGGTGCTCTTCCTGGCCACGGCCAATGTGCGCCACCAGATTCCCGATCCGCTGGATGACCGGCTCGAAGTGATCGAGCTTTCCAGCTACACGCTCAAAGAAAAGCTCGCCATCGCCGAGCAGCACCTCATTCCGAAAGCCATCGAGCGCCACGGGATGCAGGAGTTGGCCATCACCTTCGATCGCGGTTCGGTGGAGAAGCTCGTCACGGGCTACACCCGCGAGGCGGGCGTCCGCCAGTTGGAGCGGGAGCTGTCCAATGTGCTCCGCAAGCTCGCCCGCCACGCGCTCCAGCCCGCGCGGCTCGCGGAGCAGGCGGGGCCGGTGTTTGATCCGGCGGTCACCGCGCCGCGCATCGTGAAACTGCTCGGACCTGAGAAGTTCCATGAAAGCCATGTGGATGAGCAGCCGCTGCCCGGCGTGGTGAATGGCCTCGCCTGGACACCCACCGGCGGCGACCTGCTCACCATCGAGGCGGCGGTATTGCCCGGCAAGGGCAACCTCAAGCTCACGGGCAAGCTGGGCGAAGTCATGCAGGAGAGCGCCAACATCGCGCTCAGCTTCGTGCGCGCCCGCGCGGAGCGCTTGGGCATTCCATCCGGCTTTCTGGAGAAGCAGGACATCCACCTCCATGTGCCCGAAGGGGCGATCCCCAAGGACGGCCCCAGCGCGGGCATCACCATGGCCACGGCGCTCATCTCCGTGCTGACCGGCATCCCTGCTCGCGCCGATCTCGCCATGACCGGCGAGCTCACGCTGCGCGGCATGGTGTTGCCCATCGGCGGCTTGAAAGAGAAGCTCCTCGCCGCGCACCGCCTGGGTCGAAAGGCCGTGCTCGTCCCCGCCGAGAACGCCCGCAGCCTGGAGGATGTCCCCGCCGAGGTCCGCGACCTCCTGAGCATTCACCTCGTCTCTCACATGGACGAGGTGATTCCCCTGGCGCTCACCCGGATTCCGCAGCCACGGACCGTCGAGGTTCAGCCGGTGCCCCAGGCTCCAGCCCCGCCCAGCGGCCAGGCCACGGCGCAGTGAATCAGGCTGGAGACTGGGGGCTGGAGGCTGGAGGTCGCGCCGACCCACTACTTCGCCCGAGCGGTTCATGAGGCCATTGATGGCGCGGCCCTCATGGGCCGCCACAAGTCCCTCCAGCCTCCAGCCTCCAGCCTGATAACCTGTATCCATGCGTTTTCTGAGCAGCCATGTGATCCACTTTGTGCTGATGGGCCTGGGCATCGCCCTCGTCCTGGGGCTGCTGAAGCCGACCACCAAGCCGGAGCGCACCAAGCGCAGCATCTTCACTCACGCGGCCGCGCTCATCGGCATCGGCTTGGCGCTGGCTTGGCTCATGTACCTGCTGCCGCGTCACCCCATCCGATTCTAAGGGAGGGGCCGTGGTCGAGCGCGTGCTCACCCGCTGGAGCCAGTTGGTGGAAGAAGGCCGCCAGCGCTGGCGTCTCTTCGAGCGCACCTTTCCGCGCGCCGGGGCCGTGGGCCGCTTCGCGCTGGAAGTCGGCCGCAAATTCAACCACGACGATTGCCTGAGCTACGCCGCGAGCCTCACCTTCTGGCTGCTCATCAGCCTCGTGCCGCTCACGACGCTGCTCTTCAAAGTGCTCGGCCTCTTCATGGGCTCCAAAGCCTACGGCAAGCCGCTGCTCACGGGGCTCTTCGAGCTGTTCCCCTTCCTGCCCGTGGATTTCGTGCGGGATGTGATGAAGGACAGCCAGCATGTGGGGGGGATGGGCATCTCCTGGGGTGTGCTGCTGTTCGGCAGCCTCTGGGGCGTGAACCAGGTGGATAAGAGCCTCGCCCACATCTTCGGACTTCGCCTGAAGAAGCATCGCCAGACCCGCAACCTGATCTGGGCGCGGCGCGTGGCGCTGGTGCTCGGCGGGATGCTCTTCCTCGTGCTGGTGCTCGGCCTGATGGTGGGCAGCGTGCTCGGCGTGAAGCTCCAGATTCCAAGGGTCGCCATGCTCGGCTTCTTCGTGCCCGTGCTGGGCCTGCTCGTGGTGACGATGACGCTCCAGCATCTTCCGCGCTGCCATGTGTCCTTCCGCCACGCGCTGCTGGGCGCGCTCGTCTCCACGACCCTCTGGTGGGTGGCCCAGTGGGGCTTCGGCATCTACCTCGCCCACACCTCCACCTGGGGCATCATGTACGGCTCCTTGATCAAAATCATCGCGGGCCTCATTTTCCTCTACTACAGCTGCGCCATCTTCCTCCTCGGCGCCGAAATCACCGCCGCCTTCTACCGACATGAGACGACCGGCATCCACATCCTTCCGGAGATGACCCGGAAGAAGTGAAGGGATGGAGTGTGACCATGTTTGCGATGCCGAGCTAAGGTTGAACGAGTCCCTTACTGTCGAAATGTATGCGGGCATGGTCATGCCAGTGTGGCGTCCAGTTAATTAATGTGAAGTTTTAGATCGCGTCAGCCACAGGTTGGATGGCTTTCATCCTTCCTCGTTTTGCAGATCTGAAAATCGCGCTATCGTAGCTGCTTCTCGAAAGCAGGGATTCAAATGTTTCGACGCCTATCGCCGAGTGCCGTCCTTCTGCTCCTTGTCGGGGCCATTCCCGCCTACGGCGCAAAGAATGCCGCGTTTGTCGTACCACCCACGACGCAAGCCATCCGCTCCATCCGCGTGTTTCAAGATCCGCTCGTTCCCGTGAGCGGTGTTCCGAGCGATGCGGAGAATGGAGCGCTGGCCCGCGCGATTGAGCGGTACCACGCAGCTGGGAAGACCGAGGCGGTGGAGCCGTTCACCACCTTCCTGGAAGGGCACCCAGACTCGCCGTGGCGGGCCTCGCTCGAAGCGAACCTCGGCATGACCTACTTCCATGGCGGCTATTTCACCCGCGCGCTGAAGGTGTGGGACGATGCTCTCGCTCGCACCCTGGGCGTCGCGGGATCTGAGGCCGCTGCCGTGCGTGTCCGCGCCCTCCAGGAACTCATTGACCTCAATGCTCGCCTGGGTCGTGTGCCGCGACTCAAGGAGCTCCTCACCCTTATCAAGAAGGATCCGATCCCAGGCTGGGCGGAGGAGAGCGTCACAGGAGCGGAAGAGGGCCTGGATCTGATGGAACACCACCCCGAGCGCGCTTACCGTTGTGGTCCACTCGGGCTCGCGATGATCAAGCGCGCGATGAAGCAACCCTTCGAGAAAATGTACGAGGAAGATTGCACACCCCATGGGACTTCCCTTGCCCACAACGAAGATTTGGCCACCAAGTACGACCTCGACTTCCAGATGGCGAAGCGAGCCCCGGGCGCGCCCTTGCTCATGCCCGCCCTCGTCCATTGGAAGGCAGGTCACTTCGCGGCGCTGATCAAAAGGGTGGATGACCGTTACTTAGTCGAAGACCCCACCTTCGGCGATGAGTTCTGGGTTTCTGAGAAGGCGCTGGATGATGAATTGTCCGGCTACGCCCTCGTGAAGCAAGGCCCGCTACCCAAGGGTTGGCGTAAGGTCTCCGCAGGCGAAGGCCAGAAGGTCTGGGGCAGAGGGAGCACCGGCGACGCCTCCAAGGGGAACACAACCCTCTGCGATAACCAGTCCGGCGGTGCCGCTTCGAGTTGCGACGGAAAGGGAGGTGGGAAGTGCGGTATCCCCGGTGAGAAGGCCTTCCCCGGCATGCCCAATTACACCTTCCACACCGGCGTGGTGAGCCTGCATGTTGCGGACACGCCCATTGGATACGCGCCTCCTGTGGGCCCCTCGGTCTACTTCAGCATCGTCTACAACCAGCGAGAGGTGCGCCGAGGCCAATGGGTGGATTATGCCAACCTCGGCCCCCAATGGACCAACAACTGGGATTCCTACATGGTGGATGACCCCGGTCCCGCCCCAGGCGCTCAGAGCCTCGCCGTGTATGCCTCGGGTGGCGGTTCGCTTTCCTATTCCGGATACAACACCGCCACCGCCACTTGGAATCCTCAGCCGAAGACCCACGAGTCGTTAGCCGCGAACCAGGATCGTCAGCACCCGGTCTACACGCGGAATCTGATTGACGGCACCAAGCTGATCTATGCCACGCCCGATGGCGCGACGACCTATCCGCGTCGGGTGTACCTGACCCAGGTGGTGGACCCTCAAGGCAACGCCGTGACTCTTGGATACGACTCAGTCTACCCGGTCTGCCAGTTCGGAGCTGTGAGTTACGGGTATATGTCCTCTGGACCCGCGCCTTCTGGTGGTGGCGTACCTTACGCAAGCGCTGGTCTACCGGGAGGACTGGCCCTCTCCACCATCACCGATGCCCTTGGTCAAGTGACGCGCATTCAGCGCGACGGCCTCCTACGAATCAAGGAAGTGGATGACCCCTTCGGTCGCTCTGCGCACTTTGGCTACAACGACTACAGCGATCTGACCTCGGTGACGGACGAAGCGGGCATCACCTCCACCTTCACTTACGGCTATGTCTACGATCAAACCAAGGACCAGACGCCCCAGGGTTCGAGGCTCGAAGTGGCTTGGGTGGGCACCGGTGATGGGTACGGAGGGTGCGCGCCCGTGAGCATCCAGGTGAATCAAGTCGCCCTGCCCGATTTTCTCGCCACGATGACGACGCCCTACGGCACCACTCACTTCGACATGTGGGAGAGCGGAACCCAGCGCGTCATCACGGCCACAGACCCGCTTGGCAATACCGAACGCCTCGAGTTCCTCCACAACGCGCCAGGCATCCTTGGTTCGGATCCCTTGCCGCCAACGGGCGTGGACAACATCTACCTCCAATGGCGCAATAGCTTCTATTGGGACAAACGGGTCTGGGCCACCTACGGTCACGACTACACCAAGGCCCACATCTACCACTGGCTCCATGGTCTGGATGGCGAATTCAATACGCCGGTGCTCGAAGGTGAGAAGAACACCCTGGACCGACGCCTCTGGTACGGCCATGACGGCGGGTATTCCTACTACAACCCCACCGAGGCCCATCCCACCGCCGTGAAGCAATTGCTCCCGGATGGAAGCACGCAGGCCTGGAACTACACCTACAACGCCCAAGGCAAGCCCACCAAGATCGTGGACCCCATGGGTCGCACGATGACCTACCTCTACTCGACCGATGGTCTGGACCTTCTGGAAGTCCACAACACCACCGCTGGCACGGATGACTTGCTGGCGAAGTACACCTACAACGCCCAACACCGCCCCCTGACGGCCACGGACGCGTCAGGTCAAACCACCACCATGACCTACAACGGTCAGGGGCAGTTGCTCAGCGCCACCAACCCCAAAGGCCAAACAACAACCTACACCTACAACGGGGGCTACCTTCGGGGCATTCAAGGCCCAACGACTGGCAGCACGGTCCACTTCGGATACGACGGGTCGGGTCGGGTATCCACCGTCACCGATTCCGAAGGCCGAACCGTCACGACCGCCTACGATGCTTTGGACCGCCCCACACGGGTGGAATACCCCGATGGGACGAATGAGCGATTCTATTACAGCGCCTTGGACCTAGTGAAGACCGTTGACCGCAAAGGCCTCATCACTGTGCTGGATTACAACGCCCTTCGCCAGATGACCGATGTGCTGGATAGCTTGGGTCGTAAGACCCACTTCGACTGGTGCTCTTGCGGCAGCCTGGAGGCGATGACCGATCCCGCAGGCCACATCACCACCTGGTTCCGGGATGTGGAGGGCCGTGTGCTGAACAAGGTGTACGCCGACCGTACCCAGTCCAGCTACGCCTATGACGCGGTCGGTCGCCTGCAAAGCCGCACGGACGCCATGGGCCAGATGACGGCCTACGCCTACGGCGTGGACAACAGCCTCTCCCGGGTTGACTACTTCAACGCCCGCGAGGCGACACCTTCTGTCACCTACAGCTATGATGCACGCTACCCCCGCCTGGCCACGGTGACGGATGGCTATGGCACCACCACCTTCGCCTACAACCCCATTGGGGCCACGCCTCAACTCGGCGCGGGCCGCCTGGCCTCGGTCCAGGGGCCCTGGCGGAACGACACCATCTCCTACCTCTATGATGAATTGGGCCGCGTCGTGAGCCGCACCCTGAACGGAAGCACCGAGCAACGGGGCTTCGACGCGCTGGGCCGATTGACGGCGGTGACGAACCCCCTGGGGGCCTTTTCGTACGCCTATGAGGGCGACACTTCCAGGCTCTCCTCCGTGACGGCCCCCAATGGAATGACCTCCTCCTTCACCTATGCCGAGGCCCCGGGGGACAAGCGCCTCCAAAGCATCACCCACAAGAAGGGTGACGGCACCCCGATCTCCGCCTTCGCCTACACTTACGACGCCGATGGCCAGATCGCGACCTGGGCCCAGTCCACGGATGCTCAAGCTCCCAAGACCTACACCTTCTCCTACGACGCCGTGGGCCAGATCCTTGGCGCCCAGTTGACGGGCCCGACGGGCGAGCTGATCCACCAGTACGCCTACGCCTACGATGCCGCGGGCAACCGGACGAGCGAGCAGGTGGACGGCGCTGAGATCGCATCCGACTTCAACGCGGTGAATCAGATGACCCAGCGGCATTATTCGTCCGGATCGCAGGCCCAGGCCTTTAGGGCGCGCCAGTTGCAGAGTCGGCAGGGGAAATCCAAAGGCCAGAAGGCCCAGAAGGCGCCATCACCCACGGTTGAAGCCACTCCGGCTGCCCGATAGTTTCCATTCACACCTGAATGAATTTCATGACCTTGCGAGCCCGCATGTTCGACCGAATCACCCGGACCATCCGGCCCCTGTTTCAACACCGTCCTGGCGCGGCCATCTGGCTGCGGCATGCCATGCGAAACCTTCCGCTATGGTCGTGCCTTGTCCTTCTAGCCCCTGCCGCGCTCACCGCCCAGGGTTCCGGGAGGCTCAAGGCCGTGAAGCCCCGCGTGAAGACCGCTCCCCTGGCAGCGCCTTCCCCCACGCATACCGTGCCCATCCCGGTGGTGCTGGTGGCGATCACGGCAGGTTCTCCCGTGACACAAGGCGCCGTTGGCTTAACAGCCACTGCAACAGCTACCTCAGCAGGAACCTACCAGTGGTCCGTTTCGGGCGGAACTCTAACGGGTGGACAAGGGACGCCGACGATCACCTACTCCGCGGATCAGGCGGGCCCGATCACCCTCCAATGTTCAGTTACCGATGCAAGCGGAGTGATGGGATCTGTCGCGGCCACGGTGTCCGTGATCCCTGCTCCCATCGCCACCATCACCACGGCACCTGCGGTCTCCCAAGGAGCCACAGGCCTGCCTGCCTCCGTGCCAGTGCAGGATGGCTGTACCTACGCATGGACCATCACGGGCGGCACCCTCACCGGAGATGCCTCATCCCATGCCATCACCTATTCGGCGGGGGATACCGGTTCTCTCAAGCTGACCTGCACCGTGACGAATCAAGCTGGGGATGAGGTCACCGGTCAGGCGGTCGTTCAAGACTCAGCGCTGGATGTGTCGGGGACCTATACCGATGGATTTGGCATCACCTTCACCCTATTCCAGAGCGGGACAAGGGTGTGGGGGACTCGAACTTATGGAGGAGTACAGGGACCCATCGCGGCCACCCTGAATGGGAATGTCCTGTCAGGCACATGGGTTTACACCAGTACGACTTATGCATTCAATTGGACCTTCACGCCGGATGCTTCGAGCTTCAGCGGGCTTTATGCAGCTTTCCCAGCTACACCCAATACCGTTTGGACAGGAACCAAAAAGCCGGGGGTGAGTATCCAGATCACGCCCACCTCCGCGCTGATGCAGACCGGCGCAACCCAGGCCTTTCAGGCTTTCGTGGCGGGTTCCTCTGACAAGGCTGTGGCATGGACTGCGACGGGCGGAGCACTGGTGGACGCCGAAGGCGTGTTCACTGCGCCAACAGGAATCGGTGCCAATTACACGGTGACGGCCACGAGCCATGTGGATGCCACCAAGGCCGCCGCCGCGACCGTGCAGGCAACGCCCACAGGCGTGATGGATGTGTCCGGAACCTATGCCGATGGATTTGGCATCACCTTCACGCTGTTCCAGAACGGGACGAAGGTGTGGGGGACGCGAACTTACGGAGGAGTACCGGGACCCATCGTGGCCACCCTGAATGGGAATGTCCTGTCAGGCACTTGGGTCTACACCAGCACGACATATGCATTTAATTGGACCTTCGCGCCGGGTGCTTCAAGCTTTAGTGGGCTTTTTGCAGCTTCGCCGACTACACCCAATATCGTTTGGACAGGAACGAAGCAGGCAGGCGTTAGCGCTCAAATTTCTCCGACTTTCTCGATTATGAAGGTAGGAACAACCAAGGGCTTCACCTCATTCGTCGCCGGTTCATTTGACAAGGGCCTCACCTACAGCGTGGCTGGGGGCGGGAGCATCTCCCAAGACGGTACTTACGCGGCGCCTGCGACGCCTTGTTATGCGTCAATCACGGCTACGCCCGAATCCGATCCCACCAAGGCTGTCACGGCCAAAGTTGAGGTAACCAGCGACGGGTTCCTGGATGTATCAGGGACTTACTACGAAGGGAACTACCCGCCGTTCTACATCAGGGTTTACCAGCGTGGTACGGCCCTCACGATCGCGACGGACACCTCAAGCATGGTGTGGCAGGGGACGCTGAATGGGTTGACGGCCACAGGCACCATCGTGGCCTCCGCGACGCCCGCGTACATCGGGACGGGGTTCACGCTGAGTTTCTCGGCGGATGGAAGCAGCTTGACGGGCACTTGGAACACGGGGCCAGGCGCCAGCGACACCGGGAGCAGCATCGTCACCCACACCCGGCAAGCGGGAGTCGTCTCGACCTGGATCGCGCCGAGCTTCCAGGTGGCAAAGGTCGGTACGACGGCCCAGGTCTCTGCAATCGTGGGCGGGAGCCTTGATAAGAATCTCGCCTACAGCGTGACGGGTGGCGGGAGCATCTCCCAAGACGGTGCTTACTCGGCACCCACTTATGGCTGCAATGCCGTGGTGACGGCCGCGCCGGAAGCGGATTCCACCAAGTCCGCATCCGCACGGATTGAAGTGACCAGCAATGGAATGCTTGATGTCTCTGGGACTTACTACAACGGCAACTTCACCCCGTTCAACCTCAAGATTTATCAGCAGGGAACGGCCCTCACGATCTTCACGGACACTTCCACCATGGTGTGGAAGGGGACATTGAGCGGGCTGGTCGCCACGGGCACCATCATCTCAGCCACGACCCCGGATTACCTGAACAAAGGGTTTTCCCTGACCTTCTCTCAAGACGGCAGTTCGCTCACTGGCGTATGGGACACGGGCCCTGGCGGCGCTAGCAACGGCGCGGGCACCAGCATCGTCACGCATACCCGCCAAATGACGGTTTCTCTCTGGCTCCAGCCGCTCCAATCCACGCTCTATCCGACCTGGTCAGAGGGCCTGCTTGTACAGGTGGCCGGGTCCGTGGACAAGCGCTTGGCCTGGTCCGTGCAGGAGACGGCGGCGGGAACCGTGGGCGCTGACGGTGTGTATACCGCGCCGCCTGCGCTCGGCACCTTCCATGTGCAGGCCGCCGCGGTGGCGAGTCCGTCTGCGACGGCCACGGCCACCATCCAGGTCGCGGTGGTGGGGCT
>JAFDVN010000038.1 GCA_018269025.1 Acidobacteriota bacterium | reverse complement strand
TCCATCTTGGGGCGCTCCCGCTGGGCCCCGGCACAGGAGATCACGACGGGGCTGGTGTCGAGGCCGAAGCCCGTCACGAGCACCTCGGCGTCTGCGCCAAAGGGGACGGGCACCAACTGCCCGCGCTGCACGGCCTCCTCATCCAAGTGAGCCTCGCCCTGCATTCGCACCATGGCGAAGACCTGGCAGCCCTTGAGCAGCGCCTGTCGGACCACTTCGCGGCCCACGAATCCCGATGATCCCGCGACGAGTACCTGCATCCGACCAGGATAGAGGGTTTCACCGCGAAGACGCGAAGGGCACCAGGGATGACGGATGAGCCTTTGTCACCCTTGATCTCCTTTGCGCCTTCGCGGTTAGGTTTTTGCTTTTCCAGCGATATGAGAAACTGTCTCCTCCATGACCACCCTGGCCCTGAAATTCCGCCCCCGCCTGCTCTCGGACCTCGTGGGGCAGGAGGCGAGCGTCAAGGCGCTCTCCAACGCCCTCAAGCGGGCGAAGGAGACGGGCAGGCTGCACCAGGCCTACCTCTTCGCCGGCGTGCGGGGCACGGGCAAGACGAGCACGGCGCGCATCCTCGCCCGCTCCCTGAACTGTGCCCAGGGCCCCACCGCCGAGCCCTGCGGCGTCTGCGAGCCCTGCCTCGCGGCCGAAAAGCCCGATCAGAATCTCGACATCGTGGAGATTGACGCCGCCTCCCGCGCCTCCGTGGACGATGCCCGCGCGCTGCGGGACCAGGTGCAGACTCGACCCGCTTTCTGCCGCTACCGCGTCTACATCATTGACGAGGTGCACATGCTTTCCCAGCAGGCCTTCGACGCCCTGCTGAAGGTCATCGAGGAACCGCCGCCCCACGCCGTCTTCGTGCTGGCGACGACGGAACTCCAGGATGTTCCCGACACCATCAAGAGCCGCGTGCAGATCTACCCTTTCCGCCTCATTCCTGTGCCGGTCATCGAGCAACGCCTCGCCTGGGTGTGCGGACAAGAAGGGGTCACCGCCGAAGGCGAGGCCCTGCGTCTCGTGGCGGAAGCCGGGCAAGGTTCCATGCGGGACGCGCTCACGACTCTGGATCGGGTCATCGCCGCAGGGGACGGCAAAGTTCTGGAGGAAGCGGTTCGCGAGCAACTCGGCATCGTCCCCGCGGTGCGGGTTCAGGGAGTTCTGGAGTCTCTTGCCTCAGGTGATACGGCCGCTGTGCTGGACCATTGCGAGGCCCTCGCTTCCCTCGGCGCGGATTGGACGACCTTCTGGCGCGAGCTGGTGACGGCGCTGCGCCTCCGCGTGGAGAAGGAAGTCCGCGCGGGGAAAGGCCCTCAGGACCTGCTGCGCTGGGCCCGCGTCGTTCAGTTGCTGCTTCAGCGCGAGCGGGACCTCCGTGACACGGCGCTCCCCCGCGTCGTCGTGGAGTTGGCGCTCATCACCGCCGCCCAACTGCCTCACCTGGCGCCGCTGGAATCGCTGACGGGATCTGCCGCCCGAGCGGCTGGGCCCGTCTCGCCACCTCCACGCCCTAACTCGGCTCCGGCGCCCTCCCCGCGGCCCGCGCCCGAGCCTGTGAAGCCTGCCGCTGGAGCGACGAAGCCAGAAGCGACCCCGCTCCGACCGGGAGGCGAGGCCGAATCCCTACGCGCAGCCTGCGCGGAGCTGCTGAAAAGCGCGGGAGCCCGCTTCCAGGGCCTTACCTCGGCCTTCCAGGTCGCGACGGGTCTTGCCTTCGATGGAACGACTTTGAGGCTTCGTTTTCCGGCCAATGCGAAGACCTCATTCCAGGACCTCGAGCGTGAACAGGCCAATCCGGCGCTGCTTCGTGCCCTCGGCGTGACCAGGATGGAAATTGCCGAGGATGGACCCACCCCGGGCGAGCGCCCTGAGGATCGCCTCCGCAACGATCCGGCCCTTCAGGAGCTGCTTCGCCTCACGGGCGGGGAGATCGTGGAGATCCGGAAAGAGGGCTGACCAGGGATCCTGCGGCATAATGGAGGATTGGAGCTGTCATGCCTGTGTTCACCCCCGCCAATCCCCTCGAAGTCGCGCTTCTTGGCGCCCAGAAGGATGATGCCTCCCAGCAGGCCTTCCTGGATCTGTTCATCGAATCGGAAGTGGGCGTGATGCTCGACAAACCCCTCCTCGAGGATGGCGGATGGGACCCCGAAGCCGCGCCCATGGTGCTCAATCGTCCGAGCGGTTTCCCTGCCCTCGCCGTCTTCACCAGCCCCGAGCGCGCCATCGCGGCGGGCGTGCATTCCAACACCTTCCAACACGCGAAGGCGCTCCCGCTCCGCCAGATTCTCCTGGGTGTCCAGCCGGACCTCGGCCTCGTCGTAAATCCCGGCTCCCTCATCGGCTTCGACATGCGCCCCGAGGATGTGGCCGAGTTCAAACGCGCCTTCGGCGTCGGAACCAGCGAAAAGGCCTAGGCTGATCCGCACTGGCGAATTCGCGAATCAACCTCCGCTCACCGGTGGCATGAGCGCTATTTCGTCGCCATCGCCGAGCTTGGCGCTTCGATCCGCGAACGCCTGGTTCACGGCTAGAAGCGCGTCCTTGGGTAGCTTGGCGAAACGGACATCTTCAAGCAGCGCGCCTAGGGTGGGCACGCACGGGAGCTCCAAGCGCTCGAAGCCGAGCAGGGCGCGGTAGCGGGCGAAGGCGAGGATGGTGATCATGGTCGGCTCCAGGCTACCGGCTTCCAGCTACCGGGGAAGCAGGGCGCGGTGCTGCGGGAGTCGGTGGCCGTGAGCCGGTGGTCGGACTTCATCGCGGGCTCCACGAATGGACGATCTCCCCGGTGGGGTTCACGCCTTCGCCCGCGGTCTGGGCGACGCCGAGGTTGAGGACGACGCCGCCGAAGCGAAGCTCGATGGTGGCGCCAGCGGTGGAGAGTTCTCCGGACTTGCGCTGGAAGGCGAGGATGGGAATGCGCCGGTCGAAGAGCGTGAAGGTCTTGCCCAGCTGGATTTCGCGCTCGGTGCCATTCCCGCTGCCGGAGCGCAGGCTGACGCTCACGCGATCCAGGCCGAAGGTGCGGCGGACCTGTTCCTGGAGCGTGGCGAGGGCGAGGGTGGTAACGAGGCCAGAACTGGCGCTGGCGAGGCCCGAACTAAGCGCGCTTTGGGAGCTGCCCGGGGTGCTGGAGGCGATGGTGGAAGCCAGCTCTGGCTGGATGAGGATGGCGACGATCTCATCCCGCCGAAGGCTCGGGGTGGAGCTCGGCACGATGTCCAGGTTGCTGAGGGTGCCATGCACATCCAGGTCCACCTGGTAACCGGGCACCTGCACCGTGCCGTGGAGGTTGATGTAGGGGTCGGTGCTGGAGGGGTCCGTGAAGTTGAGGTAGCCGCGGTCAATGACCACATCTCCCGCCGGGAGCAGATTGGTCACGCGGCCCCCCGCGAGGAAGTCCATGCGCCCTTTCAGGCCAGGGTGGGCGAGGGTGCCAAGCACTTTAAAGGTGCCCTCCGGTCGTCCCTCGAGCTTCAGCAGGTTCGTGTCGCACACCCAGGGCTGGGAGAGGTGTAGATCCAGATCCAGTGCGATGCGGTCGAGGGGATCATTGGGGTTGAGCAGGCTCAGGCCGCTTTCGGAGAGCGCGCTCTTGAGGATGAGATCGGAGAGGTTGATGTCCGCCTGGTAGGAGAGGCGATCCGCGTTCACGCGACCTTTCAGGAGCCCGCCATCCTGGTCCCCGCGCAGGGTGACGGCCAAATCACCCGCGGCCTCCGCGCCTTCGAGGCCAGGCAGATCGCGGAGCTGGAACCCCGTGAGGGAGGCGTTGAAGTCGTAATTGGAGAGCCCGCCCAGCGCCCAGGTGGCTTTTCCATCCAAGGTGAGCGCCCCTTGGGCCAGGGTGGCGCGGAGCGGGTGGTCCTTGGGGAAGGTGAGGTCGCGGCCCTTCGCCAGCATGGTGAAGGTGAGGTGATTCAAACTGGGATATCCACCCAGGCGCAAGCTGCCATCCTCCAACCGGATCTGGCCATCGGCGTAGGGATCCGCGTAGGTGCCATAGGCGCGCAGATCGTATTCCGCGTGGCCCTTCGGTTTTGTCTCGCCCAGCGCGCTGTAGGGATCCACATCCAGCAGACTGTCCAGGATGACCTTGAAGTCGGCGAGGTCCATGGCCCCTGAAGAACGCAGATCCATGCCTTCGTGCATGGAGAAGGGGAGGGTGCCCGACAGCGTCGCCCGACCGGAAGGGGCGCCCGTCTCGCCCTTCTGCCTACCCTCCAGCTCCAGGCTGAGGGTCGCGGCTTTCTCGGTGCCTCGCAAATCCGTGGGCCGGGATTGGGTCAGATCAAAGGCCCCGAAATCCCCGTGCAGGGACCCGAGCCGCCCCTGCCACCGCAGGCCCCCCGGGCCGAAGCTTCCATTGGCGTCAAGGTCCACGCTGAGGTCCTGGAGCACGCCGCCGCTGAATTGGGCCGCGAGGGCCTGGGTCGGCGCGGTGCTTTCATCGAGATTCACGGTGGCGCGGCCGAAGATGCTTTGTCCCCGATCCCCGAGATCCACCTGAAGCGCATGCTCCTTGCGGCCCGCGAATCCGATCAACGCCGTCGCCTTCGGGCCCTTCCGGGAGAGATCCGCTTCCAATCCCACAAGGCTCTGATCCTGGAAGAACACGATGCTGTTCTTCAGATGTGCCTCCCCTTCAGGGAAGGCGTAGCCGCCAAAGGAAGAGGCCAAGGGACCCTTCAGATGAAGATCCAGGCTGCCTTGGATCTGCGGAAGCGGCAGGCGTAGCAGGCCCGTATCCACCGGACCGGCGAGTTTGAGATCCGCTGTCAGGGCGTTCAGGTCTAGGTTTCCGCCACCCATCAAAGCCAGATCGCCCTCCGGCTTTCCTTTGGCCCCGCCCAGGTGCGCGAGGGAGTCGCTCACGCGCAGGTCCTGGATCTGGAGTTTCAAGGACGCGATATCCAAGTCGTAGTCGGTGGACGCGGCGGGGATGGCGACGCCGTAGGCGGTGCCATCTACCATCTGGGCATGGCCAACCAGGATCAGGTGATCGTAGGGGCCATGGAGCCGCGCGGTGCCTGTGCCCGTGCCGGTGAGGGGCAGGTCGAGATCCGCTGCCTTCAGGCCTTCGGTCAAGGGCATGTCCTTGAAAGTCGCCTGTAGATCGAAGGCATCGCCGGTGGGACGGGCCGCCCAGGTGAGTTGGAGCGTCGCATCCCCTGTGCCCGCGCCTTTCGTGAGGTGAATGTCTTTCACGCGTAGGGTGTCGCCGCGAATCTCCACGCCCGCGGTCAGATGGTCCACCGTCGCATGGTGCCAGCGCGGATCCGTCGTTTCCGCCATGCCATCGAGGGTCAGCCCCGTCGCGCGGTCCCAACTCACTTCCGCCCGCGCATCCGTCTCGCCGCCCATGTTCAGGTCCACGATCTTCCAGCCGCGCAGAGCCTCCGCGACCGTGCCCGCATCCACCGAGGCGCTGCCTTTCGCGCTGAAGGCGGCGAGTCCCCGGCTATCGAGGCGGCCCTCGCCTTGACCTTCCGCCTTCAGGCCGCGCAGATCCAAAGAGAGGGATGGGACCACGGCCCGGCCATTCTTGAGGGAAGCGTCGAGGCCGCCCGCGGGAAGCGCATCCTGGGTGAAGGCGACCTTGGCCGTGCCCTCCCACCGCAAGGGAGAGGTCATGGCCTTGGGATCGGAGGGGCCTTGGAGCTCCGCGCTCACATCCGCTCGTGCCCCCGAGAGCGGTGGCGCATGCAAAGTCTGGGCGAGGGGATCGAGGGCCAGGCCGGTCAGGCTGAGTCGGGCGGTGGTGCGTGTGGGGCCCCATCGTCCAGTGACTTCGGCCTTGCCCTGGGGCGAATCCCACAGGAGGCGCTCGATGGAGGCGTCCTTGAGTCCGCCTTCGGCCCGAAGGTCGAGGTCCCCTGGTGCGAAGCGGCTATCTCCGGGCTTGAGGTCCTTGCCCGAGGCGCGGATGGTCCACTTGGGTTGGGCGAGGGTTCCTTCCGCCTGGGCTTCCGTCTCAAGTCTTCCCGTGAAGGTGAAGGGGGGGCGCTGACCCAACCAGCCGAAAATCTGATCCAGTTCGGTGGAAGCGTCCGTCTTCAGTTCAAACCGATGGGACGCGCGGGGTTCGAAGGCACCGGTGGCGTTGAGGCGGCTCTTGTCCAGCGCCCCGTGGAGGCTCTTCAGCACCATCCAGTGGTCCGAGAGATCCGCGTCCAGGTCCAGCTTGCCTCGCTCCTCTCCGCGAGGGCTTTGGAGGCGGATGAGCGGAGCCACCAGGTTCACGCCCAGCTGGTTTGGCCCCGTTCCGGTTCCCTTGAGATCGAAGGCAATTTCCCCCTTGGGCAATCCCCACACCGGCTCGAGCACCTCCGCCCGCGCACCGCTGATGCTCAGCAGGTCGAGCAGGACCTGGGGTGTCTCACCTTCCGGCTTGGGGCGGGGCTTGAGGTGGATGCGGGCCACCCGGTCCGGGCTGAGGCGGGCCACCGGGTCCACAATCCGGAGCGTGAAGATGTGCGGCGTGCCCACTAGGAGCGAGGAAGTGTCGAAGCGCGCCTCCACATGGCGGATGGTGAGCAGGTCCCCGCCGAGGGCGATGCCATCCAGACTGAGGGAGCCGAAAACCGGATGGAACTCGATCCGATCCACCGACAAGGTGAGGCCGGTGTTCTCCACCATCCATGCGTCGGCCTTGCCAACAGCCCAGTGCTGGACTGACGGACGATCCATCAGCCAGGACCCGCCCGTGACCGTGCCCACGCCCGCCGCGATCAAGTAGGTGATCCGGCGCACCCATCGCCGCCCCCAGAGCCGCTTGCAAGCATCCTTCGTCGGGTGCCAGACCATGTCTGGCTACCGGCTTCCGGCTGCGGGCTGCCGTGAAGATGCGCGGTGGCCGGTGGCCGGTGGTCGGGAGCCGGGCATCAATTCTTCTCCCCGCAGCTCGGGCAGGCGGTGGCCATGCGGGGCAGGGGCTTGTAGCAGTACTTGCAGAGCCGTTGTTGGGTGGCGCTCTTGAGGGTGGGGTGGGGGCCCGAGGATTGCACCGGCGCGATGGCGGTGCCGAGGGGCCGCGTGTCCTTGTTCACGCCTTGCCGCAACCGCGTGAGGTCGTCCAGCATGGCGCGGGCGCTCAAGTACCGGTCGCCGAGGTTCACCGACAGGGCCTTCATCACCACATCCGAAAAGGCCTTGGGCACGGCTGGATTTCGGTTGTGGGGCGCGACGATCTCCTGGGTGGTCTGGGCCTGGGCGATCTTGAGCGGGTCCGCGTCATAGAAGGGGACGGTGCCCGTGAGCAGCTCGTAGAGCGTGATCCCGATGCTCCACAGATCCGACTGGAACACGGCCCGCCCGCGGAAGTGCTCCGGCGCCATGTAAGGAGGCGAGCCGATGCGCGTGGGGGCGAAGGGCACATGCTGCATCTCCAGCACCCGGCTCGTGCCGAAGTCCGTCACCTTCGCGACGCCCTCCTTCGTGACGAGGATGTTGGCGGGGCGGAGATCCCGGTGGAGGATCTGGTGGCTGTGGGCGAAGGTGATGGCGGAGGCCACATCCATCCCGATCTCCAGCGCGCGGGAGGGATGGAGAGTCCGCTCGCGGCGCACCATCCGATCCAGGCTTTCGCCATCAATGTATTCGAGCACCATGAAGAAGGTGCCGTTCTTCCGTTCGGTGGTGATGAGCTCGACGATGTTGGGGTGCTTGAGCGCGGCCATGATCCGCGCTTCCTTGAGCTGATCCACGATCTCGTCCTGCTGCTGGTGCGGCACCTTCAGCGCGACCTTGCGGTTCACCCAAGTGTCCATGGCCAGGTAGACGGCACCGAAGCCCCCCGACCCCAAGCGGTCGAGGATCTGGTATTTGCCCAGCATCTGGTCTTTGGAAAGCACGAAGGGAGCCTCTCCTCAGGATCACAAGGTGCGGGCGTGTTGGTCAATATCGGCTTCCGGCTTGCGGCTTGCGGTGGTCGGTAGCCGGATCTCACTCCCAGATTCGATCCAGGAGCGCTTCGGGTTCATCCCAGGCGGCGACCATGTGGCGGATGCGGGGGCGGCCTTCGGGGTCCAACTGGTAAGCCGCGGCAAACACCTCCCGGTCTTCCACCGTGGCGCGGTGGTGCTGGCGCAGGTGCTCGCCCCAGGTCGCGCTGACGAAACTCTCCTGAAAGGCCACCAAGCCCTCGGTCCCGGACCCAGGTTCCTCGAAGAGGGACCAGCGGATGGCACCGTCCCGCTTCCGGATGCGCCGCACTTCCCGCATGGCGGCGCGGAAGACATCCCGCTTAGAGATCGGTATGCGGTATTCCAATTGGATCAGGATGGGTCCGGCTTCGAGATCCATGCCCTGGTCGGGGTGGCGGGCCGCCCGGTGGGGGGACAGATCCGGCTCCTTGTCCAAGGCCTCGATCTTGAGGCGATGGACGAAGAGTGTCGCGAGCAGCAAGCCCGCGCCGGAAGCGAAGAACGCGCCTCGGATGCCGAAGCGCATGGCCACCGCGCCCCAGAAGGTGGCTCCGATGGCGAGGGAGCCACCCCAGGCCATGGTGTAGCAGCCGAAGGCCCGGGCCTTCACCCAGGAGGGCACGGATAGCTGGATGGCCGTGTTCACCGTGGACAACACGGAGAGCCAACTCGTGCCGCAGGCAAAGAGCGCGATGGCCGCCATCCAGTCTTTGGTGGCGAAACCCAGGGCGGCGATTCCCGCGGCTGCGATGCCATGGAACAGCAGGAGCAGCCGATTGGTCGCCATCCGCGCGCGGAGGCGCGGGAGGAAGGTGGTCGCGGTGACGGCGCCCGCGCCGATGCAGCCCAGCAGGAAGCCGAAGCCCTCGGAGCTATCCTTCAAATGGTGGATGGCGAGGCTGGGCAAGAGGCTGAAGATGATGCCTGTGAAGAAGACGAAGGCCACCGCCCGCCAGAGGATCACCTGCAGCGGGCGGCTGTGCCGCACATACCGGATACCCACTTTCACGGCCGCCATGAAGCGCTCTCCCGGCAGGTCCTGGGTGGGCACCACGCGCTTCCACTGCCAGAGCGCGCCGACCACTGCGAGGAAGCTGAAGGCGTTCAGGGCGAAGGCCCAGGCGGGGCCGAAGATACCGACGATGAATCCGCCGATGGCCGGTCCCACCGCCCGACTCACATTGAACCCGGCGGAGTTGAGCGCGACGCCATTGGCGATCTGCTCCCGGGGCAACAGCTCCGGCACGATGGCCTGCCAGGCGGGCTGGGTAAGGGCCGATCCCACCCCCAACAGGAGCGACATGGCGATCAGCACCGTGGGTGTGATGAGATGCGCGAAGGTGAGGGCGGAGAGCGTGGCGGCCACGAGGAGCATGTAAGTCTGGGCCGCCAGCAGGAGCTTGCGCCGATCCACGATGTCCGCCAGCGCGCCCGCGCTCAGTGCGAGGAAGAGGATGGGCAGGGTGGTGCCGGTTTCGATGAGCGAGATGAGCAGCGGCGAGCGGGTCAGCTCGGCCATCTGCCACTTCTCACCCACATTCTGGATCCAGGTGCCGATGTTCGACGCCACATTCGCGGTGATGAGGATCGCGAAGGCGCGGTGCTTCAGGGGCTCCCAGGCGCCGGATCGTTGAGCAGCGGGCATGGGATGAGCCTAAACGAAAAGCCCCCGCGTGTGCGGGGGCTTGACGATGCGAAAGCTGAGGATCAGCCCAGGAACGCCTTGAGGGTCTTGGAATACCGGGGGTGCCTGATCTTTCTAAGAGCCTTGGATTCGATCTGGCGGATGCGCTCGCGGGTGACGGCGAATTCGCTGCCCACCTCTTCCAGGGTGTGTTCCGTGGCCTCGTCGCCGACGCCAAAGCGCAGGCGAAGCACCTTCTCTTCGCGTTCCGTGAGGGTCTTGAGCACGGAGCCGACGGTTTCCTTGAGGCGGGATTGGACGACCTGATCAATGGGGCTGGAGACGGTCTTGTCCTCGATGAAGTCCCCGAGATGGGAATCCTCTTCCTCGCCAATGGGCGTTTCCAGGCTGATGGGTTCCTGGGCGATCTTCATCACCTTGCGGACCTTGGACACGGGCATGTCCATGGCGTGGGCCACTTCCTCGGTGGTGGCTTCGCGCCCGAGCTTCTGCACCAGCTCGCGCTGGGTGCGGATGAGCTTGTTGATGGTCTCGATCATGTGGACCGGAATGCGGATGGTGCGCGCCTGATCCGCGATGGCCCGGGTGATGGCCTGGCGGATCCACCAGGTGGCGTAGGTGGAGAACTTGAAGCCGCGGCTGTACTCGAACTTGTCCACGGCCTTCATGAGGCCGATGTTGCCTTCCTGAATCAGGTCCAGGAACTGCAGGCCGCGGTTCGTGTAGCGCTTGGCGATGGACACCACGAGACGGAGGTTCGCCTCGATGAGCTCCGCTTTGGCCGAGCGGCTGATGGCTTCGGCCGCCTTGAGCTCGGTGAAATCCTTGTGGAAGCGCGCGCTGTCCGTCTCGTACTTGAAGAAGAAGTCCGCGAGCGTCTTCTCGATGTGCTCGAATTCCAGCTTGTAGCGCTCCTTCAACTTGGCGAAGGCGGGGTTCTTGAGGCGGTCCTTCAGCTCGCGGAGCTTGCGCTCGCCAGCCATCACTTGCGCGTGTTGGGCGGTGATCTTGTCAATGAGGCGGGTGACGGCGAGGCTGTTGAGCCCCAGCTTGCGGACCTGCCGGGCGACACGGCCCCGGGCGCGGAGGATCTCGCGCTCGATCTTGCGCTTCTTGGGCAGGGTCTTCTCGCCGGCGTCCACGAGCTTCTTGAGGTCCAGGAGATCCTGCAGCGCCTGATCGAAGACGAGCAGCTTCTCGAACTGGTGGTGCACATGCTGAGTCGCGCTGGTGCTCTCGGCGTCCTCGTCCTCGTCCACCTCATCGGAGAGGCCGACGACTTCGCGGATCTTGCCGGGGTTTTCCTTGAGCATCTTGCCGATATCAATGAGGAGGCCCACGGCGAGGCGGGAGCGGGAAAGCGCGCGCATGACGCTGCGGACCCCGATCTCGATGCGTTTGGCAATCTCGACTTCGTCCTCGCGCTTGAGGAGGGGCACGGTGCCCATCTCCTTGAGGTACATGCGGACGGGGTCGTTGTACTTGTCGCTGTCCTGGCTATCAATGTCCACATCCCCGTCTTCCTTGGCGGCCTTGACGGGGTGCTCGGGTGCGACGAACTCCGGTTCGAGCTGGGCGCGGGCGGCGAGGGCGGCTTCCGGCGTCGCGCCGGTGCCGATGCCGAGCCGACCAAGCAGAGCCATGGCCGCCTCAAGATCCGTGGGGCTGGAAGCCGACGCGGGGAGGAAGCTGTTCAGCTCGTCGAAGAGAAGATAGCCGCGGGACTTTGCGAGGGAGATGAGCGCCTTGGTGTGTTCGTAGTAGGCGTCACGGGAGAGCGTCAGCTGCATTCAATCCTCGACGAAAAGAAACCGGAAGGCTGCACAGGGATGGGGCCGCCGGACACGCCCGGACACACTGAGACCAGTGTGGGTTCGGGCCGGAACCATTCAGTATGGAATGTTTGCGCCATCGCGCAAGGGCTGAATTGTCAGGAAGATGCTAACGGAGGGCACGCAATTGCCGGGCCAATTGGCTCTTGCGAGCCAGCAGTCCGGAGAGGCGGCCTTCCAGGCGTCCCTGGAGATCCTTGTCGGCCAGGACCCTCGGTTCCTGAAGTTGGCGCTGGAGGGTCCGAATCTCCCGATCCACGAACTGGGCTTCCACACGACCCAGCACGGGTTCCGGGGAGAGGGCCGCATCCAGCTCGTCCCGGCGGGAGACTTGAGCTTCCAGGCCGCGGATGAGGGCGAGCAGCTCGGCGGGCAGGGCGTCCTCATCCCCCTCGGCGTCCAGGAGCGCCTGAAGGACCGGAGCGCCTTCTAGGCCCTCCCACCACGCGGCGGGGGCAGCCTGGACCTGGGCCAGATGTCCTGCGCGGCAGAGCAGGAGCAATGCCCGGGTTGCCTCATCCACCCTGGCTGGGGCGGTCATGGGGACACGCACCTGGACTTCCGGTACCGCCCTGCGAGCGCGGTCCAGCTCGCTCATGGGCACCTGGAGTTGGTGGGCCAGGCTCGCCAGCAATTCCCGTGTCTCCGGCGAATTCGGGAGGTGGGGCAGGAAGGCCTGGAGCTCCCGGAAGGCCTCCATGCGTTCCGTGACCCGCCGGACATCCTTGCCATCCAGGGCCCGATCCACGACGAAACTCGCCCAGTCCGGGGCCTTTCGAAGCACCTCGCGGAAGGCCTCGACGCCCACCTTTATGCACCAGGTGTCGGGGTCCTCTCCCGAAGGCAGCTCCAACAGGCGGACTTCGAAGCCTAGCGGCAACGCGAGCCGCAGGCTCTTTCCCATGGCCCGGCGCCCTGCGGCGTCGCCATCGAAGCAGAGCACGACGCGCTTGGTGAAGCGGTGGATCTGATGCAGGTGCTCCTCGGTGAGGGCGGTGCCCAGGGGGGCCACGACACCAGCCAGTCCCTCCTGCTGGAGCTGGAGCACATCGAAGTAGCCTTCCACGACGAGCGCTCCGTCCCGCAACGCGCCTTTGGCCCGGTGCATGCCGAAGAGAGTCGCGCCTTTCTTGAAAAGCGGCGTTTCCCGGGTGTTCAGATACTTGGGCTTTTCTTCGCCTAGGACTCGCCCCCCGAAGGCCACGAGGCGGCCCCGGGCGTCGTGAATCGGAATGGTCAGGCGGTTGCGAAGGAAATCAATCTGGGTGCCCCGCTCGCTGCGGGAGGCGAGTCCCGACTGCTCGATGAGGTCCGCGCTGATGTCGAGGCGACGAAGATGATTCACCAACTTGTCCCAGGCGTCCGGGGCCGCGCCAAACCCGGCTTCGCGCGCGAAGGAATCGGTGATGCCACGGCCCTTAAGGTAGGCGAGTGCGGCGGTATTCCGCGAGAGCTCCTGTTGATAGAAGGCCTGGGCCGCGTCCAGGACGGTGCGGAGCCGCTCCTCGTGGTCCACGGCTTCTTTCGGGCGTTCCCGTCGCTCCGGAAGGGCGATGCCGGCCTGTCGCGCCAGAAGATCCAGCGCCTCCGGAAAGGTGAGGCCCTCCCGTTCCATGACCCAGGAGAAAGCGTCCCCGTGCTTACCGCATCCGAAGCAGTGATAGAAGCCCCGCTGGGGCACCACCTGGAAGCT
>JAFDVN010000037.1 GCA_018269025.1 Acidobacteriota bacterium | reverse complement strand
CTCAGCTGGGAGAGCGCCTCGTTCGCAATGAGGAGGTCGTCAGTTCGATCCTGATCAGGTCCACCACGAAGTAGAACGGCGGCACACCAGGGCCGCCGTTCCCGCATTCAAGGGACGACCTCGTCCTCTATAAGTTGTCGGTCGTCATCCCGCCCTATCGCGCGCATGCGCGCTCCCAGTCGCCTTCGGCTCCTGGAGGTCGGGACCCGTGATCCTGATCAGGTCCACCACGAATAGAACGGCAGCTACCTGTTGCGCTTTTCTCCGCGGCCCTCCGCCCCTCCGCTGCCCTCCGCGTGGTTGCTTTTCTCTGCAACTCGACCCGCTACCACTGATGCTGGGTCGCCCCCGAGTGATCCACGACGCTGCGGCCGTTCTCTTCCAGTTCCTTGAACCCGGACTGGACGGCAACGCGGCCGGGGCCGTGGAGGCGAAGCCAAAGGTGGCGGTGGGTCCAGGTGCGCCAGAAGGACATGCCGGGCATCCTGGGCACTTCGAAGTGGAGCTGCATCTGGACGGTGGGATCCTTGAACAGCAGCGCCGTCGGCTTCACGAGGATCGTTTCGCCGGGTTTCAGCGCGCGGATGAAGGCGTTCCCGGCGGCGTGGAGCAGCAGGAGGCCCGGGCCCTTGGGCGCGGTGAAGCGGTCCATGAAGGCGCCGATGGGGTAGTGGGTCTCCGTGTCGTTGCCTTCCCGGGTCTTGAACCAGATGCCGCTGTTGAACCAGTCGTAGGCGATGCCGCCGGTGGCCACGAGGAAGATGTGCTCGCGCACATCCACCTCCTGCCCGTGATCGAGCGGAAGCGCGATGATCTCGCCCGGCGCGTCCCGGGAGAAGGCGATGTGCCCCGGGCCCACGGCCTGGGTCATGATGAGCGGCAGGCCCGCCATGAGGCGCTTCCAGGCGCCCTTGAGGCCCATGCCCGCGATCTGCACCGCCGGATCAGCCCAGAGCAGCGAATGGTGGGCGAAGTAGACGCTTTCCCCCGACGCGAGGTTGAAATCCGCCACGGGCACATAGGCGCCTTCGATCTGGCAGGAGGAGGCTCCGATCTGGAGCCTGGCCATATCCCTGCGACCCGGGAGTTCGATCCAGCCGGAGCCGGTGGAGGTGATTCCCCGCGGATCAATGGAGATGCCGCAGCCCGGGCAGGAAAGGGCGGAGCCCTCGCTGGCATGTCTGCACCAGGGGCAGGAGTAGGCGCTGACGGAGGCGGTCATATTCGTCTACTCCGTCACGTGGTGGACATACATGGACTGGATGCCGATGCGGCCGGGGCCGGTCATCTTCGCCAAGTTCATGCTTGTCCCGCCGAGGAAGCCCTTCATGAGCTGCACGGGCTGGATGTCCATGGTGACGGTCGCGTCCTTGTAGAGGAAGGCGCCGGGTTCCACGAGGATGCTCTCCCCCTGCTTGAGCGTGCGCTCCATCACATTTCCGTAGCCATGGAGGATGAGCAGGCCCGGCTCGTTGCCCGTCACGAAGCGGTCCATGAACATGCCCTGGCCGCCGAAGAGGATGTTCCGCAGGCCCTTGATGCGCACATAGGAAAATTGGATGTGGTGGGAGGCGAGGAGGAAGGCGTGCTCGCGCACATCCAGCTCCATGCCGGGATGCAAGGGCAGCACCACCAACTCGCCGGTGGCATCCCGGGAGAAGGCGACCCGCCCCGGCCCGCTGGCCACGCTGATGATGAAGGGCATGCCTGCGAGGGCCCGCTTCACGCCGCCCTGGAGCGGCAAGGTGGACATGGCCGTGGCCGCGTCCTTCCAAAGCAGCACATGGTGCTCGAAGTACACCGAATCGCCCTGGCCCAGGTTGAGGTCTGCCACGGGCACCACATCGCCTTCCACCTGACAAGTGCTGTTGCCGAAGCGGATTTCCGTCATGTCCTTGATGCGCGGGGCCTCCTTCCACCCGGATTCGCTCACGAGATTCTTGATGTCCAGGGGCGCGCCGCAGGAACGGCAGTTGAGGGCCGTTCCCTCGCTCATGCCTTGGCACCACTGGCACTGGAGGCGCTGCTGGGGTGCGCCCGGAGCGGCGCCCCCGCCGGCCTCCGCGAGGGCGGTGCCATCCACCGCGCAGAATTTCGCGCCCGGCTCGGTGGCCACGCGCTGGCAGGCGGGACAACGCATCATCGGAAGCTCCTGGGAGGGACGCCTCCATTCATGCGCTTCATTGGAACTCAAGTCAATCCGCGAACCCCGAAGTGCCTGATTGACGCCCGCTCGGGACGAGGCCTAGATTGGGGCATCCACTTAGGAGTTGAAACATGTTTAAACGCCTGCTTTCCACCACGGATGACTACGCCCTGACGATTCTCCGTCTCGTGCTCGGCCTTGTCTTTTTCGCTCACGGGTCGCAGAAGATGCTGGGCTGGTTCGGAGGCTACGGCTTCCACGGAACCATGGGCTTCTTCACAGGAGCCATGCACATTCCGGCCGCGTTCGCCTTTCTCGCCATTATCGCGGAGTTCTTCGGAGCGCTCGGTCTCATCACGGGGTTGCTCGGTCGCGTGGCGGCCTTCGGCATCTTCTGCGTCATGGCGGTCGCCGTGGCCATGGTCCACAGCCATGTGGGCTTCTTCATGAACTGGAACGGCGTCACGCCGCCGGCGGAGGGCTACGAATACCACCTGCTCGCCATGGCCATCGCCCTCGCCGTGATGATCAAGGGTTCCGGCGCGCTGTCCCTGGATCGGATGCTCGCGAAGGATTGAGGCTGTCGCGGGTCAAAGAAAAAATTTCCACCACGGAGACACGGGGAAAAGCCATTCTCCGTTGCCCTCCGTCATAGAAGCCTTACGACCGGTATGATTCCAGGATGATCGGACGGCTCCGCGGCACCCTCCTTGAGAAGACGCTCACCCACGCCCTCGTCGAATGCGGGGGCGTGGGCTATGAGTGCGCGATTTCGCTCACGACCTATGGCCTGCTGCCGGACCTGGGGCGGGAGGCGACGCTCTTCGTGGAGACGCTGCTCCGGGAGAACGACCTGTCCCTCCTGGGATTCGCTTCCAGCGGCGAGCGCAGCCTATACCGGCTCCTCGTGAAGGTGGACGGCATCGGGCCGAAACTCGCGCTAGCCGCCCTCGGCGCCATGGGACCGGAGGACCTGCTCGCGGCGATTCGTGGTCGGGATGTGAAGGCTCTCACCCGCATACCCGGCGTTGGCAAGAAGACGGCGGAGAAGATGTGTTTCGAGCTGAGCGAGAAGCTGGGAGGGCTCTCCGGGCTTGAAGGGCTTAGTGGTGTGGCCGCGACGGGAGATCACTGGGAAACGGATCTCCGCTCCGCGCTCCTCAACCTTGGCTTCAAGGAAGACGCGGTCGCCCCGGTGGTAGCGGAACTTCGCGTCGAGAAGCCGGACATGGCGGAGGCCGTGCGGCGCGCCCTGAAGGCGCTTCGGAAATGAACGCCCGGATCCTCGCCACCAGCCCCCTCGTCGGGCCCGCGTTGAAAGAGCTGGGGGCGGTGATCGCGCCCTTTCGATCCGCGGAATGGAACGCGGCGCTTCCGGAGGTGGAGGCGCTCGTGGTGCTCCTTTCCGAGCCGCTCACCGAATCCGATCTCGCGAAGGCCCCGAAACTGAAGGCCATCGCCACCTACAGCGTGGGCGTGAACCATCTCCCCCTCGCGGCCTGCGAAACGCGAGGCATTCGCATCCTCAGCACTCCGGGCGTGCTCACGGATGCCACGGCCGATCTCGCACTGACGCTCCTACTCGCCGTCACCCGTCGCGTCGCCGAAGGCGAGCGGATGGTGCGCTCGGGTCGCTGGACGGGGTGGGCACCGGACCAGCTCCTGGGCACCGGCCTCGCGGGCAAGGTCTGCGGCATCCTCGGCGCGGGGGCCATCGGCAAGGCTTTCGCGCGCCGGGTGTGGGCGCTTGGGATGCAGCCGATTTTCTGGGACCGGGAAGGCACCGGAGGAACCGTCTCCTTCGGCGTCTGTGAAAGCCCCCGCGTGCCCCTGCCCAAACTGTTGGAATCCAGCGCCGTCCTGAGCCTGCATTGCCCACTCACCCATGCGACGCGTGGCCTACTTGGCCTTAAAGAACTGGAACGGCTCCCCAAGGGCGCGATCCTCATCAACACCGCGCGAGGCGGCATCGTGGATGAACCCTCCGCCCTCGCGCTGCTCCGGGCGGGCCATCTTGGCGGCGTGGGATTGGATGTGTACGAAGGTGAGCCGAAGCTCCATCCGGCCTGGCTGGACGCGCCGCGCACCGTGCTCCTTCCCCATCTCGGATCCGCCACGGTGGAAACACGCGCGGCGATGGCGCGGTTGCTGCGCGATGGCATCGCGGAGACGCTCCAGATTTCCTAGCGGGTGTAACCTGGACCTCCTTTCCACCGAGGTGTTCCATGGCGCGCAGCTGGATGAAGCTCCTGGACCCACGGCTCGCCGCCCTCAAGGAACGCGAAAGCGGCGGGCTCGCGCTCGCGGCGGCCTTGAACGCCCGGGCGCGCTACCCCGAAGCGGCGGAAATCCTGGATCACCTTCTCGCCGAACGGCGCGGAGACGCGGAAGCCTGGTTCGAGCGCGTGCTCAGTCTGGGCGACCGCTTCCGCCCTGAAGAAGCAGGCGAATTGCTCGTGCAGCTCGAAAGCCTCGTGGTGGAATCCCCCCAGGACGCCCCGTTGCAGCGCAACCTCGGCTTCCTGCGCCTGAAGATGGAAGACCCGGATGGCGCCGAGGCCGCCCTGCGCCGCGCCTTGGAGATGGATGGGACGGACGCCAAGACCCTCGAACTCATGGGGCTGCACGCGCTTCACGAAGACCGCCCCGCGGATGCCAAAGCTTGGCTCATCAAGGCGCTCAGCCTCCAACCCCGCGATCCCCGTTGCCTGCGGCTCCTGGCCCTGGCCCTCGATCGCCTGGAGGACCCTTCCGCCGCCGAGGCCCAACTCACCGCCGGGCTCGGCTGGGATCCGGATCATTACTGGAGCTGGCACTCCCTCGGCGAATTGCTCATGTCCAGAGGCCGCATCCAGGACGGCCTGAGATGCATCCATCGAGCCCGGGCGCTCAATGTGGACGACCCTGCGAGCTATTTCATTGTCGCGGAAATCCTCGCCGAACAGGGCCATCTGGAAATCGCCCAGGGTCACCTCCACGCCCTCATGTTGTTGGCCCCCGAAGTCCAGGTGCTGGCGGAAGCCCAGGCTCTCCTCGGTGAATTCAAGCGCGATGCCGGGGACCGGGAAGGCGCGCTCTCCTACTTCACGCTGGCCTCGGAGACGGATCGCGAATCTCCCCTCCCGTGGGAAGCGCTCGGCGATCTGGCCCGGGAAGAGGGCCGCCCCAAGGATGCCGCTCGCTGCTACCAGGAGGCCCTGGCCCGGGATCCCTCCGCGGCGGATATTCAGGTCCAATTGGGGTACGCGCTCCTGGACATGGACCTGCACCACGAAGGCGAGAAGGCCTTCCTCAAAGCCCTGGAAGCGGATCCGAGCGAATACAGCGCCTACCTCGGCATCGCCGAAGTCTGCCGCCAGCAGGGACGCACCGAGGAGCAAGCCCGCATGATCCAGGAGGCCATGACCCTCGCGCCGGAGGACCCGGATGTTTGGAACGGCCAGGGCGTGGCCCTGGAACTCCAAGGCAAGCTCCAGGAGGCCACGGCGGCTTATGAGCGCGCGATCAAGGCCGAGGGATGCCATCGCCAAGCGGCGAACAATCTCGGCTTCGTGCTGGAGAAGCGCATGGCCTCCGGCGAAACCGGGCTCGAGGATCGCGCCCGGGATGCCTGGAAGCGACGCCTGCTCATCTGCCGTGATGAAGGACAAAGCCTTCGCATGGCTGTGGAACATTTGGAGGGTCTCGGCGTGGGTGAAATCACGATCCGCCACTGGCTCAGCCAGGAGGTTTTGGAAGACGCCGTGGAACACGGGCGGGGCTGACTCGTCTTGTCACACTCCCGTCACGCCCTTGGATTTCCATGGCCTTGCAAGCTCTCCACAACCCCTGTGGAAAAGCCTGCGGAATTCAGGCCCAATCGGGGCTGGCGCCCCTGAAATCCTTGATTTT
>JAFDVN010000036.1 GCA_018269025.1 Acidobacteriota bacterium | reverse complement strand
GGACGAGAACCAGCGCGTCAGCTTTGAAGTGGGCCAGGGCCAGAAGGGCCCCCAGGCCACGAATGTCAGCAAGGTCTAAAGCCTCTCGGCTCTAGCAAGAAACGGCCCCCGCGAGGGGGCCGTTTCTTTTGGGCTACAGGCTCCAAGTTGCGCGGTTGGCTCCGATCCGCCAAGGGTTTTCGTCATCCTTCGACTTGCGATCCTGACCGGGCATGAGCGAACTCCCGTGCGCCTCGTCCTACCCTGTAGCCCGCAGCCTGTAGCCCGATCTCACCGCTCCCGAATGAACACCGACGCCGCATCCAGCGGCAGGCGCTGGCCGCGGAGGTAATCGTCCAGACACTTCCGCACCAGCGCGCTGCGAAGGGCGCGGCCTTCAAGCTCTTCCGGCGCGAGCCAGTGGCAGGCAAGGATGTCGGCGTCCTGGGGCGCAGCTTCGCCTTCTTCAACCGTTCCCGCGAAGCAGACCCGCAGGTAGTCCTTGCCATTGGCGGCGCGCAGCGCATAGACGCCCACCAGGGACTCCGGCGTGAACGCGAGGCCCGTTTCTTCCCGCGCTTCGCGGATCACGGCGTCCAGGAGCACCTCGCCCTCCTCCACATGACCGGCGGGCTGGTTGAGGACGCGCGGGCCGCCCCCATCCCGCTCTTCCACAAAGAGGAAGCGGCCTTCCTTCTCAATGACGGCGGCGACGGTGAGGGACCACATCTCCCCACGATAGCGGCTGGGGGCGAAGTAAAATTAATTTGATTTTGAGACTCATTCTTAATAATCTGAACCCTGCTCCCAGACGCCGGGTCCGTGGAGCCCGATCCGGTGAACGCGCCCCCGAGAGTTCCGAGCTGACAAGGGGCAAGACGAACCGGAAAGGCCGGGACCCGGCGGCAATTTGGACTCCAAGTGGCAAGGGCGGTAGCTTGGCTCACCCGCCCCGCCAGGATTCCCATGCCCGCCGACGCCTCGCTGCTCACCGACATTCCGCTCTTCGCCGCGCTACGAGCCAAGGAACGGCGCCTGCTCGCGGACGCGGTGGACCACCGGACCGTGACCGCGGGCGAGGTCCTCTTCAAGTCCGGCGATCCGGGGCAGTCCATGTTCGTGGTGGCCTCCGGCGAGATCGAGATCTTCGTGACGGACCACGCGGGGCAGAAGATCATCCTTGCCACCTGCTCCCGGGGGGACGCCTTCGGCGAGCTCGCGATGCTGGATGAGGGCCCGCGATCCGCCACGGCCACGGCGCGGACGGACTCGGACCTTCTGGAAATAGACCGGGGCGACCTCCTGCTCCTCGTGAGGAAGAGCCCCGAGGCCGCCCTCCACCTCCTTGGCGCCATGGGTGCGATGACACGCAAGGCCGATCACCTGCTCCGGGCCCGGGTCGCCCGCAATGTCCAGGATGAGATCGAAGACGCGCGAACCCCGCTGGAGAAGGTGACGGACTGGGTCGCGGCCTTCTCCGGCAGCATGCCCTTCCTTCTCTTCAACGCCATCTGGTTCGCCCTCTGGATCTGGCTCAATGTGAGCGGCATCTCCCACTTCGACCCCTACCCCTTCGGCTTCCTCACGATGGTCGTGTCGCTGGAAGCGATCATCCTGTCCATCCTCGTGCTGCTCGCCCAGAACCGACAGGCCGCCAAGGATCACATCCGGGACGATGTGGAGTACGGGATCAATGTGAAGGCGGAGCTGGAGGTCGTCCATCTCCACGAGAAGCTGGACGCGACCCGGGAGGACCTGCTGGCTCGCCTCGCGCGGATCGAGGAACGCCTGCCGCCGCCTCAGAGCAGGTAAGGGACGAGCGCCTTGGTCTCCCGCTTGTAAGCCGCGTACCGCTCGCCGAAGGTCTCGCCCATCCACCGCTCTTCGAGCTGCAACTTGCGCCACAGGGCGAGGGCCACGAGCAGCACCGCGACGACGCCGCGCCATTCGCCCCGGGGCAAGGCGCTGCCCATCAGCCCCAGCAACAGCCCCGTGTAGATGGGATGGCGCACCAGGGCATAGGGTCCGCTCCGCACCAGCTCGTGGCCTTCCTTCACCGTCACGCTGCCGCTCCAGTTGCGGCCGATGATGCGCCGCGCCCACACGGCGAAGACGAGCCCCGTCATCAGGAGGCCAATGCCGATCCAGAAGGTGAGCTCGTTGGAGGGCCATAGGCGCCCTTCGAGAAAGTGTCCCGGCAGGTGGTCCGCCGCGAGCATCCAGGCTGCGAGGGCCATGGGCCCGAAGTGGGCGAGGCGCGACCAGGCGGATTCCCGCCGCTGAAAGGGCTTTACGCCCCTGGCCTCGACGAACCAGTAGACGAGCCACAGCATCCAGATCGCGTTGTAGAGATGGTGGTGCAGCAGATCGAGCATAGTCGTCTCCAACTTCCACGATGCGCCCGGGGCTCCTCGGCCGCGAATCCAATCGGCGAACGGCGGTCCTAGGCCGGTGTGCCCTTCAGCGACGCCCACAAATGGAAGCTGGCGAGGCTCCGGTGAGGCGCGTAGGGCGCCATGAGAGCGGCGACTTCCTTCACGCCAGGGCGATGGTCCAGGCCGAGGCACCGCTCCAGCGCCGTCGCCAGGGCCGAATCCCCGAGGGGCACGCAGTCCGGCAGGCCAAGGCCCCGCATGAGCACATAGGCGCTCGTCCAGGGGCCGATGCCCTTCTCGGATCGAAGCCGCGCATCGGCTTCCCCCGCGTCCCAGGCCGCGAGATCGTCAAAGGGGAGATGACCCGAGGCGATGGCCTTCGACACCGCGATGAGGCAGGCGGCCTTGGCGCGGGACACCTGCATCGCGCCCAGCGCGTCCGGATCCGCCTCCGCCAGGTCCTCCGGCCTCGGATGGGCGAAGAGATCCCCCGTGATTGATCCGAAGCGTTCGATCACGCGCCGCCGCAGGCGGAACGCGAGGGTAAGGTTGATCTGCTGGCCGAGGATCGCCCATACGAGCGCCTCGAAGGGCGTGGCCGTGAGCAGCACCCGAAGGCCGGGCCGCGCCTTCACGAGAGGACCGAAGAGCCCGTCGCGCTTCACGCGCTTCTCGAAAGACCCCGGGTCGAGGTGGAGGCCGAGCATGCGGCTCAGGGCGGCTTCATCGTCCAGGCTGGCCTCGACGCGGTCTTCGTGGAACCTCACCTCCATCACGCGCGGCGCGCCGTCCGTCCAAAGCGCCTTGCGGAGCCCATTCCCCGCGACCCGCTCCGAAGGGCTTTCGGGATCCCGGCCATGGAAGGCGAGGGTGTCGGCGATCCGGTAACCCGGGGGGAGCGCGAGGGTCCTCACGCGCCCCGGGCCTCCGCCCGCGCACGCTCGAACCCGAGCATGGCCGACTTGCGCGGTGCGCCCCAGTGGTAGTGGCCCATGGCGCCGGTGGCTTGGAGCACGCGATGGCAGGGAATGAGGCAGGCGATGGGGTTCTGACCGAGAGCGGAACCCACCGCCCGCGTCGCCTTCGGCGCGCCCGACATCGCGGCGAGATCCTGGTAGGCCACGACCCGACCACTGGGGATGCGAAGCAGCGCCTCCCAGGTCCGAAGCTGAAAGTCCGTCCCCTTGAGCACGAGGCTCAGGGGCTGGTCGAGGTTCCCGTTCAGTCGCGCGTCCAGCGCCTCTGCATAAGCCCGCGCCCGCGCGGGCAAAGCCTCCAGCCTCGCCCCGGGCCAACGGAGTCGCAATTCCTCGAAGGCGCGCTCCGGATCATCGTCCTCCAGGAAGGCAAGCCCGCAGAGGCCGCGTTCCTCATCACCACGCCGCAAGGCCGCGAACAGGGCCGGCCCGAAGGCCGTGTCCTCCACGCCCCATTGCACCGTGAGCCCCTCCGCCTGGGCCTTGAATTCACCCGGCGTCAGGCGCTCCAGCGACAAGAAGAGGTCGTGCAGGCGGCTGGGTCCCGAAAGCCCCACCGCGTGGCTCGTCTCCAGCACGCTGCGGGACTCGGCGAGCAGGCGCTTGGCCTCTTCCAGCGTGAGGAATTGGAGGAACCGCTTGGGGCTCACCCCGGCCCAACGCTGGAAGAGGCGCTGGAAGTGGAATTCGCTGAGGCCAACCTCCGCCGCCACCTCGATCAGCTCGGGTTGAGCCTGCGCGTGGTCCTGGATGAACCGGATCGCCCATTCCACTTTGGCGTAGTCGCTTTTCGGCATCTCAACCTCCCGACACCAGCGTCGGCCGGGTGGGGAGATCCTCCCACCCGATTGTTGCGGCGAAAGGCCACTCACCGCAAAGGCGCGAAGATGACGAGGCACATCGCCGGTCCGGGCCCCTCCGTGTCTCTGAGGCTCCGTGGTGATCTGTTTTTCTTCGCGCGCTTCGCGTCTTGGCGGTTCAAACTACCTGACACCCCTGGAGCGCCCTATGTCCACCGCCAAGGCCTACGCCACGCAGTCCGCCACCTCGCCCCTCGCACCATTCACCCTCGAACGCCGCGCCGTGGGGCCGAAGGATGTGGAGATCGAGCTGGCCTACTGCGGCATCTGCCATTCGGACATCCACATGGCCCGGGGCGAGTGGGGCAACTCCACCTACCCGATGGTGCCGGGCCACGAAATGGTGGGCCGCGTGACGAAGGTCGGAGCGGAAGTGAAGGGCTTCAAGCCCGGCGACCTCGCGGGCGTGGGCTGCCTCGTGGATTCCTGCCGAACCTGCGGCCCCTGCGGCCACCACCAGGAACAGTTCTGCGAGCAGGGTGCGGCCTTCTCCTACAACAGCACGGAGATGGATCGGGTGACGCCCACTTTTGGCGGCTACTCCTCCAGCGTCGTCGTGGACGAAGCCTTCACCTTGCGCATTCCCTCGAATCTGGACCTCGCCGCGGCGGCGCCCCTCCTCTGCGCGGGCATCACCACCTATTCACCGCTTCACCATTGGAAGGTCGGCAAGGGCTCGAAGGTCGGCATCGTCGGACTCGGCGGCCTCGGCCACATGGCGGTGAAGATCGCCTCCGCCATGGGTGCGGAAGTGACGATGCTCAGCACTTCCAAGGCGAAGGAGGCCGACGCGAAGAAACTCGGCGCCCACGCCTTCGGCCTCACCTCCGACCCGGAGACCTTCAAGACGCTTCGCGGCCGCTTCGACTTCATCCTCGACACCATTTCCGCCCCCCACGACTACAACGCCTACCTGGGCCTGCTGGGCCTCGACGGCGCCATGGTCGTCGTTGGCGTGCCCCCCGCGCCCACGCCCGTCGCGGCCATGTCCCTCATCGGCGGTCGGAAGACCCTCGCCGGTTCCCTCATCGGCGGCATCCAGGAGACCCAAGCGATGCTCGACTTCTGCGGGAAGCACGGCATTACCTCCGAGATCGAGCTCATCCCGGTGCAGAAGGTCAACGAGGCCTACGAGCGCATGATGAAGAACGATGTCCGCTACCGCTTCGTGCTGGATCTGAAGACGCTCTGAACGCCCGCCCTCAGTCCTTCTTCGTGAACTGGAACCGGCAACTGGGTCCGCCCCTGGCGATGCAGGTTTCAAGACGCACCTCCATGCCGGACACGCGCTCCAGAAGGCTCACATCGAACTGGCACAGTTCGGGGTGTTCCTTCGCCACGGAGTGGTAGACGCAGTTCACCGCCTCGATGACGGGCCCTCGGCCGGGCAGGCTGGGCTTGAGCGTGGCGCGGTAGCCCAGTTCGTTCATGAGGGCGGTCGCCTGCTTCGCGCGGACGGCGGGCGAGTCTCCTTCGCGGATGGGCGAACCCAAGGACGCGGCCACGGATTCTGCCAGCCCGCGCATGAATTGGCTCGAACCTTTGGGACCGAGCTGGCCCGCGAGCTGGGCTAGGATCGCGTTGGCGAGCCAGGAGTACTTCTTGGGAAAGGCGTCGAGGCCTTCCTCCGTGACGAGGTAGCGGCGGCGCGGACGCCCCACGCCGCTTTTAACATCTTCGAAAGCGAGGAAGCCCAGATCGAGCAACCGAACCACATGCGCCTGGACCGCGGTGCGGGTGACGCCCAGGTGGGCCGCCAAGTCGTCGAGGGACGCGCCGTGATGTTCCAGGAGGAACTCCAGGATCTTTTGTTGGCTCTCGTGCAGGCCATGCATGCTCCACCTCCCCGGCAGGAGTCTAGGAGGGATTAAAAACAATTTAAACAGTTTTGATTGTTTTTATTTCGAATCTAGGTTGGGAGTGGCCCGGAACTCCCGGGCTCCCCTGGAGGATTCCCATGAACGCCTATGCCAGCAGCATCACCGAAGCCACCCGGCGCAAGAGCACCCTGCTCTCCGGCATCGTCACCGGGCAGGTGGCGGGCCTCATCATGGCCGTCGTCATGATGGCGGTCTTCGCCCTCTTCCTCGGCAAGTCGCCCCTCTACCCCGTGCAGGTCATCGGCTCCACCTTCACCGGCGAGGCGAGCCTCCACGGATTCCACCTCAACGCGCTGCTCGCCGGGCTCCTCATCCACCAGCTCGGGCCCTCGCTTCTCTATGGCGCGGCCTTCGGCTTCTTCGCGAGCCGCTGGTATGTGGAATCCGCCGGACAGGCCGTGGCGCTCGGGCTCGGCATCGGCATCTTCGCCATGCTCGGCCCCTACCTGCTCATCCCGCCGGTCATGCACTTCCTCCAGGGCGCGGACATCTGGAATCGCGAAGTTCCGATGCTCTGGGACTGGGCCGCGCACATCGTCTTCGGGCTCTCCTTCGCGCTCTTCCCGCTCATCCACCGCAAGCTTGCGAAGTGAGACGAAAAGCACTACGCGGAGCAAGCGGAGGGGCGGAGGGCAGCGGAGAAGATAGGCCTGCATCGAGAGGGCTGGAGCACTGGAGCCCCGGCCCCTCGACCCTTTGTCGGCCTCACGGATTCGGAACCTTCGCTTTGCTTCGCACGGTCCAGGTATCCCGGTCCACGATGACGCGCCAGCCCTGATTCCCGCTGGACATGCGGACCAGAACTTCCCATCCGCCGGTCGCGCCGTTCAGATCAATGAGACGGGCCGCGATGGCCTCGCCGCCGACCTCCACCGCCGCGACGCCTTTGGCGCGTTCGGCTTCATAGAGGTACGCCTTGGAGCCGGGCGCGAAGGGCGCCTGGGCCATCGCGGGTAGGACAGCGCCTGTGGCGATGCCACACGCGAAGATGGCATTCCGCAACGGGAAGGTCGTCATGAGGGTTCCTTTCAAGGATGGCGAAGGTGCCTGAACCTCAAGAGCAACCCATATGCCAACGCGGGTGAGCCAAGAGGAAAAGCACCAAGCGGAGTCGCGGAGGGCCGCGGAGAAGGAAGGTCAGCCTTCTCCGCGCCCTCCGCGACTCGGCGGTGAATTGGACCTCAGGGAAGCTCCGCCTTCTTCTTGGCTTCGAAGTCCGCTTCGCAGTCCGCGATGGCCTTCGAATAGCCCGCGGCATCCTCGAAGGTGCCGGTCTTGGCCTTTGTCAGCAGGCCGCACTGGGACACATGGGCCGCGACCCAAACATCGGGATGGAGGGCCTTCAGCCGCGCGAAGCTCAGGTCGAGATCCCGGACGAGGCCCGGATACTTCGGATTCTTCAAGGGCATCACCACCGTGGGCAGGTTGGCGAAGAGAAGCGTTTTCGTGACGCCACCGTCGGGATAGGTGAGCAGGTAACTCACGCTTCCGGGCGTGTGGCCGGGCGTGAGGATTACCTTCAGCTTCAGGTCCCCGAAGACCATCACCTCGCCATCGTTCAGGATGCGATCCACTTTCACGGCCTTGTAGCGGGGCAGCCCGCCCGGATCCTCCGCGCCGCCGCTTTCCAGCAGCCGCGCGTCGGCGGCCGTGGCCCATACCTTCGCCTTCAGGGCCTTCTTGAGTTTGTGAAATCCGCCCACATGATCGCTGTGGGCCTGGTTCGTGAGGAGAATCCCCACCGAGGAAGGCTCCACGCCAAGCGTCTTCAGGTTCTGAAGGATCAGCTTCGGCGAATCCGCCAGCCCGGAGTTGATGAGGATGCATCCCGAGCTGCCCCGGATGAGGTAGCAGCCCAGTTCCGCCGTGCCGACGAAGTAGACCGGCCCCGCGATGTGGAAGGGCGCGACGGGCTTCGACCACTCGGGCGGGTTGCCCGCGACAAGCGGTGCGATGAGGACGACAGCCGCAAGCGCGCGCACCTTCAGGCCTTCGGGGGCATGTCCATGCCGCCCCAGACATTGGAGGTGACGAGGTGCTCGTGCCCACAGGCCTTGGCGTAGAGGAAGAGCTGCATCTTGTAGGCGTTGAGCCATTTCTGAGGACCGTTGAGGATCGCGAGGCCGAGGGTCGCCGCGCCGCGCCCGCCGGGGAGAGGGGCTTCCTGGGTCTCCAGGGCCTCTTCGCTCACGCCGCTGAAGAAGGCCTCGATGGCCGCCTTCTGGGCCTCCATCGCGGCGGGAAAACCCTCGAAGGACATCGCGGCCGCGCGATCGCCGAAGGCCTTGAAGCGGCTCCAATCCGCGTGGGCCGAACAATCAATACCCGCCGCCGCGCAGATGGAGAGGTAGCGCAGCAGCTCCAGCGCGGATCGCTGCTTCTCGCTGGGCCGGTAGGCCGCATCTTCCGGTTTCAATTTGCTGTAAAGGTGCAGCGCGACATCGCAATCCCGCAGCATGGATGCGGCGAGCTGGTCCTTGGTGATCATGGCGGCTCCGGGGTGAGATCCCCAGGCTACCGGATCAGAACAGCTCTTTCACCCGCTCCGGAGGTCGGGCCACCACGGCCCGATCGCCCCGCACGACGATGGGCCGCTCCATGAGGATGGGGTGGGCGAGCATCGCCTCCAGCGCCTCGGCCTCACTCAACGCGCGACCCGCGTAGTGCTCCTTGAACAGGGGCTCACCCGTCCGGAGCAATTCAGTGGCCTTCATGCCGAGCTTCTTGAGCAGGCCTTGAAGCTCCGCCTTTGTCGGCGGCGTTTCCAGATAGGTGATGAGCTCCGCCGAATGGCCCGCCTCCGCCACCAACTCGCAGGCCCCCCGACTCTTGGAGCACCGGGCGTTGTGATAGATGCGGAAGTCGGCCATGGCGTTAGGTTAGCGTGCCTTCGAGAACGAAAGACAGATGTCTGCGCCCAAGCTATGGTAGTGGCAGGAGCGGAAGGGCATGATTCCAGAGCTTATCGAACAGAGGGCGGAGCTGGAGCGGATTTGCCGCGAACACCGTGTGCGAAAGCTGGAGTTGTTCGGTTCGGCGGCTACGGGTTCGTTCAAGCCAGACCGAAGCGACCTGGACTTCCTCATCGAGTTCGAGGACATCCCATCCCGGGACTATGCGGACACCTATTTTGGATTACACGAAGCCCTTGAGGGGCTTTTCGGAAGGTCCGTGGATCTTGTCACGGCGGGAAGCGTGAAGAACCCCTACCTTCTGGAGTCCATCTCCCGATCCAAAGCCCTCCTCTATGCGTCTTGAATCCAGGAAGTTCTTGTTCGACATCCAGCGCGCCTCTGGCCTGGTCTCGGACTTCATTCGCGGGAAATCCTTCCAGGATTACACGAGCGATCCCATGCTTCGCGCCGCGGTGGAGCGGGAATTCGAGATCATCGGAGAGGCCTTGAGCCAATTGGCGAAGGAGGATTCGTTCCTCGCCGCGCGCATCAGCGAGCACAAGCGCATCATCGCCTTCCGGAACCTCCTTATCCATGGTTACGCCGATGTGGATGATCAGTTGGTCTGGAGCGTGGCCGAAGGGAAGTTGCCCATCCTCATGGCTGAGGTGAACGCGCTGGTTCAGGAAGGTTGATTAGCCTTCCCGCGAGACGATTCGCACGGCTGATTCCAGGTGGTCCCGAAAGCCCATGCGCAGATAGAGACCGTGGGCGGTCGTGTTGCCACTGGCCACATGGAGGCAGGGCGTTTCGCCGCGACCCATCTCGCGGCGGATCAGTTTGAGCATAAGGCGCTTGGCGTAGCCCCTTCCTTGAAAGTCCGGGTGGGTGCAGACGCCGCTGATCTCCCGCAAAGGCCCGGCGTGGAGGCGCTCACCCGCCATGGCGACGAGGCGGCCCTCCTCAAAGATCCCAAAGTACTCCCCCAGTTCGAGGGTGCGGAGGCCGAAGGGGCCGGGTTTCGTGAGCATCGCGAGATCGTAGGCGGCTTCGGCGTGCTCTGGGCCGAGCGCCACGGCCTCCGGAGCGGCATCGGCCTCGGGAATGGCACCGTCCCAGATCATCTTGAACATGGTGGATTCCATCTCCACCTGCCATCCACTCGGCGCGGGGCCGGACCAGCCATCGGTGTAGACCCGTTCGCCGAGGTCGAAGAAGGCCTCCATCCCCGTGAAGTCGGGGTGGGCTTGGTCAGGGAAGCCAAGCATGGGAGAGATCCCCCGCACATAGCGCTTGGCGCGATCGGTCCCTGTCGCGAAATGCGCGTGGGGCCCCATGAAGGTGTGCCAGAAGAGGTTGTCGAGGAGGTGCATGGTCGCTCCGATCTCTCAGCTTCCAACCCGGCAGGATCTCGTCCCACCCGATTGTTGCGGCGAGTTCTGAAGTGGCGACTCAGTGCATGTGCGGGTCCTTCTCGCCCGCTTCGACCTTAATGGGCAGGGTGTTCTCCTCCGGCGCCATGGGACAGGTGGCGTAGAGGGTGAAGGCGCAGGGCGGGTTCTCGGCGCGGTTGAAGTCGAGCATAACTTTCCCGTCCTTCGCGGGCTCGGCGTAGAGGAAGCGCCCGGCCGGGTAGGTGCCGTGGCCCGTCGTGCCATCCCGAAAGATGAAGAAGAGCGTCACGCCGTCGTCGTCCAGCACCGGCTCCAGGGCCATCGTCTTGCCTTGCAAGGTGAAGGTGACGCGGCCGGGGATCTTGGCGTCCATGGGCGTGCCGATGACCGTGGCCACCTTCGTGTCCTTCATGGGCATGTAGGGGTGGAAGTCGGCGACGACGCGGTAGGCGGGGTCCGGCGCGAAGGCGGGGATGCCTTTGAAGCGCGCGAAGGTCTCGCTATGGAGATCGCGCAGGCGCAGGCCCATGCGCTTGCCCCGGGCGATGACGCCGAAGTGGAGATCCCCGAGGACGACGGTGGAGGCCGGGTCATCGGGTTTCAGTTCGCCTTCCAGGAAGGGCTTGCCCCCCAGCATTGGCGTCACGCCTTCAGCGGCCTTGAAGGTGACCTTCCCGTCCTTCCAGGTAAGCGTGCCCACCCGTGCGGGGGCCTTGGCGGGCAGCTTCAACGCCGCGTCCGGCGCGGAGCCGATGGAGTTGTCACCCGAGGACAACCAATCCAGACCCGAAACACTCAGCCAGCCATCCGGCTTCGTCAGATTCGCCAACCGCTTCGCCCGCCACGCGGCTTCATCCGCCTGGAAAGGCGACTGCGCCAAAAGCGAGCCTGCGATTAGGGCAAGAAGAAAGGGTCTCGGGAAGGTCATGATCGCACCTCTGGATCTGATGATGCTCGCATCATTCAAGAAAAGGCATACCACGCGGAGGACGCGGAGAAGCGGAGGGCAGCGGAGAAGGGCCCATCAGGTCTCCTCCGCTGCCCTCCGGCCTTTCTCAGCTGCCCTCCGCGTGGTTATTTCGCCTTGAACAGCGGCGCGTAGGTCGCACGGTGATAGTAGGCGACCAGCGCGTTCACGACCGCTAGAAAGAGGGCCAGGATCAGCGTCTCGTGGGCCAGGAAGATCGCGATGCAGAGGATGTTCACGATGATCGGCGCGATCAGCAACGAAGCCAGGGGAACGAAGCGCCCCGACACAAAGGCCAGCCCGCAGACCAGCTCCAGCCCCTTCACCACCGGCAGCAGGTAGTGGGCCGCCATCAATCCGTCGTTGAAGGTCTTCAGATCCCCCGGCGGCAACGGCGGCACCGGCAGCTTGAGGAAGTAATAGGCCGCCGAGAACAGGAACAGCAGCCCCATCAGCGTGCGCAGGATGATCACGGTGATCTTGAGGCCTTTGCTGGGTGCGGCGTCAGTAGCCATGTAAATCTCCAGGAATGAAGGGAAAAAGCTAAACGAACAGGGATAAAAGGAATAAAGGGGATGAAAAGCAGGGCCAGTCTATCCCCTTCATCCCCTTCATCCCTGTTGATTCGCTTTTCTCCCAAACAAAAAGGCCGCGCCGGTCTCCCTTCGCGGCCCTTCATGTTCTTCCTTCGCGGCCCTTCGCGGGCTACTTTTTGCCCATCAGGTTCAGCGCGGACCCCGCCTTGAACCACGCGATCTGCTGATCGTTATAGGTGTGGTTCAGGGTGATGCGGTCCTCACTGCCGTCCTTGTGCTTGGCGACCATGGTGAGGGGCACGCCGGGCTTGAAGGTGGTGAGGCCTTCGATACTGATGCGGTCGTCTTCCTGGATCTTGTCGTAGTCGCTCGGATTGGCGAAGGTCAGCGGCAACATGCCCTGCTTCTTCAGGTTGGTCTCGTGGATGCGGGCGAAGGACTTGACGATGATGGCGCGGCCGCCGAGGAAGCGGGGCTCCATGGCGGCGTGCTCGCGGGAGCTGCCTTCGCCGTAGTTCTCATCGCCGATGACGACCCAGCCGCCAAGTTTTCCAGCTTGGGCGGCGGCCTTGTAGGCGCGGGCGGTGGCGGGCACTTCGCCGTACTCGCCGGTGAGCTGGTTCTTCACCTTGTTGGCTTCCCCATTGAAGAAGTTGATGGCGCCGATGAGCAGGTTGTTGGAGATGTTGTCCAGGTGGCCGCGGAACTTGAGCCAGGGGCCGGCCATGGAGATGTGATCCGTCGTGCACTTGCCCTTGGCCTTGATGAGCACGGGCAGGTCCGTGAGATCGGTGCCCTCCCAGGCCTTGAACGGTTCGAGGAGTTGGAGGCGGTTGGAAGCCGGGTCCACCTTCACCGTGATGCCGCTGCGATCCTCCGGGGGCGCCTGGTAGGTGGCGTGTCCCTTGTCGAAGCCGCGCTTGGGCAGCTCGTCGCCAAAGGGGCTCTTGAGCTTGAAGCCCTTGCCGTCCGCGCCCGTGAGCTCATCCGTCTCCGGGTTGAAGGTGAGGCGGCCGGCGATGGCGAAGGCCGTCACGATCTCAGGGGAAGCGACGAAAGCGTGGGTCTCGGGGTTGCTGTCGTTGCGGCCCGTGAAGTTGCGGTTGAAGCTCGTGATGATGGAGTTCTTGTCGCCCTTCTTCACATCGTGGCGCTTCCACTGGCCGATGCAGGGGCCGCAGGCGTTGGCGAGGACAACGCCGCCCACTTCCGTGAAGGTGGCCATCTGGCCGTCCCGGGCGATGGTGGCGCGGATCTGCTCCGAGCCGGGCGAGATGGTGAATTCGCTCTTCGCCTTCACGCCATGATCCAAGGCCTGGCGGGCGATGGAGGCGGCGCGCTCCATGTCCTCGTAGGAAGAATTGGTGCAGCTTCCGATGAGGCCCACTTTCAACTCCTCGGGGTAGCCCTTCTCCTTCACGGCGGCGGCGAACTTGGACAGCGGCCACGCGAGGTCCGGGGTGAAGGGGCCGTTGATGTGGGGCTCCAGCTCCGAAAGGTTGATCTCGATGACCTGGTCGTACTCGGCGCCGTCATCGGCCTTGAGCAGGTCCGCGTGGGTTTCGGCGTGCTGGGCGATTTCCTCGCGCCCGGTGGCCCGAAGGTAGTCGGCCATGCGGTGATTGAAGGGGAAGAGGCTCGTGGTCGCGCCGATTTCCGCGCCCATGTTGCAAATGGTGCCCATGCCCGTGCAGGAGATGGAATCCACGCCTTCGCCGAAGTACTCGACGATGGCGCCGGTGCCCCCCTTCACGGTGAGGATGCCGGCCAGTTTGAGGATCACATCCTTCGGCGAGGTCCAGCCGTTCAGCTTGCCGCTGAGCTTCACGCCGATGAGCTTCGGGGCTTTCAGCTCCCAGGGCAGGCCCACCATCACATCCACCGCGTCCGCGCCGCCGACGCCGATGGCGACCATGCCGAGGCCGCCCGCGTTGGGGGTGTGGGAGTCGGTCCCGATCATCATGCCGCCGGGAAACGCGTAGTTCTCCAGCACGACCTGATGGATGATGCCGCTGCCGGGCTTCCAGAAGCCGAGGGCGTACTTCTCGCAGACGGAGTGGAGGAAGTCGTAGACTTCCCGGTTCTCGTCATTGGCGCGGGCGAGGTCCTTCTCGCTGCCGACCTCGGCCTGGATGAGGTGGTCGCAATGGACCGTGCTGGGCACGGCGGCCTCGCTGCGGCCCGAGGACATGAACTGGAGCAGCGCCATCTGCGCCGTCGCGTCCTGCATGGCCACGCGGTCCGGACGCAGGTCCAGGTAGCTCTTGCCGCGGACGATCTCCTGCGTCGCGGGCTGGTCCAAGTGTCCGTAGACGATCTTCTCGGCCAAAGACAACGGACGGTTCAGGCGCTGCCGCACCACCTTCAGGTTGGCGGCCATCTTCTCGTAAACGGCCTTCACGAACTGGGGGGTGGACTCGATCTGAGCCATGGCGGAGCCTCCGAGCGAAACGCTCTAGTCTAGCGCCCTGATTCTGGGACGCGAGTCACGGGTGCGTAGGTAGGGGCGAGGTGGCGAGGGATGAGGTTTGACCTCGCCGCCTCACCCCTCACCACCTCTTCCCTGGCCTTTTCCCCTGTCCGTGCTAGTCTTGTCCTCTTCTGAGCACCTTTCGGGGGGTTCCCATGGGGATCTTTGAGGGCCATCTTCGCGTCCACGGCGGCGACCGCGTCGCCATCGTGGCGTCGCGCTGGAACGATTTCATCGTCGAACGCCTCACGGGAGGGGCGCAGGACTGCCTCCGCCGTCACGGCATGGCGGACGACGCAATGGACCTCATCAAGGTGCCGGGCAGCTTCGAGCTGCCCCTGGCCGCGCTGCAGGCGGCGAAGAGCGGCAAGTACGCCGCCGTCATCGCGCTGGGTTGCGTGATCCGGGGCGGCACGCCCCACTTCGACCTCATCGCGGCGGAGGTGACCAAGGGCGTCGCCCAGGCTTCCATGCAGACCGGCGTGCCCATCGCCTTCGGCGTCCTCACGACGGACACCGCCGAGCAGGCCATTGACCGCGCGGGCGTGAAGATGGGCAACAAGGGCTGGGAAGCCGCCATGAGCGCCCTCGAAATGGCCGACCTGCTCAGGCAGTTGAAGAGCGGCAAGTAATGGGCGTCCGTCGCCGGGGGCGCGAGTACGCCCTGCAGATGCTCTACGCCATGGACCTGACGGAGTACCAGCCGGACCAGGTCTTCGCGGGCTTCTACGCGCTCCAGGACCTAAACCGGGATGCCTTCTACTACGCGCGCCGCCTGGTGGACGGCGTGTGGGCCAACCTGGAACCCATTGACGCGGCGCTCCAGCGCTACGCGGAGCACTGGAAGCTGCACCGCATGGCCGCCGTGGATCGCAACCTGCTGCGCCTCGGCCTCTACGAGCTGATGTTCCAGAAGGAGATCCCCTTCCCCATCGTCATCAACGAGGCGCTGGAGATCGTGAAGGAGTTCAGCGATCAGGAAGGCACCCAGTTCCTGAACGGCATCCTGGACGCGGCCCGGAAGGAATACCGGGCCGGGGAGGCCGGGGCCAAAGTGAAGGGTAAGCCTTCTGGTTCCTCCCTTTCCGAAGCCGAACCCAACCCTGCCCCTGAAAATCCGTCCTGACCTGACCTGGGGGCAGGCTGGTATGATCGCCCCTCTGCCCAAAAAGATTCCAACGGAGTCCCAATGAGCGCCCGCAAGAAGAATCCCGCCTCCGGCAAACCCGCCCCGGCTTCCAAGTCTTCCAAGAGTTCCAACACCGTTGGTCTGGAGGAGATCAAGGGGCTCATCGCCTTGGTGGCGCGGGAATCCTTCGCCGAATTCGAATTCGAGGCGGGCGAAATGCGCTTCCGCATCCGCAAGGGCGGGGATGTGACGGTGATGGCTCCGGCCCCGGCACCCGTGATCCTCGGAAGCCCCGTGGCCCATGTGGCCGCTCAGACCGCGCCCGCAGCCATGGCCGTGCCTGCCCCCGCCGCTCCCGCTCCTGCTCCCGCCGCCATTCCGGCGGACGAGCCTGGCATCCATTACCTGACGAGCCCCATCGTCGGCACCTTCTATCGCGCCTCCAACCCCAACGCGCCCTCCTTCGTGAACGCGGGCGATCGAGTGAAGCCGGGCCAGACGCTCTGCATCGTCGAAGCCATGAAGCTCATGAACGAGATCGAGTGCGATGTGGCGGGCGAAGTCGTGAAGATCCTCGTCGAGAATGGCCAGCCGGTGGAATACGGCGAGCGCCTCTTCGCGATCCGGGTGGGCTGATGGCCTCCGCCATCAAGAAGAAGGGGCACCGCGCCCCCAGCCACGCGGGGGAAGAGCCGCCTTTCAAGAAGGTGCTCATCGCCAACCGCGGCGAAATCGCCCTTCGCGTGATCCTCGCCTGCAAGGAACTGGGCGTCCAGACCGTCGCCGTCTATTCCGAGGCCGACCGCAACGCGCTCCATGTGCGCTTCGCGGATGAAGAGGTCTGCATCGGCCCCGCGCCCTCCGCCAAGAGCTACCTGAACATCCCGAACCTCATCGCCGCCGCGGAAATCACGGGCGCGGAAGCCATCCACCCCGGCTACGGCTTCCTCAGCGAGAACGCCCACTTCCAGGAAGTGTGCGCCGCCTGCGGCATCACCTTCATCGGCCCCAACGCCGAGATCATCCGCCGCATGGGCAACAAGGCCGAGGCCAAGGCCACGATGCTCGCCGCGGGCGTGCCGCTCATGCCCGGCAGCGATGGGCTACTGGCGGATCTGGATGACG
>JAFDVN010000035.1 GCA_018269025.1 Acidobacteriota bacterium | reverse complement strand
CGGAACTTCTTGAGCATGGAGTCCATGGGGCCGCAGGCGGCGTCGCCGAGGGGGCAGAGGGTGCGGCCGGCGATGCGGGGGGTCATCTGCTCGATGGTGGCGAGGTCTTCCATGCGGCCTTCGCCGTGTTCGATGCGGTGGAGGATCATCTCCAGCCAGTTGCAGCCTTCGCGGCAGGGGGTGCACTGGCCGCAGCTTTCGTGGGCGTAGAAGCGCAGCAGGCGCAGACAGGCTTGGACGATGCAGGTGTCTTCGTCCATGACGATGATGCCGCCGGAACCCGCCATCGAGCCCTTGGCGCGCACGGCGTCGAAATCCATGGCGCAGTCGAGGTCGTTCGCGTCGAAGACGGGGGCGGAGGCGCCACCGGGGATGACGGCCTTGATCTTCTTGCCTGTCGAAGTGCCACCGGCCAGCTCGTTGAGGATGAAGTCGAGGGGAAGGCCGAGGGGCAACTCGTAAAGGCCGGGGCGCTTCACCTGGCCGCTCACGCAGAAGACGCGGGTGCCGCTGTTCTTCGGTGTGCCGAGCTTCGCGTACTCCGCGCCACCCATGCGCAGGATCGGCGGCACGGTGGCGATGGTCTCCACATTGTTGATGGTGGTGGGCTGGCCGAACGCGCCCTTCGCGGCCGGGAAGGGCGGTTTCACGCGGGGCTCGCCCCGGCGGCCTTCCAACGAATTGAGTAGCGCCGTTTCCTCGCCGCAGATGTAGGCCCCCGCGCCGCGGTGGACGACGATCTCGCAATCGAAGCCGCTGCCGAGAATGTTCTTGCCCACATAGCCCTTGCCCCGGGCCTCCTCGATGGCGGCCTCCAGCTTCTCGATGAGCCAGAGGAATTCGCCCCGGATGTAGACAAAGGCCGTGTGCGCCTGCATGGCGTGGCAGGCGATGACGATGCCCTCGATCATCTGGTGGGGGTTGTATTCGAGGATCGCGCGGTCCTTGAAGGTGCCCGGTTCGCCTTCATCGCCGTTGATGACGAGGTAGCGGGTGAGCTTCTTCTCGGGGGTGTCCTTGGGCATGAAGGACCACTTCATGCCGCAGGGGAAGCCCGCGCCGCCGCGGCCGCGAAGGCCGCTCGTCTTCATCTCCTCAATGACAGCGACCGGCTCCATCTTCAGGGCCTGCTTCAGGGCCGCATAGCCCTCGTGCTTGGCTTCGTAGGTGGCGAGCTTCCAGTTGTCCAGGTCGCCCGCGCCGCGCAGCAGCAGGGCCGGGTACTTGTCGGTACCGTAGCCGACGAAGGTGTAGCGCTGGGGATCGTGCTTGGTGCGGATGGCGGCCATTAGGATTCTCCCCACAAACGAACTTCATCTAAGGCATTTGAGCGATTTGTATTTTGCCCTTCGCTTCGGCGCTTGGCCGACAACCGCGCGAATTGGGCAGCGAAATCACCGAGACTTGGATGTTGAAATGCGAAGCATCTGGAAAATTTCTGTTGAAGCCCGACTTGATTTTCTTGGGCGATATCCTTCGCTCTTCCCCCAATAGTGACTAAGAGACTTGCGGATCCAATAGAGCCGCCAACAAGAAAATCAAGCACTCCATCTCTAATTGCTGTCCGAGTCGTTGCACCATCCGGGGTTGCAGAGCCATTCAAAAAGAGGATGAGCGAAGGCGCACCGTTCCTGCTCCAAACCAAATCACGAACAGGGTGTGAATCTGCCATCACTAGTAGTTCTACGATTGGGAGGGCATATCTGTGGGCCGGATCGTCGCCTCTTAGCACGCTCGCAAGTCGTTCAAGCTGTGTTCCGTTCGCAGCCATCGGCGCACCAGCATTGTTGCCAAGAAACACAGCTCCTACCGCCTTAGGCTCCCATGTTTGGACAGGCACAAGCAAAGGCCCGCCTTTGCTCTGATCAACAGTTGCCGCGAAATAGCCGCGTTCAATAGGTAGGTTTTCTGGGAAGCAAGCCACCGTAAGCTCCCTAGAGCCCTACTTCGCCCAGGCGCGGACTTCGCCGCGCTTGCAGGCTTCGAAGATTTCATCGAGCTTCTTCTCGTCCACGAACTCTTCGTAGACATCCGAATTCACCTGGAGGCAGGGCCCCGAGCCGCAGGAAGCCAGGCACTCCACTTCCTCGATGCTCCAGAGGCCGTCCTTGCTGGCGCCTTCGCCGGGCTTCACGCCGGTCTTCGCGCAGACCTTTTCGAGCAACTGCGCGCCGCCCGCGAGGGCGCAGGGCAGGTTGGTGCAGACCTGGAGATGGAACTTCCCCACGGGATGCTTCTGGTAAAGCGTGTAGAAGCTGGCGACGCCGAACACATGGCCTTCGGGGATCGCGAGCGCCTTGGCGACGGCCTTCATGGCGGCGAGGCTCACGAAGCCGAAGTCGCGTTGGGCGATGTGCAGCGCGGGCAGCGTCGCCGCGAGCTTGTCCGGGTACTTGGCGGCGATGGCCGCGATCTCGGCGAGCGATTCGGGGCTGAATTCCTTCTGCTCAGACTGGGGCAGGCGTTCGCCCGGGGCCATCGCGTGGTCGCTGGTCTCCGGCGGCAGGGGGTGATTCATGGCGAGCTCCCAGACTCACCAGTTTACCGGCCCGCGCGCCTCCGGCCACGGCCTGTGGTCCAAGCGGTTGGGCTGCGAGGGACAGGGCGAATCGCGTCCGGGAACTCGTGTGTGGAAACATTGAAATATCAGATAACTTACCGGGTTGATCCCGGCAGAGCTTATGCATAATTAGACGATGGATGTCCGCGAAGAGCTGAAGATCTCCAAGGATGTGGCTCCCGGCCAAGAGCTGGCCCTGGCCATCCTGCTCACGCGGGAATATGTGGCTCACATCCAGGAAAAGGAAGTCTTCGAACCGGAAGGGCTCTCCAGCCAGCAGTACAACCTGCTGCGCATCCTCCGGGGTGGCCCGTCGCAGGGCTACATGATCAAGGACTTGCGGAGCCGGGTCATCTACCGCTTCGCGGATATGCCGCGGCTGGTGGACCGGCTTGAAGGTCGTGATCTGGTGGAGCGCCACACCTGCCACCACGACAAGCGCGGCAGCATGGTGCGCATCACGGAGGCGGGAATCGAGCTGGAAGCGCGGGTGCGCGTGCGCCTGGATGCACTCGTGGGGCACCTGGACCGCGCCTTGGCTCCGGAGGAAACGGCTCAGCTCGTGCGTTACCTGGACCGGCTAAGGGATGATTACCGGAGTCGGTTGGACGGATCCGGGTTCTGATCTACCGATCCAGTTCGCCTGCGATCACATTCATGGCGCCCAGTTCGGAGACGGCGTCGGCGATCAGCCGTCCACGCACCTTGGAATCGAAGCTGCTGTAGATGGGTAGGCAGGGCGGGCGCACATGGATGCGGTAGGGGTTCTTGCCGCCATCGCTGACGAGGTAGAAACCCAGCTCGCCGTTGGCGGCTTCGGTGGCGCTGTAGACCTCGCCCACGGGCATGTCTATGCCGTGCATGATGAGCTTGAAGTGATGGATGAGGCTTTCCATCCGGGTGTAGACCTTCTCCTTGGG
>JAFDVN010000034.1 GCA_018269025.1 Acidobacteriota bacterium | reverse complement strand
GCCCTGCGGCATGTTGACTCCCTTGCATTCGTCCTGGAGAAGATCTGGCACGGCTCCTTCCAGGAACGGAGGCCTTGCGCTTGCTTGAACCCGCCGATGCGGGCCCGGTGTCAAGTATGGGGGTATTCCCAAGAAAAAAAACAGGGGGAATTGTCAAATGTCTTTGGGAAGCCAGGGTGACCAATCTTTCGGAACGAAGAATCGGATGGGTCGGGCGGCCACCAGGAAGATGGCCGTGTCGTAGAAGAGGCCACGATCCCGGCGCAGGGCCTGGGGAAGGTCCGTGACGAGGTGATGGGTCTTGGTCTTTCCCCAGCGTTTGCAGATGAAGTGCCATTCGCCCCGGGCGCCCACCAGCCAGCCATCCCGCAGCCGGGGCGCGCCTTTCAGCGTCCAGGCGTAGCCCAGCGCCACAACGCCCCGCGCATCCGGATCCAGGGCGTGGATGGCGTCCTGCGCCCAGGGGGGGGGTTCGTCCCGTTTCGCTGTCGCGAAGAAGGATCGGAGGCGTCCCCCGGCGGCGCGGAGGAGGAAGCGCAGAATGCGCCACAGCCTTGGAATCGCGAAGACCAGTGCGGCGATGAGGAGGATCAGGATGACGAGGGCCACCACCGGGTGGGTGAAGGCGAGCACCAGCAGCCCCGCCACGCCCACATCCTCGGCCGTGCTGATGGCGGTGAAGGTGGCGGGTTCCGGCGCCACATGGGCGGCGAGGCGGAAGCCCATCTTCGCGCTGTGGGTTCCGAGAGCGAGGGTGCCTCCGGCCAGCGCGGCGAGGACCTGGACCGTCGGATCAAGATGGCCGGCTGCGCCGAGCGCCAGCAGCGCGCCGCCGATGGGGCGGATGAAGGTGTGGACCGCGTCCCACACGCTCGCCACCACCGGGATCTTGTCCGCGAAGAACTCCAGCGCGAAGAGGAGGCCGCTGGCGATGAGCACGGCGGGGTGGGCGAGGATGCCCAGCTCCGGCGGCAGGTTGGTGACGAGATGGAAGCGGATGGCGAGGCCCGTCACCAGCGCGCCGAGGTAGAGGTTCACCCCGGAGACGAAGCCCAGGCCCAGGATCGTCGCCAGGCTTTGCAACGCGCTCATGGGGCTACCCCTGCTTCATCCATGCGCCCAAGTAGACACCCACCGCGCCCAGGATGGCCAGCAGCACCGGCTGGGAGCCGGGGGACGCGGCGGGGCTGATGCCATAGGCGAGGCCGGTGAAGAGGACAATGGCGAGGAGGATCCTCGGGATCATCCGGTCCTTGGCGATGAGGGCGCAGAGATAGCCGCCCGCCATCGCCGCGAGGAAGATCGCGCCGAGTCCGATCCAGGCGGCGGGAAGCGCCACGGGGGACAGGCGGATGAGTCCTTCCGCCGTGGCGACCAGGAAGACACAAGCCAGCCACCCGGCGAGCAGGCCCGCCAGTTTGCGGAGGGTGTGCGCGTCGCGGCCGGGAGTCATGCCGTCTTGCGGCGGACCATGTGATAGATCCCAAGGAGGATCATCGCGCCCACGAGGGACATGAGGATGCCGGCGGTTTCGCCTTTGGTGTAGAGGTGCAGCACCCTCCCGATCCAGGTGCCGAGAATGGACCCGGCGATGCCCAGGAGCGCGGTGATGATCCAGCCTCCGGGATCCTTGCCAGGCATGAGCAGTTTGGCGATCGCGCCCACCACGAGGCCGATCAGGATGATCCAGATCCAATGAAACATGGGTTGTCCCTTCGAGCGGATGAAATGGATGTGATGACAGGATGCTAGGCCCGGGACGGGGTCTTGGTCAATCGGACTTGCATGACGGATTATTCATACAAGCTTCAGGCCGCGTCGCCTGGCGGTTCGTCAAGGCGAACACAATCCACCCGCGATTCTGAGTCCAGCCAGCCTATGCTCTGGCCAAGGAGCCCCCATGCCGCCGCACACCCAGAGGGAGAGTTTCCTGAAGCGCTATGAAGAGGGCCCGGCGCTCCTGCGGGAGGCCTGGGATGAGGTTCCCGAGGCTGCGCGTCTCTGGCGGCCCAAGGAGGGCGCCTGGAGCGCCCACGAGGTGGTGGTCCACTGCGCGGATTCCGAGACCTACGGCGCGACCCGCATCCGCCTGCTGCTGGCGGAACCGGATCCGCTCATCGTGGGGTACGACGAGAACGAATGGGCGCGGCGCTTCGACTACCATGCGCACCCTGTGGACCTCGCCTTCGCCACGATCGAGACGGTGCGCGCCAACACGACCGCGCTCCTCCGCCGCCTGCCGGATGCCGCCTGGGACAAGGAAGGCCGCCACACCCACTCCGGCCCCTACACCACCTGGGATTGGCTGAAGATCTACGCCGAGCACCTGGAGGTTCACGCGGCTCAGATCCGCCGCACCCTCGACGCCTGGAAGGTCCACTGATGGCGGACCTGGATCTCAAGGCCTACCTCCGCCGCATCGGCTTTGAGGGCGTGGTGAAGGCGGACCTCGCCACCCTGCAGGCGCTGCACTTCGCCCATGCCACCACCATCCCCTTCGAGAATGTGGCGATCCAGATGGGCGAAGGGATCAGGCTCGATCTCGATTCCATCCAGGCCAAACTCGTGCGGCGGCGTCGGGGTGGCTACTGCTTCGAGCAGAATTCCCTCTTCCTCGCGGTGCTGCGGGAGGCCGGCTTCGAGGTGGATCCCTTCGAGGCCCGGGTGCGCCTGGGCACGGAGGCCGTGTTGCCCCGCACCCACATGCTCCTACGGGTGAAGCTGGACCGTTCGAACCTGCTCGCGGATGTGGGATTCGGCGGCGAAGGCCTGCTCCATCCCGTGCCCATGGATGGCGAAGCTCATTCCCAGTTCGGTCGCACCTACCGCGTCGTGGAAGAGGGCCCGCTCCGCGTGCTCCAGTCCAAGCAACTCGTCGGTTGGATGGATCTCTACGCCTTCGAGCCGAGCCCGCGCCACCCCGTGGATTTCGAGATGGGCAACTGGTACACGAGCACCTTCCCGGAAAGCCGCTTCCTCAAGACCCTCACCGCTCAGCGGGTCACGCCCGAGGGTCGGCTCGTGCTGCGGAACCTGAGCTTCACAGCCGTGACGGGCGATCAGGCGGAAGAACGCATCCTCGAACCAGGAGAAGTTCCCCGCGTGCTGCGGGAGTCCTTCGGCCTCGATATCCCCGATGGCACGCGGTTCCGGGCCCTAGAAATCGAAGAACACTGACACCTGGATGGCCCGGCCGGGTTGGGGCAGGAGCGAGTTGTAGTAGCTCTTCGAGCCCACCCAGGTGGGGCCGACGAAGCCGCCCGGTGTGAACCCGGCACCCGCATCCCGTTCTCCCGGTTGGGCGTAGGCGCGGTTGGTGAGATTTGCCACCCGCAGGGACGCGCCGAGCCCCTTCCATCCCAGATCATGGACATTCACATTCACATCCACCGTGCCGTAGCCTCCGACTTCCCCGACTGGATTGGTGGGCACGGTGGTCCGCCGCCCGAGGTAGCGCGCGAGCAGCGTCGCGTCGAAGCGCGGATTGAACACCACCGTCGTGCCGAACCAGACCTTGTTCCAGGCCAGGTCGCCGCTTGGAACTTCCAGATCCATGGGCGCGCCCAGGCGGTTCACCGCGTGGAAATAGCGGGAGTAGTAGCCCCACACCTTCCACTGATCCACCCAGGACACCGGCAGAACCGCCTGGACGCCGAAGTCCGCGCCGGTCACATCCTGGTCCCCGGTGTTGGCCACGATGGGCCCGGCCTTCTGGATGATGGCCCGGTTGTGGGTCTGGTAGAGGTCCAGGGTGAAGCCGATGGCATGGAGGGTGTAGGAGCCACTGAGTTGCGCCGTGTTGGAGCGTTCCGGGCGGAGAGAGGCGTTGGAACCCGTGCCGGAGGTGCCGCCGTAGAGGTAGCGCGCGATGGGCTGCTGGTAGGCCTGGCCGTAGAGCGCCTTGAAGCCCCAGGGGCCGCGGTTCAGCACATAGCCGCCGCGAAGGGTGGTGGCGGATCCGAAGAGGCCATCGCTGTCCGAGCGGACGCCGAGGGTGAGCTGCTGGCCCGCCGTGATCCTGTAGCGTCCCTGGAGGTAGACCGCGCGGTCCAGCACGCTGAAGTGGTTGCCATCCGAGAGGGCGCCATCCGGGGGCGGCGCGGGGGCCCCGGTGGTGAGGTAGGCCTTCTGTAGCGTCTTTTGCTCCAGGTCGAAGCCGCCGTTGAAGGCTAGGCTCGGACTCACGCGGAATTCGAAGTCCTGGCTGTAATCGAGGCTTGAATTTAGCGTTTCGTACTGGGTGAGCACGGAGGTGGTGCCCGATCCGTAGCCGTAGTAGGACTCCACATCGTAGGAGCCGTTGTCCACGCCGCTCATGCGGTAGCGGGCCATGGCCGTGGTGCTGAGGCGGTCACTGAGATCCGATTTCCAACGCAGGTAGAAGCTCGTCTCAGGGCGGATCCACCGCCCCTGGCTTTGGCTTTCATCCGCCGCGTAGGCGACGCCGTAGCCGGTGTCCATCCAGAGCTGCTGGAGTCCCAGTTCCAGGCCCTTCCAGGTCACCCGCGCGTCCACCGCGTGGTTCTGATGCTCGGATTCCGGCGAACCCGCGAGGCCCGGATCATCCAGCACCGAGCCCCACAGGCCGCGGTTCGCGTAGTAGGAAGGCTTGGTGTACTCGTAGCGGTTCGCGGCGTCCTCATCCACATCGCCATCGTCCTTCCGGGCGGCGAGGGTGAAGGAGAAATCGCCGGAACGCTGGGAGGCGTAAATATCCCCGATGCGGGTGTCGAAGCTTCCGCCCGTGAAGCGTCCGTGGGCCTGGAAGCCATCCTGGAGCGGCTTGCGCGTGATGAGGTTGATGACGCCCATGAAGGCGTTGGCGCCGTAGAGGGCCGAGGCGGGGCCGTAGACCACTTCCACCCGTTCGATGGCGGAAATGGGATAGGTGACGAGGGGCGTGTCCGCGGTGTCGAACCAGAGGTGATTGAAGACAACGCCATCCACCATCACGAGGTAGGGATCGCCGATGTCCGTGCGGTAGCCGCGCCAGTAGTTCTTCACATAGTCCGCGCCGTAGGGACGCACCACATCCATGCCGGGCAGGTCGTCGAGGATCTGGGACAGCTCGGTGTAGCCCCGGGCTTCCAGATCGCTCCGCTGGAGGACGATCACCGTCGCGGGCGCGTCGGCGAGAGGTTCCTCTTGCTTGGAGGCGGACACCACCGGCGTCCGCATGAGCTCCAGGAGGTCCTGCATGGCCTGGGGATTGGGGGGGGGCTCCTGTTGGGTCGCGGCAAGGAGCGACAAGCCCGGGAGGGCCAGGATCACGGGAACGAGCCTTTTCAAGCGCATGGGGCCCCCGTCGACGCGGGCGGTCTGCCCGATGAAGGTAGGGCGGGGCAGGGGGCGCGCAAGGCGGAGATCACGGTCATGGATGCCCCCTTTTCGCCAATTGAGCTTCAATCCGGGCCAGGAGCGAGGCCATGGCCACCGGCTTCACCTCGAAGTCGTCGCACCCCGCCGCGAGCGCCGATTCCCGGTCGTGGGCGGTCGCGTGGGCCGTGAGGGCGATGATCGGGATGCGCGCGGTCGCGACCCGGGCCCGCAGTGCGTGGGCGACTTCGTGGCCATCCATGCCGGGGAGACCGATGTCCAGCAGGATCAGGTCTGGCGCGTCGCGCTCGGCCAGCTCGAGCGCCTTGGGCCCATCCGGCGCGAAGGTGACGGTGAAACCGCGTCGGGTGAGGAGACGGCCGAGCGCATCCCGGTTGAGCTCGTTGTCCTCCACCAACAGGAGCCGGGTCATGACGCGCCTCCCGGAAGGGGCGGCGCGGGGATTTCCAGGGTGAAGGTGGAGCCCTTTCCCGGTTCGCTCTCGACGGAGATGCTTCCGCCCATGAGTTGGGCGAGACGGCGACTCAAGGAGAGGCCCAGTCCCGTCCCGCCATACCGGCGGCTGGTGCTTTCCTCGGCCTGGGTGAAGTCCTGGAAGAGGCGCGCCAACTGCTCCTCGCTCATGCCGATGCCCGTGTCGCTGACCCGGAAGCGGAGCCAGGGAGCGGAGGCTTTTTCAAAGGCCTCCACCGAGACTTTCAGGTTCCCCTGTTCGGTGAATTTGCAGGCGTTGCTGAGCAGGTTGTAGAGGATTTGGCGCAGTTTGGTGGCGTCCCCCAGGAAGGGCGGAAGGCTCGCGGGGATCTCGGCTTCCAGGGTGTCTCCCTGCTTGGCGGCCTGGGGGTGGAGGCCTTGCACCACGGCGTCCACCACCGCCTCCACCTGGACCGGGTCCGAGGCGAGCGTCATCTTGCCGGCCTCCACCTTGGAGAGGTCCAGCACATCGTTGATGAGGCGGAGCAGGTGGTCCGCCGAACCGGAGACCCGGTCCAGGTCGGAAGCGTCCTGCTTTCGGCCTTCTTCTTCCGCCTGCTCTTTCATCAGATCGGTGTAGAGGATGATGGCGTTCAGCGGCGTTCGCAGCTCGTGGCTCATGTTGGCGAGGAAGGCGCTCTTGGCGCGGCTCACGCCTTCCGCCTTCTGCTTGGCGAGGAGCAACTCCTGGTTGGCGGCGTGGAGTTCCTGGGTGCGGGCCTCCACCTGCTCCTCAAGGTGCTCGCGGTAGATGCGCAGCTCCGCGTCCCGGGCCTCGATCTGGTCCAGCATCCCGTTGAAGGCTTGCACCAGGGTTCCGATCTCATCCTGGCTGCGCCGCTCGGCGCGGGCACCGTAGTCCTTGCGGTCCGACACCCTCTTGGCCACGGCCGCGAGGTCCAGGAGCGGCGCGGTGATGACTTTCTGGATGCGGTAGGAGACCGCCAGCGCCAGCAGCACCAGGACGCCCAGCAAGGCCAGGGTGAAAATGAGGTGCCACCGGAAGGCCGTGTCCAGATCTGAGGAGCCGATCTGGAGGTAGATGCCGCCGAGGCGGTCCTCCCGTTGGTGGATGCCGTGGAAGACCTCCAGGGTGCCGGCGTGGAACTGGGCGGAATCCGCGTCGCTGAATTTAGGGAAGGTCGTCGCGCCCGCGGGGTAGGCGGCGAAGATGGCGCCATTCGCATCGAAGAGGCAGGCGCGCTGGAGATCGGGATTCGCACTCAGGGATTGGAGGATCTGGCTCGCGGCGGCCTGATCGTTGAAGGCGAGTGCCGCGCGGCTGTTGTCCCCCACGACCCGGGCGAGGGTCATGGCGCGTCGGGCCTTGGTCTGGCGGAAGAGCCGGGCCTGGAAGGCGAGGTAGGCGAGGGATGAAAGCACCAGCGCCAGGCCCGCCACTAGGACCATCCCGAGGGTGATCTTGCGGCGCAGGGGCATGAACTCCAGGCGCAGCATCAGTACACCTTCCGGGCGAGGCCCAGGAGCTGGGCGCCCAAGACGAGGCCCGCGGCTTGGGCGGCGCTGCGGTTGATTTCGAAGCGCGGCAGGCTCGCCTCGATCACGAGGTTGATCATCACGCCCCGTTCGCCAAAGCCCTCGGAATCTCCGATGGTGAGGACGCCGTGGGCCGCGGCGCGCGCCACCAACACATCCAGGAGACGGCGCTCGCTGGCGCAGATGAAGACCATCTGACAGGCGTCGAGAGCCTCGGGATCCTTGGCGTAGTGGATCTGGATCGGGTGTCCCTGAACCTTCCGATTGGCGGCCAGTTCATCCAGCTTGGATCCGAAGGGCGAATCCCCGAACACGAGGATGACGAAGGGCTTGGAAGGATCGTCGAGTCCCGCGCGGGCGGGCCAGGAGATGAATTCAGGGAACTGGAGCAGGAAGCGCGCCTTGACCTCGTATTCCGGCTGCGCGGCCTGGGGGGCGCGGTCCATGGAAGACGTGCCGGGAGCCGTGCCCGAAAGCACCGCCGCCTGGGCGATCAAGGCCGCCACGAGCCACGCGCGGGATCTCACTCCTGGCCTTCCGGCGAGATCGTCGCCCGGCGCATGGCTCCTCCCTCGGCATGTGTGCGTGGAAGATTTATGGGCGCGCGAATGGATTCTGTCCAGAGGCCAGGAGCCCTACCAGGGGATTTCCTTCCGGTTCCGGTAGAAGCCCCCGGTGAGGGACGGCGGCGCTTCCGTGGCGAGCCACAGGGCCGTGTCCGCGCCGTCCTCGATGGACCCGGGCGCGTTCGGTCCGCCCATGCGCGTCCGCACCCACCCGGGGCAGAGCGCGTTCACCGCGATGCCTCGGCCCTTCAAGGCCTGTGCAAGCTGGATCGTGTGGGCATTCAGCGCTGCCTTGGAGACGGCGTAGGCCGGGGCCCACAGGCCCATGCCGGAAAGCTGGCCTGCGCCACTGCTCACATTCAGGATGCGTCCGCCCTTGCCCATGAGTGGCGCGAAGGCCGCCGAAACGCGCCAGGCTCCCAGCAGATTCACCTGAAGCGTCGCGAGCAAGGTGGCTTCGTCGAAGTCCAGAACCTCCGCCCCTTCATCCAGAAGCACGCCGGCGTTGTTCACAAGCACATCCACTCGGCCGTGCTCCGCGCGCACCCATGCCGCCGCTTCTTTCACGCTCTCCCGCTCCGCCACATCCAGCGGTAACCAGGTCATGCCGAGCCGATCGGCGGCGGCCTGGCCTTCCTCCGCGTCCCGCGCGCCAAGGAGGACCGTGAAGCCGCGTGTCTTGAGCTGCCGCGCGATCTCGAAGCCGATGCCCCGATTCGCCCCGGTGACGAGCGCGATCACGCCAGGGCCCGAAACGCGTCGCCTTCCAGCACGCGCCGCTCGTGGGGTTTCAGGGTGAAGGTGGCCTCCAGCAGCGCTGTGGCCACGGCGGCGGGTGAGACGGGCGCCCATTTCCAGAAGCGCCTTCCCCTCGGGAAGCAGAGTCTTCCGACCCCGAGCCAGGGTTTGGAGAGCACCCGGTTCACGAGCCACTCGGCCGGGCGGCCCGAGCTGTCATCCCGCAGGAGAAAGCTCGGGCGGGCGACGGCTTGGGCGAGGCCGCTGGCGCGAAGGGCGGATTCCAGGTCGCGCTTGGCGCGCATATACGCGCCCACCGCCCGCCCATCGGCACCGACGGCGGAGACGAGCCCGACCTTCGCGGATGGGTTCGTTGCCGCGAGGGCCTGGATGAGTCGCAAGGGGTAGTCGTGGTCCACCTTGATCAATCCGGCCGCGCCGCCCGCGGCCTTCAAGGTGGTGCCCAGGGCGATGAAGAGGAGGTCGCAGGGCTCCGCGAAAAGGGCCTGGTAGGAAGCTTCTTGCTCAAAATCAAAGGCGCGGGCTTGAAGATTCGCCCCAGGAAGGGGCAGGTCCGCCCGGCGGGTGAGGGCGATCACCTCGCAATTCGGTCGTTCCGCGAGCCCCGCCAGGAGCCGCATCCCCACCTGTCCCGATCCGCCTGCCACCACCACGCGTGTCATGCCCCATTCTCCCACCTGCGTCATCATCTAGCCCATGTCCGATCATTTCTCGGAAGGCCGCTACTTCAACCCGTGGGGTACCTCCGCCCGGGGCTTGATGGATGTGCTGCGGTGGAAGCTGGAGCGGGGCGCGAAGCCCTGGCCCGCGACCGTGGTGGATCCGCCTCCCCCGCCCTTGCCGGACTTGGTGCAGGAGCAACTGGGAGCGACCTTCCTCGGACATGCTTCGCTTCTCCTGCGATTGCCCGGACTCACCGTCATCACCGATCCGGTGTTCTCGAAGCGCGCGAGCCCCCTTTCCTGGATCGGCCCCGCGCGGGTGCGGTCCGCCGCCTTCGGGCCGAACCAATTGCCCAAGCTGGACGCCGTGCTCGTGAGCCACAACCACTACGATCACCTGGACCTGCCCTCTCTGCGCGCCCTGGCCGCGAAGGGTGCCCGGACCGCCATCACGCCCTTGGGCAATGGCCGTTGGCTGAAGGCGGCGGGCTTTCCCGAGGTGATCGAATTGGATTGGTGGCAGTCCACGGAGGTCGCGGGGGGTCGCGTCACCCTCACTCCGGCCCAGCACTGGAGTTCCCGCACGCCCTTCGACCGCAACCGCGCGCTTTGGGGCGGCTTCCGGCTCGACGCGGGCGGGCGCTCGGCCTTCTTTCCCGGCGATACGGGCTACGGCCCCCACTTCGCGATGATCCGGGAGCGCCTCGGCCCTGTGGACCTCGCGGCGTTGCCCATCGGCGCCTACGAGCCCCGCTGGTTCATGGCCTCCATGCACATGAACCCCGAGGACGCCGTGAAGGCCCACGGGGACCTGGGAGCCGTAGCCAGCGCCGCCATGCACTGGGGCACCTTCCGCCTCACGGATGAAGGCATCGAAGATCCACCCAAGGCCCTTGCAGCCGAGCGCGAGCGCGCGGGCCTGGACCCGGGCTCCTTCCGCGTCCTCGCCCACGGGGAGACCTGGGTGCGATGAGCAAAGCCCCTTCCACGAACGCCACCCGCCTGCTCAAAGCGGCGGAGGTCCCCTTCACCGAGCACCTCTACCGCTACGAGGACAAGGGCGGCACGGCGGTGAGCGCCCGGGAGCTGGGGGTGCCGGAGCATGCGGTCATCAAGACCCTCGTCTTCGAGGATGATGCCAAGCGGCCCTTCCTCATCCTCATGCACGGGGACCGGGAGGTGAGCGTGAAGGAGTTGGCCCGTCAGATCGGCGCCCGCAGCGTCCAGCCCTGCCGCCCCGAGATCGCGGACAAGCACAGCGGCTACCAAGTCGGCGGCACGAGCCCCTTCGGCACGAAGAAGGCGATGCCCCTCTACGCCGAAGCGACGATCTTCGACCTGGAGCGCATCTGGATCAACGGCGGCGCGAAGGGTTTTCTCGTCGGGCTCGATCCAAGTGTCTTGAAGACACTCCTGAAGGCCGAGCCGGTACGCGTGGCGTTGGCATGACACCGCCTCGCCGCATCGCCCACCTGGACATGGATGCCTTCTTTGCGTCTGTAGAGCTGCTCGCACGACCTGAGTTGAAGGGCTTTCCGGTGGTGGTGGGCGGGCGGCGCATCCCGGAGGGGGACGCGATCCCGCGCCTCAAGGACTACCGGGGCCGGGGCGTCATCACCACCGCCACCTACGAGGCCCGCGCCTTTGGCGTGCGCTCGGGCATGGGCTTGATGAAGGCGGCCCAGCTCGCGCCGGAGGCCCTGCTGCTCCCGGCGGATTTCGAGGCTTACCGCCGCGCCTCCCGGGCCTTCAAGGCGGCGGCCGCCTCCCTCGCGCCGGTGTGGGAGGACCGGGGCATAGATGAGATTTTTCTGGATCTGACCGAGGTCGAAGGCGACTCACGGACCCTGGGTCTGCGCCTGAAGGCGGCCGTGCGCGAGGCGACGGGGCTCACCTGCTCGATCGGCATCACGCCCAACAAGCTGCTCTCCAAGCTGGCCTCGGAACTGGACAAGCCCGATGGAATCACGGTGCTCACCTCCGAGGACATCCCGACCCGCATCTGGCCCCTTCCCGCGTCGGCCCTCAACGGCGTGGGACCGAAGGCCGCCGAGCGTTTGAAGGCCCTGGGGCTGGATTCACTGGGCCAGGTGGCCGCGGCGGATCCGGCCCTCCTCATCGCCCGATTCGGGGACCATTACGGGGCTTGGCTCCATGACGCCGCCCACGGGCGGGATGATCGCCCCGTCGTCACCACCCGGGACCCCAAATCCATCAGCCGGGAGACGACCTTTGAGCGGGACTTGCATCCGAAGGCGGATCGGGATCTCTTGTCCGGCCATCTGCTCAAGCTCTGCGAAGGGCTCTCCGCGGACCTCGTCCGCAAGGGCCTCTACGCAAGGGGCATCGGAATCAAGCTCCGCTACGACGATTTCAGGACCGTCACCCGGGACACGACCCTGGACCTCCCCGTGCAGGACATGGAGGCACTCCGGGCGGCGGCGCGGTCCTGCCTCAAGCGGGTGGATCTGGACCGAAGGTTGCGGCTGCTGGGGGTGAGGGCCTCCTCCCTGGGACCGGCGGAAAGGCCCCGAACCTCAAACGAGACGCCCTTGCCCTTCGAATGAAGTTTCAGGCCGCTGCCCCTTCCCATTCCACCGATGTCCGCGCATCCTTGGCCCTGAAATGATGGACCCCGCCATCCGAACGACCTTCGATGCCTGCCTCGCCGCCGTGCGGAACGGGGACGGGGCCGCGTTTCAGGCCTGCTTCCGGGAGGATGCGGAAGGCTTTTCGAACCTCGCGGGGGAGTTCCAGGGGCCTGCGGGCTTTCGCGCGGCGCTCATGGGCCTCAATGGCCGGGTCCCCGGGGTGCTCATGGAACCCTTGCGCACCTACGGTGAAGGCCCGGAGATGGCCGCCCGCATGCGTATCTCCTCCCGGGGCAAAGAGACGGAAGGAATTTTCGCGTTCCGCTTCGATGGGGAGGGTCGCATCGCGCGGCTCATCGCCCTTTGGGATCCCTCCCAGGTCCTGGGCGGGGCGGCCTCGCGCTTGACGCATGCCACTGAAGTGGCGGTTCAGGCCTATTTCCGCACCTACAACGACGATGATGAAGCCGCCCACATGGCCCTCATCTCGCCCAAGCTCGTCTATTTCGGTGCCGTGAGCCGCATGACCGCCGAAGGCATCGAAACCGCGCGGGGCATCTTCCGCACGGCCCATGAACGCATGGGCTTGAAGCGCTTCGACCCGATCCGGATCCTCCACGGGGGGTCTCACCTCGCCGTGCTGGTGCGCATCCATGGCCTGGGTGCGGGCGGACCGACGGAAGAAGGCGCGTGGGTGTTCCGCCTGGATGACGAAGGCCGCTTCGACCGCGTGTCGGTGCTCTGGAATCCCGGCACCTTTCTCACCTGGAACCATCGTTGAAGGGGGCTGAGACGGACCTTGTGCCGCGCCGCGCCCCGTCGCACCCTGACATTCCCTTTCTGGAGGACGACATGGGACTCATGGACATGGTGGGCGGCCTGATGGGCGGCCAGGGCGATTCGAAGGCGGCCTTGATGCAGGCGGCCATCGGCATGATCCAGAACCATCAAGGCGGCCTGCAGGGGCTGCTTGGCCAGTTCCAATCGGCAGGTCTTGCCGAGCATGTGGCGAGCTGGGTCGGCAACGGCGCGAACCAGGGCCTCACGGCGGACCACATCCAACAGGCCCTCAGCGGCGATCAGCTCCAGGCCGTGGCCCAGCAGGCAGGCCTGAATCCGGCTCAGGCCTCCCAGGGCCTCGCCTCCCTCCTGCCCGAGATCGTGAACCACCTCACGCCCAACGGCGGCATGCCCGATGCGAGCGCGCTTCAGCAGGGCCTCGGCGGCCTGCTGGGCAAGTTGATGGGGTGAATCGGACCTCGGGCGTCAGGCGTCGGGCGTCGGGTCATGGTTCGGATCGGGTGTCAGCTCAGATCCCTTTCAAGGATCTAAGGTGCCTCTAGCCCTCCTGATCGTGCGGACTGTTCGCAAATCGGCCCGACGCCTGACGCCCGACGCCTGACGCCCGATACCATCGAACCCATGCGTCCCCGCGCTTGGTCCGCCCTCGCTCTGCTCGGCTTCGGCTCGGGCCTGCCGCTCATCCTCACGGATTCGACGCTCAAGGCCTGGCTGAAGGACGCCCATGTGGATCTCGCCACCATCGGCTTCTTCGCCCTGGTGCAGCTTCCCTACAATTTGAAATTCCTCTGGGCGCCCTTCCTCGATCGCTTCGAGCTGCCCTTCCTGGGACGGCGGCGCGGGTGGCTGTTCTTCACCCAGGCCCTGCTCGCGGTGTTGCTCGCCGGGATGGCCTTCCGGGATCCCTCGGGCCATCTTTCCCTGGTCGCGGGACTCGCCCTCGGCATCGCCTTCGTGAGCGCCAGCCAGGACACGGTGACGGACGCCTGGCGCACGGAATTCCTGCCGACCCACCAGCAGGCCATGGGCACGGCGGTCCATGTGACGGCCTATCGCATCGGCATCCTCGCCGCGGGCGCACTCGCGCTGGTGCTCGCGGATCGCGCGGGGTGGCGCGTGGCCTACCTCGCCATGGCCGCGCTCATGCTGCTGAGTCTGCTCGGAACCCTGTTGGCGGATGAGCCGGGCGATGTGAAGCCGCCGCGATCGCTCACGGAAGCGGTGGTGGAGCCCTTCCGCGCCTTTCTCACGAGGCGCGGAGCCTGGGCGGCGCTGGCCTTCATCGTCCTCTACAAGGTGGGCGACCAGCTCGCCTCCTCGCTCACCGTGCCGTACTTCATGGAGACGGGCTATTCCAAGTCGGCCATCGGCCTGATGACCAAGGGCGTCGGCCTCGCCGCGCTCATCGCGGGCGGCTTCATCAGCGGGTGGTGGATGGAGAAGTGGCCCCTGAAGCGCGGGTTGATTGTCTGCGGCATCTTCCAGATCGGGTCTACGCTTTCGCTCCTGCTGCCCGCCTTTCTCGGCCCGAAACTCTCCGTCCTCGGCCTTTCGCTGGCGCTGGAGAACCTGGGCTACGGCATGGGCGTGACGGTCTACATGACCCTCATCATGCGGCTCTGCGACCGGAGCTACACCGCCACCCAATTCGCGCTGCTCACGAGTCTTGCCGCGCTGTCCCGGAGCCTCCTCGCGTCCCCCGCGGGCGAAGTGGCGAAGCACACGGGATGGCCGGTCTTCTTCCTCATCTGCGCCGTGATCGCGTTGCCGGGCCTGCTGATGCTCACCCGTTACGATCGTTGGGGCGTGCCGGAGGAGCTCAGCTCGGGATCGGAAGCTCCAGGCGCTCCAGCAGGGCCGTGAAGGCTTCGGGCAGGGGTGCGATGGCGTCAATGCGCGCGCCCGTGACGGGGTGATCCACGGAGAGCTTCCAGGCGTGGAGCACGGGGTTGGGCGCTTCGATGGGTTGCTGCCGCGCGTCCTGCCAGCGACCCGCGCCGCCGTAGAGCGGATCACCGAGCAAGGGCGAGCCGATGTGGCCGAGGTGGACGCGGATCTGGTGGGTGCGGCCCGTGAGCAGTTCGCATTCGATGAGGGCGAGGCCCGCAGCCTTGCCTAGTAGGCGCACCCGCGTTTGCGAAGGTCGCCCCGCGGCCGCGATGGTCATCTTGAGCCGCTCGACTCGGTGGCGAAGGATGGGTTCGTCAATGAGCAGCGAACCGATTTCGGGCAGGCGGCGGCCCATGCGCACGAGGGCGAGGTAGCGCTTCTCCACCGTGCGCGCCTTGAACTGGGCCTGGATGGCCCGCTGGGATTCCGCGTCCTTGGCGAGGCAGAGGCAGCCCGTCGTGTAACGGTCCAGGCGGTGCACCAGCCCCGGCCACGGCGCGTCGGGGACTTCGTCGCCCGTCTCGGCCTCGTCATCGGCGTGCGGTTCCTCCAGCCCCCGGCCCCCAGCCCCCAGCCTGTGAAGCAGCGCATTCACCACCGTGCCCTTCGGATGCCCCGGCCCGGGATGCACGACCATGCCGCTGGGCTTGTCCACGATCCAGAGCTTGGAATCTTCGAAGAGCGTCGGTAGGTCGAGGGCCTCCGCTTCGAGATGAATCGCGGGCGGCGGCAGGTCTGGCAGTCGCCCTTCCACGCGATCCCCCGCGCGGAGCTTGGTGCCGGGCTTGGTGGCGGTTTCGCCGTTCACGGACACCTGGCCTTCACGAATCCAGGCCTCCCAGCGGGAACGGGGAATCGTATTCCAGCGTTCGGTGAGGAAGCGGTCCAGGCGCGGTTCGGGGTGCTCCAGGATCAGGTCGAAGGCTTCGCTCACGCGGTGACCTCGTTCGATTTCTTACGCCATGCCGCGAGCAGGATGAGGCCGAGGACCATGAAGCCCATCGCCGTGAGCCGTCCCGTGCTGAGCCACGCCGCACCCCACATCCCGCGGTCCAGGTCACCGCGCCAGGTCTCGGTGATGAGCCGCTGGATGCCTTCGAAGATGAAGTAGAGGGCGAAGATCTGGCCCGCGAAGGCGCGGCGTTTGCGCGACACGAGCAGCAGCGCCATCACGATGAGGTTGCCCGCCATGGTGTAGAGCTGCACGGGATGGAGTGGCAGGCCCAACGGCGTGCCCGAGAAGAGCGCCGCGTTGGGGTCCGTGAAGGTGACGGCCCACTTCACATGGGTCTCGGTGCCATAGCAGCACCCCGCGGAGAAGCAGCCGAGACGCCCGATGGCCTGACCCAGCGCCACGCCGGGCACGAGGGCATCCCCCGTGATCCGCATGGGCAGGCGTCCGCCCTTCCGGGTGTACCAGAAGAATACGATCGCCGCGGCGATGATGCCGCCGTGGATCGCGCCGCCCGCGCGGAGCGTCCCCATCGTGAAGATGTCCTTGAAGCCCATCGCCCCTTCGTGTCCGGCGGGGGTGAGCAGGCCGACGAGGATCATGAGCAGCTTCGCGCCGATCACCGCCGCGATGAGGAGGGCGATGGAGAGGTCCGAGATCGCCTCGGGCGCGAGGCTGTCCTTCCTCCCCTGACGCCGCGCCAGCGCCACGCCCGCGAAGAAAGCGATGGCCAGGAGCAGGCCGTAGGTGCCCACGGGGAAGCTGAAGATGTGGAAGAGGACGGGGTGCATGTCAGTCCTTGGGCTTCTCAGGCAGGGGGCGAAGGCGCACGGGGGCGAAATCGAAGTTGTAGATCTGGAACGACACGCTTTCCCCGTAGGGGCGGAGTAGCGGGAAGAGCTTGTCCACCATGTCGGCCTTGAATTCGTCCGTGAAGGGCTTGGCGAACTCCGGCCTGGGCGTGCCCATCACGAAAAAATCCCGGTCTTCGCCCTGCCAGCGCTCCTCCAGGCGGGCGTCCTTCAGGTCCGCGTTCAGGATCGCCATGGCCTTGGCCCGGATCTCCGCCGGAATCGGCCCGTGATCCACCACGGCGACGGCCGGGGGAGGCACCTTGAGCAGGCGGTAGCACACCACCCCCGCCCAAATGGAGAGCGCGGCCAGCAGCCCCAGGCTCAGGATGGCCCACCATTTATCCGAGGGCGGGGCCTGCAACGAATCGGGTTCGGGACTGTGGGACACTTTGGGCAACCTTCTGCGGGGGAACCATGAGCGGAGCGGAGCGGACGATCACCGCCGGAGAGCTGGCGGCACGCCTGAACGGCTCCCTGCGCCATTGTCCCCCCGATCGGCCCATTTCCGAAGTGCGGCCTCTGGAGGAGGCGGTTCCCGGCAGCCTCTCCTTTCTGGCCAATCCGAAATACGCCGCCAAGGCCAAGGCCTCCGAAGCCGGGCTCATCCTCGTGGATCCCAAGGCGGATGTGGGCGACCGTGCCGTCCTCGTGGTGGAGAACCCCTACTGGGCCTTCGCGCAAAGTATTGCCTGGCTCCATCCCGAGCCCGCGCCGGACTGGTCCGACACGCCCATCCACCCGACGGCGACGATCCATGGGCGTGTGAGTCTCGCTCCGGGTGTGACGATCGGCGCGCGCAGCGAGATCGGCGCGGGCTCCGTCATCCATCCTGGCGTCCACATCGGCGACGACTGCGTGATGGGCGAAGGCTGCGAACTCTTCCCCGGCGTCGTGCTCTATCGCCGCACGCGGCTCGGGAAGAATGTCCGCATCCATGCGAACTCATCGCTCGGCAGCGATGGCTATGGCTATGTGCTCGTAGGCGGCCGCCACGAGAAGGTGCCCCAGGTGGGGTGGGTCGAGGTCGGCGACGAGGTGGAGATCGGCGCCTGCGTCACCATTGATCGCGGCGTGCTCGGGGCGACCCGCATCGGCCCCGGAACGAAGGTGGATAACCAGGTGCAGATCGGCCACAACTGCCAGATCGGCTCCCACTGTCTCCTCGTGTCCCAAAGTGGCGTCAGCGGCTCCACCAAGCTCGGCGACTTCGTCACCCTGGCGGGCAAGGCCGGCCTTGTGGGCCACATCGAGATCGGCGCCCGCAGCATCATCGGCGGCGCCAGCGTCGTGGCGAAGAGCCTGCCCGAAGGCAGCTTCGTCACCGGCTATCCGGCCCGGCCCCACAAGGAATGGATGGAGTCCCAGGCGGCGCTGAATCGGCTGCCAGGTGTCATAAAAAAACTGAAAAGCTGATTCACCACGAAGACACCAAGACCACGAAGGGGACGAGGCCCATTGTCGGCCAGGGCTGGGTATCAGGCGCGAGCGGCGCCTCCACGCGCTTTCCGCGTGAGGGCGCCGCTCGCGCCTGAAACCACCTTCACGCTTTGCGTGAAGGCCGCCGCACCGCGGCGGGCCCTGGCCTGGTGGGTCGGCGCGCCTTTGTGTTTTCTTCGTGGTCTTCGCGTCTTCGCGGTTCAACTTTTTCTTAGCACGCAGCTCAGATCAGAACCGGCCTCGACCTCAACAGGCTCCTTCCCTCGCCGGAAGATCCGCGCAGGCTTCGATCCCCTCAGCGTGACGGCTTCCCCATCCACCCACAGCATCGAGCCTTCCCGCAGGCCCACCACGGGCAGGTCGTTCTCCTCGTGGTACTGGGCGAGGCG
>JAFDVN010000033.1 GCA_018269025.1 Acidobacteriota bacterium | reverse complement strand
TACCCCGGAGGCCACACCCGTTCCCATCCCGAACACGGCCGTTAAGCTCCGGAGGGCCGATGATACTCCCTCGCACAGAGGCGGAAAAGTAGGTCGCTGCGACGTTAATACCAAGGGCTCCCAGGTAACTGGGAGCCCTTTCCTTTTTCTACCGACACGCCATCGCTACACTGGATGTTTCGCGGTCCGCGCCGCGCGAGGAGCCCATGCCCATCTCTGTCCGCCTTCCTGATGACTCCGTCCGCCAACTGCCGGATGGGGCCACGGGGACTGACTTGGCGCTGAGCATTGGTCCGCGCCTCGCGGAGGCGGCGCTCGCGGTGCGGGTTGACGGCAAGGCTCGGGATCTGAAGGCACCGGTCCGCGATGGCGAAAAGATCGCCATCCTCACGGGCAAAGACCCGGAAGGCCTGGATCTGCTGCGGCACTCCACGGCCCATCTCCTCGCGCACGCCGTGAAGCGTCTCTATCCCGATGCCAAGGTGGGCATCGGCCCCGTCATCGAGGACGGCTTCTACTACGATTTCCAAGTGGCGAAGCCCTTCACCGCTGAAGACCTTCCGGCCATCGAAGCCGAGATGAAGAAGATCGTCGCGGAGGGCATCGAGGTCACGCGCGAAGAGCTGCCTCGGGACGACGCGGCGAAGCTCTTCCGCTCCGAAGGCGAGCTTTTGAAGGCGGAAATCGTCGAAAGCATTCCGCAGGGTGAGATCATCAGCGGCTATCGCCAGGGGGATTTCTACGACCTCTGCCGGGGGCCCCATGTGCCGAACACCTCGAAGCTGAAAGCTTTCAAGTTGCTCAGCGTCGCGGGTGCCTATTGGCGCGGCGATGAGAAGAACGCCATGCTCAGCCGCATCTACGGGACTGCCTTCGCCACCCAGAAGGAAGTGGACGAGCACATTCAGCGCCTCGAAGAAGCGCGGCAACGGGATCACCGCAAGCTGGGCCGGGAATTGGATCTCTACAGTTTCCATCCGGAAGCTCCCGCGTCGCCCTTCTTTCATCCCAAGGGCACCATCGTCTACAACGAGCTCGTCGCTTACATCCGCGAGCTCTACCACAAGTACGGCTACAGCGAAGTCATCACCCCACAGATCATGGATGTCGCGCTGTGGAAGACGAGCGGCCACTACGAGAACTACGCCGACAACATGTACTTCACCACCGCGGAAGAGCGGGAATACGCGGTGAAACCCATGAACTGCCCCGGCCACTGCGTCTACTTCGCCACGGGCAAGCACAGCTATCGCGACCTGCCCATGCGCATCGCGGACTTTGGCCGTCTCCATCGCTTCGAGCGCAGCGGTGTGACCCACGGCCTCACCCGTGTTCGCACCTTCTGCCAGGACGATGCGCACCTCTTTTGCGCTCAGGATCAGATCAAGAGCGAGATGGCCGCATTTCTCGACCTCTTCTATGAGGTTTATGCCACTTTCGGGTTTGGCGAGATCCGCGTCGCGTTGTCTACCCGGCCCGAGAAGCGCCTTGGCTCCGACGAGATCTGGGATCAGGCGGAGGGTGCGCTCGCCGAGGCCATGACGGAGAAGGGCCTCGCCTTCACGCTCAATCCCGGCGAAGGCGCCTTCTACGGCCCCAAGATCGAGTTCCAGGTGCTGGACGCGCTGAAACGGCCCTGGCAGCTCGGCACCCTCCAGGTGGACTACATGCTGCCGGAGCGCTTCGAGCTGCACTACACCCAGGCGGACGGCACGGAGGCCCGCCCCGTGATGCTGCACCGGGCGATTCTGGGTAGCCTGGAGCGCTTCTTCGGCATCCTCGTCGAGCATTGCGGCGGGGCCTTTCCGGCTTGGCTCGCGCCGGTCCAAGCGGCCGTCCTTCCGATCACGGACCGGGTCCACCCCTTCGCCACCCAGGTCGCGGATCGCCTTCGGGCCGCGGGACTCCGTCCCGAGCTGGACATTCGAAACGAGAAGGTCAACGCCAAGATCCGCGAAGCGCAATTGCAGAAGGTGCCTTACATGCTCGTCATCGGCGACCGGGAGGCCGAAGCGGGCACCGTGTCCGTCCGGCACCGCTCCAAGGGCGATCTGGGGGTCCAGCCCTTGGAGACCTTCCTGGAGGCGCTCCAGGCCGAAGTCCGGAGCCGCGCCCACTAGGCGAATTTCGTGGAATTAAGCCTTGGCCGGAAGCCCAGGCGTTGATAGACTTTCAGTTCCTGTTTTCCGGGGGTGTATCCATTCGTCCGAACGAGACCCGCATCAACGACGGCATCCGGGCCGCCGAAGTCCGCGTCATCGCGGAGGATGGCGAGCAGCTAGGCCTGATGCCGCCCCACGAGGCCATCCGGATCGCGGAATCCCGCGGCCTCGACCTCGTGGAAGTCGCAGGCGGCGCCAACCCGCCCGTCTGCCGCATCATGGACTACGGCAAGTACAAGTTCATGGAAGCGAAGCGGGAACACGCCGCAAGGGCCAAACAGAAGAGCATCGTCGTCAAGGAAGTGAAGTTCCGCCCCAAGACTGACGATCACGACTTCGAGTTCAAGGTCCGGCACATCGAGCGGTTTCTCGAGGACGGCTTCAATGTGAAAGTGGTCGTCATGTTCCGCGGGCGCGAAGTCGTCCACCGTGACATCGGCTACCGGATCATCGAAGAGGTGCTCAACCGCGTGGCCGACAAGGCCAAGGTGGACAAGGGCGCCAGCATCGAAGGCCGCGACATGCACGCCTTCATCGCCCCCAAGCCCGTCGAGAAGAAGTCCGCTGAAAAAAAGCCCAAGGCTCCCAAGCCCGAAGCGAAGCAAGATCCCGTGGTGGCGGTGGAAGCCGCTCCCGAAGCCAACCAAGCCTGATCCCGTCCTACCACCCGAGGTTGCCATGAAGCAGAAGCTCAAGACCCACAAGGGCGCCCAGAAGCGCTTCAAGAAGACCGCCAGCGGCAACTACAAGCGCGGGCAGTC
>JAFDVN010000032.1 GCA_018269025.1 Acidobacteriota bacterium | reverse complement strand
GATCGCGCCGAGCAGCTTGAGCGGGTTGAGGGCGGAGGTGGCTCCCAGGGCGGTGCTGAAACGCAGGTCGCAGCCCTCCCAGGCCATGTCGAGCACGACGGGACGGAGGTTCAGCCGCTTCTCCTGCTTCTGGCCTTCCACCTTGCCGACCTTGTCGAGGGAGAAGGATTCGGATGCCAGGAAGGCCTTAAGCTCCGCTTCCATGGGGGTCTGGTTCGGCCAGATCCACTGGGCCGTCGCGCACAGCTCCGCGATGGGCGTGGCCCAGGCCGGCGCCTCGTCCCAATCCAGGAGGCGCAGCCCCGGTGGCAGGCGGCGGTTGAGGCGGTCCACCACGCTTTCGGAGGCGACGGAGCCCTTGAGCGCGACCTCCAGCCATTCGGAATCCCCGGCCACTTCCGGCGGAAGGGGCGGCGCACAGGCGACGAGGGGGCGCGGGCGCTTGCCGAGGTCCAGTTCCAAGGGCAGGCCTTCGAGGCGGAGCACCTCGCAGAAGAGGGTCTGAAGGTCAGGCGAACCGAGGGGCAGGGCCGCACCTTCCTTCTGGTACCGGGCGCGGGCGAGGACACGATTGCCTTCGAGATGAAGACGCCCGGCGCGGCGGGCCTTGGCTTGGGTGGCGAGGGGTTCCAGCTTCGCGCGAAGATCGGTGTCCTCCCGACGGTGGGCGCGGGCCCAGGCCAGGGCCTCTTCGGCGAGGCCCGCTTCCACGATGGATTCAACGGCGCCGACTTCACCCGCGGCCAAGGCCGCGAGGGGCGCGGGCAGGCGCGCCGGGGCCGCGTCCACGGCGGCCTTGAGGGCATCTGCAAGGAGCGCGGCGCGGGCGCGGGCGGCCTGGAAGGCGGAAGCGTCGTTCACGGTTCCAGTGTAGGCGGCGCCACATCCACGGGCGCGTCGTCTCCGGCGATCCAGGGCGCGAGCCGCTCGAAGGCGGGGGTCCAGAAGGACCAGGCGTGGTCCCCGGGCCAAAGCAGCAACGCGGCGACGGGATGACCCGCCTCGGCTCTCCGCTCCGCCAACGCCCGGGTCGCCTCCGCGAGCCCGTAGTGGTCCTGGAGGCCGCAGCCGAGGGCGAGAGCAGCGTCCCCTCCGAGGTGGACCCACGGATTCCAAGGCGCGAAGGCATCCAGATCCAGGGGAAAGGTTTTCTTGAGTCCATGCCGCACCCAGAACCCGGCCGTGGAGAAGGACGGCTTCACGAGGGCTGGCGAAAGCGCCGCGCAGCGGGAAAAGGCGTGGGTGCGGGACGCCAGGTTCAGCGCGCCGAAGCCCCCCATGCTGAGACCCGCGACGGTGCGGACCTCCGCCGATCCGCCGTAGGCGGGGTGGGCCTTTTCGAGGGATGGGATCAACTCCTCCATGAGGAAGCGTTCATAGGGGAAGCGGCCATCCTTACGATCGGCGTACCAGGACATGAAATGTTCGGGCGCGACCCATAGGGTAGGCGGCAGGGTCCCCGCCTCCTCCCGCCTCGCGAGGTCCGCGTAGATGCCCTGCTGGATCAGGTCCTTCGGCCCGTCGTAGGCGCCGGGAAGGAAGAGGACGAGGCGCGGTTTCCATCCGGGATGGGCAGCCTGCCAGCGTTTCAAGGCCGCGTCCGAAGGGACATGGACGGCGATCTCCACCTTCCGGTCCAGGAGCTTCGAAGGGAAGGATTCCAGCCTTCCGCCTTGGGCGGAGAGCCCCTTCCCGGTGAAGATGAGCAACGACATGACCATGGCGGACACGACCTTCATTCCACTCCTCCCCCCACCTTTGCCCGAGGCTTGGCCCTATCAGCCTCGCACGGCCTTGCCGAATTTCGAGACTCGCGAAGGCGCGGTGCCAGGCATCGAAGGCCGCTGGACGCTTGAGGCCGCGCTGGATCTCGCCTTTGGCGCAGGAGACGACTTGAAGGCGGCTTTCGGCCGGGGCGGTGTGCGGCGCATGGGGAACATCGTCGTTCGCCCCTACCGGCGCGGCGGGCTCGTCGCGAAGGTGAATGGCGGCACCTATGCCTCGCCCGCGCGTTTTCGAAAAGAGCTGGCCGTCCATCGTGCGTTGTGGGAAGCGGGCTTTCCCACCGTGGAGCCGCTGGGCCTCGCGCATCGCCGCAAAGGCTTCGGTGTCGAAGGCCTCTACTTCACGCGGTACAAGGATGCGCGTCCCTGGCCTTCGGCGTGGTCCGAGGCGCGGTTGCCGGATCTGGGGACGGCGCTTCAAGCCCTCGACGCCTGGGGTCTCTTCGCGCCGGACCTCAACGCGACGAATGTGATGTGGGGCGCGGGCGGGCTCGTGATCCTGGATTGGGACCGAGCCGCCTGGAGGAAGGGCCCGCTCCTGCCGCGCTACCGGGCACGCCTTTCGCGGAGCCTCGAAAAGCTCGGGGCGCCTTCGGAATGGGTGGAAGCCTTCAGGCGCTGAGCACCTTGCGCTGGTGCTTGGCGCGTTCCTGCTCCACTTCGCCCATGTGCTGCACGGCCCAGGCGCACAGCGCCGTCAGGGGCTCCTTGAGGGTGCGACCCAGAGGCGTGAGTTCGTATTCGGTGCGCGGCGGCACGACGGGATAGACCGTGCGCTTCACGAGACCGTCCTCTTCGAGGCGGCGCAGGGTCTGGGTGAGCATCTTCTGACTGATGCCGCCGATAGCCTTCTGCAATTCGCCGTAGCGCTTGGTGCCATCTGCCAGCAGGTAGATGACGAGGGTCGTCCACTTGTCCGCGATGAGATCCAGCACGCGCCGCGTGGGGCAGGTGGCGCTCATCAGATCGCCGGAAAGTTGGCCGCAGGTCCCTTGCTTCATGCCTTTGCTCACCATGGGGTGCCTACCTTTGAAAAAGGTGCCTACTTTCCAAACGATTGTAAGCACCCAACCATTGTGCCACAGGCTACAAGAGCCCAACCCCCCTGGAGGAAGCAATGTCCGTCCTGACCCCCGCCCTCAGCCCCGACATCCTCGTCGAAACCCTGAACTGGCGCTACGCCACCAAGCGTTTTGACGCTTCCAAGAAGATTGACGCCAAGACATGGGAGGCGCTCGAGGAGTCCCTCGTGCTCACGCCGTCTTCCTACGGGCTTCAACCTTGGAAGTTCGTCGTCGTCACCGATCCGGCCCTCCGGGCCCAGCTCAAGGCCCAAGCCTGGGGCCAAGGTCAGGTGACGGACGCCTCCCACCTCGTCGTCTTCACCCACCGCACCGACCTCACCGAGGCGGATGTGGACCGGCTCATCGCACGGGTCTCCGAGGTTCGGGGCGTGGGCCTGGACAGCCTCGCGGGCTACCGCCAGGTGATGATCGGCAATCTGGTGGAGGGCCCCAAGCGCGCCACCATCGCGGATTGGACCGCGCGCCAGGCCTACATCGCCCTGGGCCAGCTCATGACGAGCGCCGCGGCGCTTGGCGTGGACGCGACCCCCATGGAAGGCCTCGACCCCAAGGCCTTCGACCAGATCCTCGGCCTGGAAGGCAGCGGCTACGCCACCGTGATGGCCTGCGCCGTGGGCTACCGCGCGGAGGACGACGCTTACGCGAAGCTGCCCAAGGTGCGCTTCGCGAAGGAAGAGCTGGTTGTGAATCTGTGAAACCGGGCATCCGGCTGCAGGCTACGGGCTACACGGTTGGAACCGACCCACTCAAGCCTGCCTGGCCCAGCAAAGTAGCCCGGAGCCTGAAGCCGGTAGCCCTTTTCCAAGGAGACCCCCATGTCCCACTCTGTCACCCACCTCACCGACGCCACCTTCAAGGCGTCCATCGCTTCGGGCGCGACGCTCGTGGATTTCTGGGCGCCTTGGTGTGGGCCCTGCAAAGCGCTCGCGCCGGTGCTCGACGAGCTTGCGCGGGAGTACGAGGGCAAGCTCGCCATCGCCAAGATCAATGTGGACGAGCAGCCCGCCACGGCGGAAGCCTTCGGCATCATGAGCATTCCGACAATGATCCTCTTCAAGGACGGGCAGCCCGTAGGGAAGGTCGTGGGCGCGCTTCCCAAGGCCTCGCTCAAGGCCTTCGTCGAAGAGCACGCGGTGAGCGCACCGATCACCCGTTGACGGTAGGCTGAGGGTGGAGGTTTCGCATGGCCGCTCCCCTCACCGTCATCGTCGGCATGGGCCCCGGCATGGGCATGGCCCTCGCCCGCCGCTTCGGGCGGGAAGGGCACCGGCTGGGGCTCCTCGCCCGGCGAGCGGACGCCCTTCAGGCCCTCGTGGATCAGCTCAAGGCTGAAGGCCTGGACGCCCACGGCCACGCGGTGGATGCGGGCGATCCGGCGGCGGTGAAGAAGACCCTCGCCCACGCGAATCCGGACGCCCTCATCTACAACGCCTCCATCTTCCGGGAAGCGGTTCCCAGCGAGCTCGACCCGGAGGTCTTCGTCACCGAGTTCCGGGCCATGGCCGCGGGCTTCCTCGCCGCGATCCAGGCTGTGCTGCCCTCCATGAAGGCGCGGGACAAGGGCAGCATCCTCCTCACCGGCGGCGGCAGCGCGCTGTCCCCCTTCGCGAGCGGGGCTTCCCTCTCCGTGGGCAAGGCCGCCCAGCGGAGCCTGCTCCTCAGCCTCGCCCAGGAGTTGGGGGACACCGGCGTTCATGCGGCCACCGTCACCATCTGCGGCATGATCCAGGAAGGCACGGCCTTCGATCCCGTGACGCTGGCGGAGCATTTCTGGCAGCTCCATGCCCAGGCCAAGGGTTCCTTCGAAGTGGAACGGGTCATCAAGGGCTAGGGGCAGGGTTGATGGCGGTCAAGGAGATCGCTTCATTCCGCCATCAAACTTGAACCATGGAGCATCGCGCCGATCCTGCTTCCCTCGCCCACCGCATCGGTCACGGGGGCGTGGCCTCCGTGGTGGATACCTTTTACACCCGCATCCAGCATCATCCGACCCTGGCCGCGCCCTTTGGCATCGTCGAGGACTGGCCGCACCACAAGGAGAAGCTCACGCACTTCTGGTGGGTGGTGCTCGGGGGCGATCCCTACCTTGAGGTGGACTACAGTGTCCCCATGAAGCATTTTCACGCGGGCTTCACGGAGCCGCTGCTGGTGGACTGGCTGGAGCTGTTTGGTCAGGTCCAGGAGGAGCTGCTCCCGGCGGATCAGGCGGAGGACTGGCACCACCTGGCCTCGGGCATGGGGATGAACCTCGCGCGGATGAACGCGGGCATCGCGGAGAGGATGGCGGGTCGCCGGGCGTAGAATGGCCCATGGCGCAGCGCGCGAAGGCCTACGGCGGACAGGCGGAAGGTTCCTTCTTCGTGGACCGGGCCTGCATTGACTGCGGCACCTGCTACCAGTTCGCGCCGGAGACATTCGAGGATGCCGGTTCCCACAGCCGGGTCCATGCGCAACCCTCGGACGCCGATGGGAAGTTGCGGGCCGCCATGGCCCTCGTGGCGTGCCCCGTCGCCGCCATCGGCACGGAGGACAAGGCCCTCGTCGGGGCCGCCTCCCTGGCATTTCCGAGCCTCGTGGAGGACGAAGTGTCATTCTGCGGCTGGACGAGCGAACAGAGCTTTGGCGCCTGGAGCTGGTTCATCCAGCGCGAGGCGGGGAATGTCCTCATGGATTCGCCGCGATCCTCGCCCCAGCTCATGAAGCGGCTGGAAGAGCAGGGCGGCGTGGCCACCATGATCCTCAGCCACCAGGACGATGTGGCGGATCATGCGGCCTACCACGCGCGCTTCGGATGTCCGCGCGTCATGCATGAAGGCGACGCGATGCGTGAATGCGAACGGGTCATTACCGGCGATGAACCCGTGCCGCTGGCGGACGATCTGATGCTTATCCCCACGCCCGGCCACACGGCGGGTTCGATGTGCCTGCTCTACCGCGAGACCTTCCTCTTCACCGGGGACCACCTGTGGTGGAACCCACACAAGCAGCGCCTATCAGCCTCCAAGAGCTACAACTGGTTCGATTGGGAGACTCAAGTTCGCAGCCTGGAAAAGCTGTTGGACTTCCGTTTTCGCTGGGTGCTGCCTGGCCACGGCTATGCGAAGTCCGAGGCCACACCCGAAGCCATGCGGGACCTGCTGGCGAGGTCCCTTCAAGAGCTGAAGGCGTTGTAGCCGAGGCCGTGCGAGAATGAGGGTTCGAGTTGGAGCCCCCATGACCATGAGCACGGACGCCCCCGTCATCACCGCGCCCCGCGGCACGCACCTGCACTGCAAGGGCTGGGTGCAGGAGGCTGCGCTCCGCATGCTGATGAACAACCTCGATCCGGAGGTCGCCGAGCGGCCCGAGGATCTGGTCGTCTACGGCGGGCTTGGAAAAGCCGCGCGGAACTGGGACGCCTTCCACGCCATCGTCCACGAATTGAAGAAGCTGAACGAGGACGAGACGCTCCTCGTGCAGAGCGGCAAGCCCGTGGGCATCGTGAAGACGCATCCCGACGCGCCGCGCGTGCTCATCGCCAACTCGAACCTCGTGCCGAAGTGGGCAACCTGGGAGCACTTCCGGGAACTGGATCAGAAGGGTCTGATGATGTACGGCCAGATGACGGCCGGAAGCTGGATCTACATCGGCTCCCAAGGCATCGTGCAAGGCACCTACGAGACCTTCGCCGAAGCCGCCCGTCAGAAATTCGGTGGCACCCTTCGCGGAACCTGGACCCTCACAGCCGGTCTTGGCGGCATGGGCGGCGCCCAGCCCCTGGCCGTCACCATGAACGGTGGCGTCTGCCTCGCCATCGAGGTGGACCAGACGCGCATCCAGAAGCGCCTCGACACCCGCTACCTGGATGAGTGGACGGATAACCTGGACACGGCGCTGCACCTCGTCCGTACCTACGCGGACGCGAAGGAGGCCCGCAGCATCGGCCTGTTGGGCAACGCCGCCGAGCTGCTGCCGGAGATCCTCAAGCGCGGTCACATCCCCCAGCTCGTCACGGACCAGACCAGCGCCCACGACGAATACATCGGCTACATCCCGGTCGGCCTCAGCCTCGCGGAAGCCGCCGATCTCCGGGCTTCCGACTCCAAGACCTATGTGGATCGTGCGCTGAAGTCCATGCGGACTCATGTCGAAGCCATGATCGCCTTCCAGAAGCTGGGCAGCGTCGTCTTCGACTACGGCAACAACATCCGCGCCCAGGCCCAGCGGGCGGGGCTGGAGAACGCCTTCGCCTTCCCTGGCTTCGTCCCAGCCTTCATCCGGCCCCTCTTCTGCCGGGGCATCGGGCCCTTCCGCTGGGCGGCGCTCTCGGGCGACCCCGAGGACATCGCCGTCACGGACGCCGCGATGATGGAGTTGTTCCCTGAGAACGAAGGCATGATCCGCTGGCTCAAGGAAGCGAAGGAGAAGATCGCCTTCCAGGGCTTGCCGGCGCGCATCTGCTGGATCGGCGCGGGGGAACGCCACAAGGCGGGTTTGATGTTCAACGAGCTGGTCCGCACTGGCAAGGTGAAGGCGCCCATCGTCATCGGCCGCGATCATCTGGACAGCGGTTCCGTGGCGAGCCCCAACCGCGAGACGGAGGCCATGAAGGACGGCAGCGATGCCGTCTCCGACTGGCCGCTGCTCAACGCCCTGACCGCCGCTAGCGGCGGCGCGTCCTGGGTGAGCTTCCACCACGGTGGCGGCGTGGGCATGGGCTACAGCCAGCACAGCGGCGTCGTCATCGTCGCGGACGGAACCGAGCGCGCCGAGCGCTGCCTCGCCCGGGTGCTCTGGAACGATCCCGCCATGGGCGTCTTCCGCCACGCCGACGCCGGCTATGACGAAGCCCGAGAACACGCGGACAAGATCGGGCTGCACATCCCGATGAAGGGATGAACGATGACGACGACCCAGGGCACGCCTACCCTCCTCGATCGCCTGTTCCGCGCGCTCATCGTCTTCTTGGCGCTGGGCAACCTCGCCTGGTTCGCGCTGACCTTTCCGATCTATTTCCGGTGGGCCTACCAGGTGGGCATCGCGGGGCTGCCGGTCTATTTGCTGTGGCTCTTCCTGGGTCTTCCCAGCCTCATGTGCGCGGTGGTCGCGCTGCGTCGGGCGGCGATGCACGGGGGCGCTGGAATCCTTCTCAAGCTCGCCTTTCTCGCGATCCTGGGAGTTTGCGCCGCCGTCGTGGTCCTCGTCGCCGTGGCCAAATGGACGGTGGATGCCGAAACCGGTCGCCATTTCCCCTGGATCACGGCGCTGGTGACCACTGGAATCGCAGGTGCCCTCGCGCTGTATGCGCTCCGGGGGACGAGTAAATCCCCCAAGCCGACTGAGGAAAAGCCTGTTCCGGCTCCAAAGGATTAACATCATTTCACAACCTGGAGTCGGAGCCGGGCCTATGCTCATCCCATGATGGGGACCTTGGACTCCGTATCGGTGCCGGACGGGCTCACGCGCGACAGCGTGACCATCCACCGCACCCGTGGGCCCATGACCCACCAGGTGAAGGACGCGGTGCTTCGAGGTAGCGGCGAGGCCGCATGGGAGGCACTGCTTGGGCGGGTCTCGGAGCCCTGTCGCGAGACTTTCTCGAAGCCGATCGGCCGCTACGAATGGATTCCCGCAGAGCATTCCAAGGAATTGAGTCTGGCCTTCATGGAGGGCGCGGACCCAGCCTTCAGTCTCCAGCGGGGTCGGGATACGGCGAAGGAGCTGCTCACGGTGATGAACCGTTGGCTGCTGCGGCTGATGTCGCCCGCCTTCTTCCTTCAGAACGCGCCCCGGATGTTCAGCTTCTACTACGATGGCGGACGGCTGGTGGTGGATCACCTTGGAGAAGGCAACGCGACCCTGAGCCTTTGGGCCGATGCGTTCTATCCGGCTTGGTTCCAGGGCGCGGTGCCAGGATGGCTGGAGGAGGCGCTGCGGCTCACCGGCGCGAAGACGGTGGAAGTGCGCCATGTTCCGCCGGATGGAGAGGGTCTCGCGGCCTTCCGCCACCGATACGAGATTCGCTGGGAGGCCTGATCGCCCTAGACTGGAGCTTCGGCCACGACTGGCCCGGGGAGCCGCGATGAGCGAGGAACTGAAGGATGAGGGCGGCCTTCCCGGCATCGGCGCGTGGCCCTGGATCGCCGGGGCCGGCTCGGCGCTGGCGCTGGCTTGGCGCATCGTGGAAATGCTCCGCCATCCGGGCGGAGATGGCCGTCCTTCCGCCAATTTCCACCCCTGGATCCTGTGGTGGGGGCTGCCGGCCTTGGGGCTCAGCCTCCTGGCCTTCCTCCTCTCCCGGCGGGCGAAGCGCCCCCAGGGCGCGTTGATGGCTGGCTTCCTGCTCTTCTTCAACATCCTCATGATCTTCATCTCGCTCTAGCGCGGAGGCCCCATGTCCCGTCCTTGCCCCTGTGGCGCCAAGGCCACTTTCGACAAGCACTGCCAGCCGATCATCGCGGGGAAGGCTTTCGCCGACACGGCGGAGCGCCTCATGCGCGCCCGCTTCACCGCCTATTCCCTTGGCGATGTGGACTTCCTCATCAAGACCACGGCCATGCCCCAGCGGGAGAACCTGGAAGCGGATGAATTGGAGGACTACTGCCTCTCCATCCGCTGCATCTCCCTGAAGATCCTCGCCACGGAAGCGGGCGGGCCAAAGGACGAGACGGGCATGGTCCGCTTCCACGCCAGCATGCAGGTGGATGGCAAGCGCCGTCTCCACGCGGAGACGAGCCACTTCCATCGCGAAGAGGGCCAGTGGGTCTACGAATCCGAAGAGGAAGAAGGCCAGGAAGCGGACGCGGATCAGGACCCAAACGCGTGATCCAGGCCGCGCTGGCCGCGGCGGGGGCCTTCGCCACACCGGGTCGCCCCGTCTCGGCGGCCCCGATGGGAGAAGGCGCGGGCCACATCCACCGCACCTTTCGCGTCACCTGCGAGCGGGGTGAGGTCGCGCTCCAGCGCCTCAACACGCAAGTCTTCCCGGACCTGGACGCGGTGATGGCGAATCTCCAAGCCGTGACCGCCCATCTCCAAGGCAAGGGCGTGAAGACCTTGGAACTGGTTCCGACGAACTCGGGCGGATTCCTTCACACGGACGCGGAGGGCGTCTGGAGGTGCACCCGTTTCATCGCTGGGGGGCGCATGCCACTCGAACCCCCTTCACTGCACGACGCGCGCGCCGCAGCGAAGGCCCTTGGTGACTTTCTCGCGGCGATGGCGGACTTCCCGGTGGCGGGATTGCGCGTTCCCATTCCGGGCTTCCATGATACACGCGCGCGCTTCGAGGCCTTCCGTGCGGTGGCGGATGGATCGGAGGAGGCCGCGTTCGCCTTCACCCATGAGTTCCTGGCGGATGCGCTGGTGGATCGCACTCAGCCGATTCGGCCCGTTCATAACGACACCAAGCTCGCCAATGTGCTGCTTGAAGCCGAGACAGGCGAGGGTCTGTGCGTCCTGGATCTGGATACGGTGATGCCTGGCCTCGCCGCCCATGACTTCGGCGACCTCGTTCGAAGCGCCGCCTTCGATGGAGGAGAAGACGAAGTCACCGCCCGCCTGGATCTGGACCGGCTCCGCGCCCTCGCGGAAGGCTACTTGGAGGGCGCGGGTGAGTCGGTGACCCGAGCGGAACGGGAGGCCTTCGGCTTGGGGGCCCGCGTCCTCGCGTTTGAATTGGGTCTGCGCTTTCTCACGGACCACCTGGAAGGCGATCGCTATTTCGCCGTGTCGCACCCAGGGCAGAACCTCGCCCGGGCGAGAGCCCAGTTCGCGCGACTCCGCGCCTTGGAAACCCAGGCGGACGCGGTGGATCGCATCTGCGCCGGGGGCTAGTTCCACTTCAGGGAGCGCAGGCTCAGATTGCCCAGCTCGAATCCTTCGAAGATCGTTGAGGAGCGGGCCCTTCCAGTCGCGCCCAGGGCGGCGAAGAGGGGATCCCAATGCTCAGTGCTGGGATGGGCGAGACGCGGATGGGGCGCCAGCCGTTCCCAATCCATGAGCGCCTCCCCATCCGCCGCTTCCAGTCGTTCCGCGGCCCAGGTGTCGAACTCCAAGGCCCAGGGCTCCGGTGCCACCGCGTCCTCCCAGGCGAGTCTTCGCAGGTTATGCACGATGCCACCGCTTCCCAGGATGAGCAGGCCTTCTTCTCGAAGGGGCGCGAGCGCTTGACCCATCGCGAAAAGGCTCCCGGGCGCGCGATCCATGGGAAGACTGACTTGGAGGACCGGACGGTCCGCCGCGGGAAAGAGATGGAGCAACGGAGTCCAGACCCCGTGATCCAAAGGGCGGGTCGCATCGGGTTCCGCCTCGATGCCCGCTGCCTTGAAGAGCGCCAGGATGCGCCCCGCCAAGGGCAAATTGCCTGGAGAGGGATAGTCGAGCGCGTAGAGTGGTTCCGGGAACCCGGAGAAATCGTGAATCACGCCGGGCGAAGGGGAGGCGGTGACGCGCGCCGGACCGCTCGTTTCCCAGTGGGCGGAGAAGACGAGAATCGCCGCTGGATCGAGGCTCCGTCCCACCTGCCGCAGCGCGTCTCCCCATGCGCCCCCTTCCAGAGCTCGCATGGGCGAGCCGTGGGACACGAAGAGGACAGGTTCCCGTGCCATGTCAGGCTCTCCTGGAAACGGCCCGGATGGCGATGCGATCCACGAGGCTCGGCCATGCGAGCTTGAGCCATCGCCCGAAGCGGCCCCTCGCGGAAGTGATGAGAAGCCGCTGGCGCTTGGCCATCGCCCGAACCATGAGTTTGGCGCAGGTTTCAGCGGTCATCACCTTGGCCGGATCCAGCCGCCCGTGACCAAGCGGTTGCCCATCCGGGCCGAGGGCCCGTTCGTGCAAGGCGGTGACGACGAAGTCCGGCGCGACGAGCGTAATGTCCACGCCGCTGCCCTTCAGCTCCAGGCGTAGGCTTTCGAAGAAGCCCACCACCGCGTGCTTGCTCGCCGAATAGAGCGTGCGCGTGGGCACGCCGGTGAAGCCCGCAACACTCGCGACGGGGACGATCAGGCCCTTCGAGGCCTTGAGGGAAGGCAGCGCCGCCTTCACGATCCTCAGGCAGGAGAAGAAGTTGAGTTCCATGAGGCCCCGCGCGGCGGATTCGGGATCCTCCAGGGATTCGAAGGGCACCCACATGGAGCCGCCCGCGTTGAGGACGAGGGCATCCAGTCCGCCGTAGACCTCGGTCGCCGTGGTGACCATGCGGGCGGCATCCTCTGAAACAGTCACATCCGCCACGCAGACGACGGCGCTCCCACCGAGGGCTTTAACCTCGGCCGCGACCTCATCCAGCCGTTCCCGGTTTCGGGCAACGAGGGTGAGGCGTGCGCCCGCCTTCGCGAGTTCCAGCGCCAACGCGCGGCCGATGCCTTCACTGGCGCCCGTGATGAGAATGGATCGGCCGTGGAACCCCATGGCCCGATTATGCGCGCGCCAAGCCACCGTTCATGCGTTTCACGAGCCCCGGACCTTCAAAGATGAGCGCGCTGTAGATCTGCACGAGACTCGCGCCGCCTTCGAGGCTCTCCTTGGCCTGAGTCGCCGAGCCGATGCCGCCGCAGGCGATCCAGGGCAGGCGGCCCGCAAGCTTCTCCTGGACCCTGGCCTGCACCGCGAGGGCCTTGTCCCGCATGGGCGCGCCGCTGAGCCCGCCCGCGCCCTGGGCCTCGACCCGCGCGCGGAGGTCTCCACCGACGATGCCGCGATCCAAGGTGGTGTTGGTGGCGATGAGGCCATCGAAGCCCGAAGCCACCACGGTCTCGATGAGCGCGTCCAGATCCTCCATCGCGAGGTCGGGCGCGAGCTTGAGGAGAAGCGCCTGGCGCTCCAGCCCCATCTCCTTGCGGAGCGCGAGCAGGCCTTCCAGGAGGGGTTTCAGCTTTTCCGGAGCTTGGAGATCCCGTAGCCCTGGCGTGTTGGGGCTGCTGATGTTCACCACGGAGTAATCCACCCTGGGCGCGATGAGGCGATAGGCGGCGCGGTAGTCGTCCAGGGCCTTCTCTTCCGGCGTCTCTTTGTTCTTGCCGAGATTGCCGCCGATGATCAGGCCTGAAGGACGATGGGCGAGGCGCTTGGCGACCACCTCCGCGCCTTCGCTGTTGAAGCCCATGCGATTGAGGATCAGGCCTGCCTCGGGGAAGCGGAACAGTCGCGGCTTGGGATTGCCGGGCTGAGGCCTCGGCGTCACGGTTCCGATCTCCACGAAGCCGAATCCAAGGCTCTTCCACAGCGGGAGCAAGCGCGCACCCTTGTCCAGCCCGGCCGCGAGGCCGATGGGGGACGGGAAGGCGAGGCCAAAGGCTTCGCGACGAAGGCTTGGGTCGGGCTTGCCCGTAAGCGCGGCGCTCAGGGAGAGGAAGCCGGGAACGCGCTGGGCGACGCCTCCGGCGGTGAAGGCCAGGTTGTGGGCCTTCTCGGCATCCAGACGGAACAGCAGCGGTTTGAGGAGCCGGTACATCCGCCTACTTCACCGTGACGATGACGGTGGCCGGGTCCGTGTGCTTGTCCGTGCGCTCCGCGACCACATGGTAGACACCGGGGGTTGCGGGCGCGGTGTAGTGGCCCTGGAGGTCCACCGTACCGCCAGCCGCGCCTTCCCGAACCGACCACTTCACCGGGGGACGCAGGTAGGCCACGCCGGGTGGGTAGTTGAGATTGCACCGGAAGGTCGCCTTGGCGTTTGGGGCGAGTTGGATGTCCGATGGGTCCACGGTGATCCAGAACTGGGATTCGGTGTGCATGCGGGAAGGTTCGGGCATGGGGGGAGTGGTGGCGCGACGGCAGGCGGTGGTGGGGGGAAGGGTGAGGGCGAGGAGAAGAACCGCGGTTACCTTCATATACCCACCATGGCGCGAACCGCGCTGATATCGAGCTTGGGTTGAGTCTTGGCCTGGACTTCCTCGACGGTCAAGCCGGGGGCGAGTTCCACGAGTTGGAGGCCTCGTCCTTCGGGCAGCACATCCAGCACCGCGAGATCGGTGATGATGCGATCCACGCATCCCTTGCCGGTGAGGGGAAGGTCGCATTCGGTGAGGATCTTCGGGGAGCCATCCTTGGCGCAGTGCTCCATGATGACGACGACCCGGCGCGCTGCGGCGACGAGATCCATCGCGCCGCCCATGCCCTTGACCATCTTGCCGGGGATCATCCAGTTGGCGAGGTCGCCCTTCTCGCTCACCTGCATGGCGCCGAGCATGGAAAGGTCAATGTGGCCGCCGCGGATCATGGCGAAGGAGTCGGCGGAGGAGAAGAAGCTCGCGCCCGGCGCAGTCGTCACGGTCTGCTTGCCGGCGTTGATGAGATCGGCGTCTACCTCGTCCTGGGTGGGGAAGGGGCCGATGCCGAGCAGGCCGTT
>JAFDVN010000031.1 GCA_018269025.1 Acidobacteriota bacterium | reverse complement strand
GCTGGCCTTCACGCTCAACTCCATCCACAACCTGAGCTACACTGTGGGGCTTACCCGCGCCGCGCGTGAGGCCCTGATGGACGGGACCTTCCCGGACTTCGCCCGCCGCACCCGCGCCGGGTGGACTTCCGAGGAGTTCTAGATGACCTTCGCCCTTCTGCAGCAGGCCCAGGCCCAAGGCGGCGCCCCGGCCTGGACGAACATCATCTTCATCGGCGGCATGGGCCTGCTGTTCTACTTCCTGCTCATCCGCCCCCAAAGCAAGGCCCGCAAGGAGATGGACGCCCGTCTCGCCAAGCTCAAGGCCGGCGACGAAGTCGTCCTCGGCTCCGGGCTCTACGCGACCATCGAGCGCGTGGACGACAAGGATTCCAAGATCCTCTACCTCAAGCTCGGTTCCAATGTCGTCAAGGCCAAGCGCCAGGCCGTCGTCGCCCTGGCCTCCGAGAACAAGCAGGATTGATTTCAGGCTGGAGGCTGGGGGCTGGAGGCCAGGGTCTCCAGCCTCCAGCCTCCAGTCTCCAGCCTCCCTGGAGTACCGATGAGCAAGCGCACCTTCTGGCGATTCTTCAGCACGATCCTGATCTGCGCGGGCTGCGCGTACTTCTTCCTGCCGCTGTCCAAGGTCCGCCTGGGCCTGGATCTGCGGGGCGGCGTGCACTATGAGCTGGAGATCCAGGGCAGCGAGGCGCTGGATTCGGACCTGCGGGACAACAAGGACCGTTTCCAGGACAAGCTGCGGGACAAGGGGCTCCCGAACGCCCTGCTCACCGTGGACAAGGGCGCGCTCCGGGTGGATGGCGTGGACACCTCCCAGAAGGATCTGGTGGACAAGGTCATCTCGGGCCTGTCCAACGGCTACTCGGTGCAGAACGATGGCGGCACGCTCCGCATCGTCCAGCGCTCGGACTACCAGAAGACGCTCGTGGATGACGCCGGCAAGCGCGCCATGCAAATCATCGAGAACCGCATCAACCAGTTCGGCGTGGCCGAGCCGGAGATCACCCGCGCTGGGGCGGAGGGCACGCGCATCGTCGTGGAGCTTCCCGGCGTCGAGGAAGGCGACCGCGAGCGCATCAAGGGCCTGTTGAGCACCCCAGGCCACCTGGAGCAGCGCCTCCTCGCCGCGCCGCCGGACAAGCAGATCTACTTCCCCACCAAGGACGCCGCGCTTCAGCACTACAACGGCAAGATTCCGCCCGAATTCGAACTCTTCCCGGACATCGAAGTGCCCCACGGCACCAAGAAGCCCGAGAATGTGAAGCCCGGCGAGGAACCCGTGCAGCGCTGGGTGCTCGTGGAGGCCCGCCAGGGTCTGGACGGCGCGGACATCATTGACGCCAACCGCTCCCAGGACCCGAACACTGGCGCCAACGAGGTGAACTTCACCCTGAACAAGAAGGGCGCCGACGCCTTCGCGACCCTCACGGGCATCGCCGCGGATCAGAACCGGCTCATGGCCATCATCCTTGACCACCGCATCATCAGCGTCCTCTCCGCCCGGGAAAAAATCTTCGGCGGGGCCGTTCGCATCAGCGGCTCCTTCACGCCCCAGGAAGCGGATGACCTCGCGCTCTCGCTCCGCAGCGGCGCCATGAAGGCCTCCATGCACTTCCTGGAGCAGAGCGAAGTGGGCGCCTCGCTGGGCCGGGACTCCATCCACGCGGGCGTGCGGGCAAGCCTCATCGGGTTCCTGACGATCATCGCCTTCATGGTCTTCTACTACAAATGGTCCGGCTTCAACGCCATCGTCGCCCTGACCGTGAACCTCATCGTGATGCTGGGCCTGCTGGGCAGCTTTCACGCGACGCTGACGCTACCGGGCATCGCGGGCTTCGCCCTCACCATCGGCATGGCGGTGGACGCGAACATCCTCATCTTCGAGCGCATCCGAGAAGAGCTGGACCACGGGAAATCCGTGCCGGGCGCCATCCAGGCGGGCTTCGACAATGTGTTCTGGACCATCGTGGATGCCCATGTGACCCAGCTCGTGGCGGCCCTCCTACTCTTCAGCTTCGGCACCGGCCCGGTCAAGGGCTTCGCCGTCGCGCTGGCGGTGGGCGTGTCCGCGAGCCTCTTCACGAGCATCTATGTGAGCCGCTTCATCTACGACTGGATCCTGGAGCGTCATCCCGGGACCAAGACCCTTTCGGTGTAGGGGAGAATCATGCGCGTATTCCACAACCTCCCCCACTTCGATTTCATGCGCTGGAAGGGTGTTGCCCTTTCGGTGAGCTGGGGCATCATCATCCTCTGCACGCTGATCGTGCGCCCCTGGAACGAACCCAATCCCCGCGTGAAGCTGGGCATGCAGTTCGTCGGCGGCAACGACATGACCGTACGCTTCTCGCCGCCGATCAAGCCCGAGCAGGTTCGCAGCGCGCTGGCGGCGGCGGGGTTCACGGATTCCTCCGTCGTCCCCTATGCCGAGAACAAGGCCGGGTTCCAGGACTACGCTGTGAAGGTGCGGGCCCGCAAAACCGGCGATCAATTGGACAGCACCAAGCAGTCCGCCGAGTTGAAGGATGTCTTCCGCAAGCTGGACCAGGAACGGGCGGGAAGCACCCTGCCCAGTCTGAACCTGGAAGGCTCCGGCACGCTCACCGACCGCCTCGTGGCGGAGAATCCGATGAAGGTCCAGGGGGATGGGGACGCCATCCGTCAGGCCTATGAGCCTCTAGCCTCCCAGGTGACCGCCCAGCGCGACAAGCTCCCGGGCGCGATGTACAAGGACTTGAGCCAGCTTCCCGCCGGCCTTCCGCAGGCGGTGAAGGACGCGGTCAGCAAGGACTACCGGCCCGGTTCCATCAAGATCGCCAAGGATGAGAGTTTTTCACCCAGCATCTCCGGGGAATGGACCGCCAAGACCTTGAAGGCGGTGCTGTGGGCTTCGGTCGCCATCCTCATCTACATCATGTTCCGCTTCACCTTGAGCTTCGCCATCGGCGGCATCGTGTCCCTCATCCACGATGTGCTCATGGCCCTCGCGCTGTTCGCCGTGTTCGGCTACGAGTTCAATGTGGCGGTGGTGGCGAGTTTCCTCACGCTCATGGGTTATTCCATGTCCGACACCATCGTCGTCTTCGACCGTATCCGCGAGAACAGCCACAAGCCCGAATACAAACGCAAGACCATCACGGAGCTGGTGAACGATTCCATTAACCAGACTCTGAGCCGGACGATTCTCACCTCCATGTCCGTGCTCTTCGTGTCCGTCTGCCTCTGGCAGTTCGGCGGTCCGGCGCTGCACGACCTGGCCTTCCCGCTGGTCATCGGCGTCATCACGGGCACCTACAGCTCCATCTACATCGCGAGCCCCGTGGTCGTGTACTGGGAGAAGTGGTTCCCCAGCAAGGACAACCTCAAGCAGAAGCACGCATGAGGCTGGAGACCGGAGGCTGGAGGCTGGAGGCGAAAGCCGCGGCATTCGCGCTTCCACTCTTGCTCTCATGCGGGGGCGGAGCAGTGGTGAAGACGCTGCCCAGTGGCCACTCCTTCCGCATCCTCCGGGGTGGGCAAGTGCAGTTCTCGGACGGGTCGAAGGCCGCGATGATCGTCTTTGAATCCGAGCGACGGCCCGATGACCAGAAGGGAATCAAGGCGGACGCGGAAGAGCTCTGGGCGGCCTACCGTCCCGACATCGAGAAGACCGGCCTTCGCACCGCCATCCTCCAGGCCAACCAGCCCAAGCATGTGCTCCTGCTCCAGAAGGGCGGGGTCATCACCGGCTTCACCTGGGAGAAGCAGGCGGACGGTTCCTGGATCGAAAAGAAGTAAGTCACCGCGAAGGCGCGAAGATCGCGAAGAACTTTGTGATCTACTTCGCGAACTTCGCGCCTTCGCGGTTCATCCTTCCCAGCTCACCCACCCGGCCCGGCCCGGGATCTCGCGGCGAACGATCGGTTTGGCGGGCGGGTTGGCGGCTTTCCATTCGGGGAGCCAGTCGGCGTGGGTGCGGGCCTGGACGCCGCGATCTTTCAAGCCGCCGAGGAAAGCATCGAAGGCTTCCGCCAGCGCGCCGCCTTCCACTTCCGTGTGCAGCGCGTAAACATTGAGGGCGTCCTCGCGGACGAGACTCCAGATTTCGCGGTTCACGCCCTCCGCTGTGCGGCCATCCAGGCCCAGCAACTCATCGAGCGTGGGCAGCGTCGTGGGCACCTGCAGCGTCGAAAGCGTTTTCCCGTTCACGATGGGGTAGAAGGGCGCCGATCCTCGGCAATCCCCCGCGTAGTCGAGGCCGTAGCCCTCCTGGATCTCCAGCGTCGCGTCGTTGCAGCGCCAGGCGGGGCTCACGGCGCCCTTCGCCTTCATCCCGAAAACCGTCCCAAAGGCCTCGTGAGCTTGCGCGTACCAGGCCTCCAGCCACTTCCGGGATTTGCGGTCCAGCAGGTCGTGATACTGCACATGGTCCCAGGCATGGATGCCCACCTCGTGCCCGGCTTCTTTGGCAAGACGCATTTCCGAGGCAGCGCGCTTCCAGATGGTCGGCGCGGGCAGGATCGTGCCGTACATCATCGTCTTCAGGCCATAGAGCTTGCCCGCGTTGGTGCGACGCATCTTCGCGAGGAAGCCCTTTCGGAAGACGCGCCGCAGGGCCTTGCCGCTGTTGTCGGGGCCTAGCGAAAAGTAGAAGCTCGCCCGCATGCCGTGCTTGTCCAGCAGGCGGATCAAGGCCGGAATGCCCTTGATGGAGCCTTCGAGGGTGTCCACATCCACGCGGAGAGAGATGGATTTCATGGGATCACCCTTACATCCCCGCCGCGAGCCGCGTGGCGAGGCTTGGGTGGAGGCCGGCGGCGAGAATGGCTTTGGCTTCCGCGTCCCAGTCGTACTCCAGACGGTGGAGACGGATCCGCTTATGCCGCGCGTCGCAGGTCATGAAGGAAGCGCGGTTGTCCCGGTCCCGGGGTTGGCCCACCGAACCCGGATTCGCCAAGTAGCGGCAACCTGGGCGAAGCGTCAGCCATTCTTCCGGCTCCATCTGGATCCACTGAAGCGAATGGGAGGCTTCGTCCAACTCCCAGCATCCGGGAAGGTGGGTGTGGCCGAAGAAGCAGAGGGGACCGTCGAAGCATTCAAAGGCTTCGCCCACCTCCCGCTGACCCAGCAGGTAGGTGTCCTCATCGCCAGGAGAGCCATGGGCGGCCACATAACCATCCTCGATGACCACGGGGCCCATGGGCATGTCCATGAGGGCGCGACGCAGATCATCCCGAAGCCGGTTGTGGGTCCACTCGGCGGATTGGCGGGCGGGCCCGTTGAAGCCATCCATCTCCTGCCCGCTGCCGCAGACCCGGTCGTGATTGCCCCGCACCAGCACCCGGGGGCGGAGTTGGAAGATGCGTTCCAGCACTTGGTTGGGGTGGGGACCGTAGCCCACGAGATCGCCCAGCGACACGAAGCGGGTGATGCCCCGTCGCCGGGCGAAACGCAGCATCACGCGCAGGGCGTGGAGGTTCGCGTGCAGGTCCGAGAAGATGAGGTCCATGGGGGGAATTCAGTGTGACATGGCCGAAGCCATGGCCTGAGCCACCTCGGCGGGGCTACGGCCAAAGGGGAGGATGCATTCCAGTTCCGCCCAGCGTGGCAGGCGGGCCCGGTGCCGGGCCATGAAGGCCGCGCGGTCCTGGGCCAGGGGCCGGTTGGGGTCCCGCGCGACGCGGTCCCAGCAGCGGGCGGGGGATTCCGCGAGCCACAGCGCCTTGAAGCCCGAAGCCTGCGCCGCCTCGCGGATCTCGGGCGTCTCCCAGGCGCCGCCCCCGAGTGCGATGACACAGGGCTCCGTCAACAGGGGTTTGAGGTGATGGGTTTCCAGCGCCCGGAAGGCCGCTTCGCCGGAGGCGAAGATCTCCGGTATGGAACGACCTTCCGACTCTGCTATGCGCCGGTCGAGGTCGTGGAAGGGAAGGCCGAGACGACGCGCCAATTCCGCCCCGAGGCTGCTCTTCCCCACGCCGCTGGATCCGGTGAGCAGGATGCCCCTGGATGGATCAAGAGGCCGAGCGCCCCAGCGCGCCCGCTGAACCTGCCAGCCGATCTCCGCGGGATGCTCCGCCGCCGCGATCGCGCCGATCATGGCGAGGCTTTCCGCGCCCGCCTGGAAACAGGCACCCGCGTCTTCGGGACCAAGCCCGCCGATGGCGATGGGGGCGATGCCTTTGTCGCGAAGCTCCGCGCATCCCGAGCGGAGGCCATCAAGCCCGATGGGCCGCTCGTGGTCGGCCTTGGTCGTCGTCGCGCGGAAGGGTCCGACGCCTGCGTGATCCACGATGGATTCGAGGGTCGCCCACTCCTCCGGAGCGTGGGTGGAAGCGCCGAAGCGCAACCCAGTCAGGCCGGGAAGCCGCGCGGCGTCCCCATGAGGAAGATCGCCCTGCCCCAGGTGCAAGCCCCAAGGCGCAAGCCCTTCCGCCGCCGCGAGCACCGCGAGGTCCGCACGGTCGTTGACGCAAACGAGTGGCCAGCCCCCATTGTCCTGGGAGCTCTGGAGCGCGGCGCGAAGCTGATCCATCTGGGCGCGGGGGTCCAACGGCTTCCCCCGGAACTGAACCAGCGGAAACCCCGCATTGCCCAGCCTCGTGATCTGCGCGGAGAGTGGTGCTTCCCGTCCGGCATCCGTGATGGGGTAGATGGGAGGGAGCGGACGCATCAGGGCTTGGTGGACAAGGTGAAGTCCGTGTCCGCGAGCTTGGGATTCACTTCCACCGTGGAAATCTGAAACACGAGGGACAGGGGTGAAAAGCGTTCGCCTTCCTCCCGGCGAAAGGGGATGGGCAGATCCTGCACCATCCTGAAATCCGAGTAGCGGGTGACGAAGGT
>JAFDVN010000030.1 GCA_018269025.1 Acidobacteriota bacterium | reverse complement strand
CTCGGCATCTGCCTCGGCTTCCAACTTCTTTGCCACGGCAGCGAGGAAGCCGACGAGGAAGGCCTTGGACTCCTCTCGGGCACCGCGCGAAAGCTCGGCCCGGGCGTGAAGGTGCCTCACATGGGTTGGAGCCGCGTGCGCGCGATGAAGTCCGAACATGCCGCTGATGACGGCACCTGGCTCTATTTCGTCCACAGCTTCGCGCTGGATCTAAGTGCGGACACGCTACTCGAAGCCAGGCATGACCGAGCCTTCACCGCCATGGCGAGGCGCGGTCGTGTGATCGGTATTCAGCCCCATCCCGAAAAGTCGGGTGCGGAGGGCCTCCGCCTGCTGAAGCGAACCTTGACCTCTCTGAAGGAGTCGCCATGACTCTCCAGCTCATTCCCTCCATGGATCTGATGGACGGGCGCCTCGTCCGCCTGCGCCAAGGCGACCGCGCCCAGGCGACCTTCTACGACCTCACACCCGAAGCCTGGGTCGAAAGGCTCGCCGAAGCAGGAGCAACGCGCATCCACCTCGTGGATCTGGAGGGCGCCTTTGACGGAACCAGCCAGCAGGCCTTCGCAGGATTTCCCTCGCGCTATCCCGGAATCCGCTTCCAACTCGGCGGCGGACTGCGAAGCCGCGACGCCATCCAGGCCGTTCTGGAGGCGGGGTTCGAGGCGGTGGTCGGCACGCTGGCCGTGGAGCGGCCCCGGGAATTGGTGGGGCTGCCCCCATCCCGGGTGATCGTCGCGCTTGATCTCAAAGGCGATCGGGTGATGACCCGGGGCTGGATGGCCGAAAGCGTCTGCGAAAGCACCGATGTGTTTGAAAGTCTTCTCACCTTCGGCTTTCGCCGGGCTCTGGTGACGGACATCGAGCGAGACGGAACCCTCGCCGGGCCTGGGTTGGCCGCCGCCGCCTGGGTCGCCTCCGAAGGCTTCGAGGTCCAGGCGAGCGGCGGCCTCCGCGACCTCGCGGATCTGGACGCGCTCCGGGCCATCCCTGGCGTCACCGGCGCCATCAGCGGAAAGGCATTGCTGGAGGGACACATGGACCTTTCGGATCGCCCGGTCCGAGCCGCGCTCTCCGGTAGCCTATGGCCGGAAGCCGGAGGCCGATAATGCCAGCCCGGAGAATCATTCCCTGCCTCGATGTGAAGGGCGGTCGCGTCGTAAAAGGCGTGCGCTTCGAGGGTCTGCGGGATCTGGGTGATCCCGTCACCCTCGCCACGCGCTACGACGCCGAAGGCGCCGATGAACTCGTGTTCCTGGACATCAGCGCCACGGAGGAACGGCGGAGCACGCAAGGAACCTGGGTGCAGGCCGTGGCGCGAAGCCTCTCCATCCCCTTCACCGTGGGCGGCGGCGTCGCGTCCGTGGATGACGCCCGCGCGCTCCTGCGCGCCGGGGCCGACAAGGTGGCGGTGAATTCCGCCGCCGTGGCCCGCCCGGAGCTGATTCAGGAATTGGCTGCCGTCTTCGGCGCCCAGTGCGTGGTGGCGGCGGTGGATCTGAAGCGGGACGCGGAATTGGGTTGGCGCGTCTTCGTCGCGGGCGGAAAGCGGGCGACGGACTTCTCCGCGCGGGAGTGGCTCCCCCGCCTCGTGGAGCTCGGCGCGGGCGAGCTTCTCCTTACGAGCATGGACCGGGATGGCACGGGCGAAGGCTTCGACTTGGACTTGCTGCGCCTGGCTTCCAGCCTCGGCGTGCCGCTCATCGCCTCCGGCGGCGCGGGATCGGAAGGCCACTTCCTCGACGCCCTCGACGCGGGAGCCGATGCCCTGCTCGCCGCGACGCTCTTCCACGAAGACACTTTGCCCATTCCGCGCCTGAAGGCCTTTCTCACCGCCCAGGGCCAGGAGATTCGTCCATGGTGAACCTGGAATCCTTGACCTTCGACGCGGCGGGACTCCTTCCCGCCGTCGTCCAGGACCGCTATGGCCGCGTGCGCATGGTGGGCTGGATGGACCGCGGCGCGATCCAAGCCACCCTCGATTCCGGCTTCGTCACCTTCTGGTCCCGCTCCCGCAAGACGCTTTGGACCAAGGGTGAAACGAGCGGCAACCGGCTCAAGCTCGTCTCGCTCTGGCCGGACTGCGATGGAGACACCCTGCTCGTCACCGCCGATCCCGAAGGTCCCACCTGCCACACCGGCGCGCGGACCTGCTTCGACCAGGACAGTGAGGGCCTGCCCTGGCTAGGGGATCTGGAAGATCTTCTTCGGACCCGACAGTCTGCGGCTTCCTTGGAGGGCAGCTACACCGAGCGGCTCTTCGCCCAAGGCGTGGATCGCATCGCGAAGAAGGTCGTCGAGGAGGCGGGCGAAGTCATCCTCGCCGCCAAGAACGAGGACCGGGAGGCCTTCCTCGGCGAAGCTGCGGACCTGGTCTTCCACCTGGATCTGCTCCTGCTCGCCAAGGGGGCTTCGCTCCTCGATGTCGCCAACACCTTGCGCGCGCGCGCAGGGGTGCGCCCATGACCCTTCGCACCCCCCACTTCCCAGACCAGCTTTTCGATGCGACGGCCCAGCTCCGCGCCTGGGAGTCGGCTCTATTGAACCTGCTCTTGGACAACGCCTATCGCGAGGTGCGGCCTAGCCTCGTGCTCCGGGAACCCATGGCCCAAAGCGCGCTGCGCTTCTTCGATCAGGATGAGCTGGTGGGTCTGCGCTGGGACTACACCGAGTCCCTGGCGCGGCTCTTCGCCTCCCGCTTCCCGGAGCCGCCGCCGCGCGTGGCCTACGCCGGGCCCGTCTTCCGGAAATCCTCCGCGCCCTGGGAGGCAGTGGAGCGCACCGAGGTGGGCTGCGAGCGCATCCAGGAAGCCCACCAAGATCCCGATGATGCCGATCAGGAGTTGGCTCTTCTGCTCTTGGCCGTACCAAAGACCCTGGGACTGAAACGCTGCCTCCTCCACCTGGGCGACGCAGCGCTTTGGAAGGGGCCCTTGGAAGCCGAGAAGATCGAAGGCCCGTCGGCAGCCGCCGCCACCCGCGCCCTGCACCGCCGCGCGCCCCACCGCGTGAAGGAAGCCCTGGAAGGCCACCCCGCCGCGGATCGCATCGCCACCCACGCCGCCCTGCTCGCCGCGGAACCCGACGGGCTTGCGGGACTCACCGCGCTGGAAGGGAGCCCTTACACGGATCTCATCGCGCCCCAGGTCCAACGACTGGCTGAGCGTTTCAAGGCCCTCCTGCCCTTGGCACCAAGCGGTGTGGAGCTTCGCCTGGACCTCGCGGATGTGTCAGGGCTCGATTTCTACACCGGGTCCACGCTGCGCCTCTGGGCGGAAGGCGCGACGGCGGATCTCGCCGCAGGCGGGCGCTACGACGGCCTCTACCCGGAGCTGGGCAAGCCCTGGCGCGCCGCCGGGTTCTGCGTGCGACTCTCCACGCTGCTCGACCTCCGAAGCAGCCGACCCGGCCTGTTCACGGAGGCCCCATGACGCTGCTCATCGCCCTTCCCAAAGGACGATTGGGAGACGAGGCCTTCGCCCGCCTTCGCGGCACGCCCTACGAACTGGATGTAGCGGCCCTGAAGGGCCGCGCGCTCCAGGTGCCCACCGCCACGCCGGGCGTGGAGGCCCTGCTTCTGAAGGGCGCGGATCTGCCCCGCTATGTGGCGGGGGGCGTTGCGGCCTTGGGCGTCGTGGGATCGGACACCCTGGATGAAGAAGATGCCGATCTGCTGGAACTGGCGGATCTCGGCTTCGGCGCCTGCCGCCTTTCCCTGTGTGCGAAAGCGGGGGTCAGTCTCGACGCGCTTAGGGCGAAGGCCCATCTGCGCCTCGCCACGAAATTCACCGCCGCCACCTCGGCATGGCTGGAGAGCCAGGACCTCGCGGCGGAGTTGGTGCCCCTCCAAAGCAGCGTGGAATTGGCTCCCCTGCTGGGGTTGGCGGATGCCATCGTGGACCTCGTCCAAACCGGCACGACGCTTCAAGCCCACGGACTCGTGGAGCTTGCAGTCCTTGCCAGAACTTCTGCCCGCCTCGTGGCGGGACGGGGTGCCTACCTGGGCGATCCCGCGCGCCTCGGCCCCCTCTCCCGCGCCCTCACGGACGCGCTGCGGGCGTAGAATGAAACCATGAGCCTGGATGCCCTGAACGCCCTTCCCGATGATTCCCGCCTTTGGCTGATCGCGTTGGAACCCGCGCCGGACGCCGCGGCCACGGAACGCCTCGCAGGGGCCATGGACGCCTATGTGGCCGAGTGGCGCCACAAGGGCGTGCAATATGCCGGGGCGTGGACCCTCCTGGAAGGCCGCCTCCTCACCCTCGCCGAACCGACCATGACGACCGCTCCCAGCGGCTGCGCCATTGACGGCATGATGCGCAAGGTGAATCGGACCCTCGACGAACTTGGCCTCGATCGCGTGGACCCCATGGCCTCCGTCCTCGTCCGAACCGCTTCCGGCCTTCGGACCCTCCCGAAGGCGGAACTCGAAGGTCATCTCAGCGACGGCACCCTCGATGCCGCCACCCCCGTGCTGGATCTCGCCCTCTTTTCCCTGGGCGATCTGCGGAACGGCAAGCTCGAAAAACCCCTCGCCGCCACCTGGATCGGCCGAAAATTCAAGGTCGCGACGACGGCATAAAGGACGACCGTCTAAAGCAAGAGGCCCGCGTTCGCGGGCCTCTTGCACTTCCGGTAGCCGGACACCCGGCAGCCGGTAGTCGGTTAGAACAGCGGGTCGCCGGGCTTGCGCTTCCAGGCCTCGGCGCGCTTGTTCCCTTCCTTGGGCTTGGCGTCCTTGGCGGCGGCGAGGGTCTGCATGAGCGAGCCGCTCAGGGCCGTGGCCACGGACTTGGTGGCGGCGCGGCTGGCGAGCTGGGCGGGGGAAGGAGCTTCCGTCTCCGTATCGTCCTTCTTCTCGGACTTGACGGTGAGGGCCTTCAGGCGGCGCTCGTGCCAGGCCTTCCGCTTCGGATCCACGGCGCGGCGGAGGGAAGCGGT
>JAFDVN010000002.1 GCA_018269025.1 Acidobacteriota bacterium | reverse complement strand
TCGAATCCGCCGATGGCCAGGAGAAGAAGGAGTACCTCATCCCCCGCGGCAAGCACATCCTCGTCCAGGACGGCGATGAGATCCGCGCGGGCGAGAAGCTCACCGAAGGCGCCGTGTCGCCCCACGACCTGCTCAAGGTTCAGGGCGAGAAGGCGCTCCAGGCCTTCCTCGTCAATGAAGTGCAGGAGGTCTACCGCGCCCAGGGCGTGACCATCAACGACAAGCACATTGAAACGATCATCCGTCAGATGATGCGCTGGGTCATGGTCACCGAGGTCGGCGACACCCCGCTGATCGTCGAGGAGAAGATTGACAAGTACCGCTTCAAGGAGATCAACGAGGCCACCCTCACCCAGAACGGCCAGCCCGCGTCCTGCGAGCCCCTGCTTCTGGGCATCACCAAGGCCGCGCTGACCTCCGAGTCCTTCATCTCCGCCGCCAGCTTCCAGGAAACCACCCGCGTCCTCACCGAGGCCGCCCTGGAAGGCCGCGTGGACTACCTGCGCGGGCTCAAGGAGAATGTCATCCTCGGCCGCCTGATCCCCGCCGGCAGCGGCACCGCCGCCTACCGGAACATCGAGATCGAAGAAGGCCAGTACCCCGAGATCCAGCCCACCATGTTCGGCCTGGATTCCGACATTGACGACGAATACAGCCGCCTCGCCGCCCATGTCGAAGAAATGCACGGCATGAGCGAAATTGACGGCGAAGACCTGTAAGGCACTCGCCACCGCTACAGAAAAGGGCCCGCGCGAGCGGGCCCTTTTGCATCACCACGCCGCGGCTTGCACTTGCGTCCAGTCCGTCACCGCGACCCCTTGTTGGATCCGTGAACTGTCCCCGCCATGGATCAAGCGTTTATGGATCACCGTTCCGGCGGGGAATCGCGTTTCCAACTCCACCATCGCCTTGAAGAAACTCGGGTCCAGGGTCGCACCCGACTTCGCTTCCGCGAAGATCCATCCAGCGGAACCTTGGGCAAGCAGATCCACCTCGGGTCCCCGGGATTCCCGGTAGTGGAACAAACGCGCCGGCTGCCCCGAATGAACCTGTCGGGCAGAGTTCCTGGCGGCACCTACTGGCTCCGCTGACCGCTGAGATTCCTTAGCTGACGACGAAGGCGCTCCTCCTGCTTGAAAAATCCGCAGAGTGCTTCAGCGAGATCCAATCGTGAGGGCGAACTTCAAGTGACTCACCCTCCTTCACCTCCAGGGGCTTGGCCCGCAGCGCGTTCTCCATCCCGCGCTTGCCATCGTCAATCCAGCTCTCGATCTCCGAGGGCGGCAGGTCGAAGGCCCGGCTGGCTTCCGCCACCGTCGACTTCCCCTGGATGATCTCCAGCACCAGCGCCGCCTTCCGGCGCGCCGTCCAGCGCTTGATCTCGTCGTCCATCGCTTGATCTCGTCGTCCATCGCTCCACTCATGGGGGTCTCCTCTGGAGTATCCCCTGAGCAGCTTTCTACTGGGTCATTACATGGCCGGTGAATAGCAACGGGCCCCGTGAGGGGCCCGTTGCTGAATCGTACGACCTATCTGTTCGCTTATTCGCTGACGGGCGCGGCTTCGGCCAGCAGGGCCTTGCGGCTCAGCTTGATCTTGCCGTTCTTCTCGTCCACGCCGATGACTTTGACCATGATCTCCTGGCCTTCGCTGACTTCGTCGGCGGGGTTCTTGACGCGGTGGGGCGCCATCTCGGAGACATGGAGGAGGCCGTCGAGGCCGGGGAGGATGGTCACGAAGGCACCGAACTCGACGACCTTGGCCACCTTGCCCATATAGGTCTTGCCCACTTCGGCGGTCTGGATGAGGTCGCCGATCATCTTCAGCGCGATGGCGAGCTTCTCCTTGGTGGGGCCGGCGACCTGGCAGAGGCCGTTGTCGTCAATGTTCACGGAGCAGCCGGAGGCGTCAATGATGCCGCGGATGGTCGCGCCGCCCTTGCCGATGACATCGCGGATCTTCTCCTTGGGGAGCTGGAGGCTGTGCATCTGGGGCGCGTTGCCGGCGAACTCGGCGCGGGGCGCGGAAAGGGTCTGGCCCATCTGCTCCAGCAGGTGCAGGCGGCCGGCCTTGGCCTGGTCCAGGGCCTTGGTGAGGATGTCCGTCGTGATGCCGCCGATCTTGATGTCCATCTGGAGCGCGGTGATGCCGTGCTCGGTGCCGGCGACCTTGAAGTCCATGTCGCCGTAGTGGTCTTCCTGCCCGGCGATGTCGGAGAGGACGACGAACTTCTCACCGTCCGACACGAGGCCCATGGCGACGCCCGCGACGGGGGCCTTGAGCTTGATGCCCGCGTCCATCAGCGACAGGGTGCCGCCGCAGATGGTCGCCATGGAGGAGGAACCGTTGCTCTCGGTGATGTCGGAGACGACGCGCACCGTGTAGGGGTTCTCATCGGCGGAAGGCATGACGGCCTGGATGGCGCGCTCGGCGAGCATCCCGTGGCCCATTTCGCGGCGACCGGGGCCGCGATTGGGCTTGCACTCGCCCACGGAGTAGCCGGGGAAGTTGTAGTGGAGGTAGAACTTCTTTTTGTATTCCTCTTCCAGGCCATCAATGATCTGGATGTCATCCAGCGTGCCGAGGGTGGTGGTCACCATGGCCTGGGTTTCGCCGCGGGTGAAAAGCGCCGATCCATGCGCGCCGGGAAGGAAGCCGACCTCGATGTTGAGGGGGCGGATCTGGTCGAACTTGCGGCCATCCAGGCGCACACCCTGCTTGAGGATGGCGTTGCGGAAGAGGGTTTCCTTGAGCAGGTCGAAGCAGGCTTTGACCTCGCCCTTCAGCTCGGGCTTTTCGGCGGTGAAGTCCGCGACCACTTCCTTCTTGAGGAGGTCGAGGGCCTTGTAGCTCTCGATCTTCACCTTCATGGTCAGCGCGGCCATGAGCTTTTCGGCGTACTTGGCGGCGATTGAATCGTAGATCGCCTGATCGCGCTCGGCCTTCACGGGCACGAGCTTGGTCTTGCCGACCTTGGCGCGGAGCTCTTCCTGGAGCTTCACGAGCTGCTTCACCTGGTCATGGCCGAAGGCGAGGGCCTTCACCATGTCGGTTTCAGTCACTTCCTTCGCGCCGCACTCCACCATCACGAGGGCTTCGGAGGTGCCGGCCACGAGCAGGTCCAGATCGCTGTCCGCGCGCTGGGCCGTCGTGGGGTTCACGACGAGCTTGCCAGCCACGCGGCCGACGCGCACGCCGCCCACGGGGTTGGGGAAGGGGATCTCGCTGATGACGAGCGCCGCGGAGGCCGCGACCATGGCGAGGAGTTCCGGCGCGTGCTCGCCGTCGTAGCTGATGACCTGGGCGGTGATCATCGTGTCGTCGTTGTAGCCCTCTTCGAAGAGGGGGCGCAGCGGACGGTCAATGAGGCGCGAGGTGAGGGTCTCTTTCAGCGTCGGGCGGCCTTCGCGCTTGAACCAGCCGCCGGGGATCTTGCCGGCCGCGAACACGGATTCGCGGTAGTCCACGGTGAGGGGGAAGAAATCAATGCCTTCGCGCGGCGCGGCGTGGCAGGCGGCGACCAGCACCATCGTGCCGCCCTGGCGGGCGATGACGGCACCGTGGGCCTGCTTGGCGATGCGGCCGGTTTCAAGGCTGATGGGCGCGCCGCCCAGGTCGAGGCTGACGGTGGTGGGGGTAAAGGAAAGTGCGTTCATGGGGTCTCCTGGGCCACGGGCCCAACATCTGGGGCACGCCCGCCCTCCGGGCCCCCGAGCGATCCCTCCATGAAACCCGTCGCCGAATCAACGAGGCGAAGTGGGCTTCCTGCAGAGGTCGCCGCCGGCAAGGGGGATGAACCGGCTCTATTAGCCTATCAGGACGAGGTGTTTTCGCGGGAGCCTCCGGGGCCGCATTGTTGAAAAACGGCAACAAGGAGCCCAAACTAAGGGACCTCGCGAATCGTCGAATGCCGGAATTGAATCCAACGCCATGATCCAGGACCTTGCCCCCTCCACGCGTTTTCTCGTCGGGGGCGCGGTGTGCCTGATCGCCTCCATGGCGGCCATGGCTTGGCTGGCACCCCTGGGCTGGGTGGACCACCCGCGGGGGCGCCGCCAGCACGCCCGGCCAACGCCGCGGACCGGGGGCATCGCGCTTCTGGCGGCCCTGGGCGTGGGCTTGGCGGTGGGCTGGCTAGTTCTGCCGTTGGGCATGGGCGAATGGGCCGTGGTCTTCGCCATGGGCGCGATGGGCATGGCCGATGACCGCTTCGACCTGCGGGCGCGGTGGAAGGCGCTCGCCTCCTTGGTCGCGGCGGCGGTTCTGACAGGTCTGACCTGGGACCTCCTGCGGGGCGCGGGGAATCACCTTCCGCTCTTCTTCGGCCAACTGGCCACCAAGACTGGTTTGACGGTTCTGCTGCTGATGGCTTGGTATTGGGCCATTCCCCAGGCCAGCAACCTCATTGATGGGCTCAATGGCCTCGCCTTGGGCTTCTTCCTGCTGCTGGCGTTTTCGATGGATTGCCTTTGGGCGCTGGCGGACAGGGAGCCTACCTCATGGGCGCCCTCGCGGCCCTGCTGGCCTTGAACTTTCCTCGGGGCCGCCAGTTTCTCGGAGACACGGGTTCCCTGGCGCTCGGGACCCTGTTCGCGATCCTCGGGATCCATCTTCTCGCGGTCCAAAGCCCCAATCATCTGCTTTTCGCCTTCGCCTATCCCATCGTGGATGTGCTGATGGTGATGACGATTCGAAAGGCGAATGGGCGCTCCTTGGGAGAGGGAGACCGGAATCATTTCCACCATCAATGGCTCGATCTCCTACCGGGTCGGCCCCTCGCGGCCTGGAGCCTGACCCTGCTCCCGGCCTTCGGCTGCATGCAAGTGCTCCAGGCCTATCCAGGGCACCGCGTGATCGCTTGGGCAGGCTTCGCGTGGCTCGTGGTGGCAGCGACCTGGTTCTTCCGGCGCAGCCTGGAACCCAAAGCGGAAACCCGCTCGGGCAGAGTGAAGGCCCCGCGCACCGGGGCTGCCTTGGAGGAGACCGGACGCTAGGCCTCCGACTTGCTAACCTGGAAGGACGCCGCGCCCATGCCGGGCGCCGAATGATTCTCCGTGACTCCAATGATCCTCCGCAAAGAATACTGGTTTGAATCCGCGCACTTCATTTACAACCATCCGGGGAAGTGCCGGAACTTGCATGGGCACAGCTACAAGTTGTTCGTGTCCATCGAGGGGGCGCCGGAGGCGGAGACGGGGATGATCATTGACTTCGACGATCTGTCGAAGGTGGTGAACGAGAAGGTGATCGCGAAGCTGGACCACCGCTTCCTCAACGACCTGATCCCCCTTTCGACGGCGGAGAACATCTCCATCTGGATCTGGGAGCAGTTGAAGCCGGCGCTGCCCGCGCTGTGCCAGATCGAGGTCTTCGAGACGACCGACAATTGCGTCATCTACCGGGGAGCCTGAGATGAGCCGCCCAAATTTGAAGCGTCTGCTGGTGCCGGCGTCCCTGCTGCTACTCACGGGCTGCGCGGGCTTTGACCCGACGGCGGCGCTGCGGGCGGCGGCGCAGAAGCTCCGGTTCAGCCTGGACAAGGTGAGCCCGCGAGTTGAGCTCGCCTTCCCCTTGGATCAGAGCCGCCTCGTGCTGGATATGGACCTGGGCGTGCAGAACGACAGCGCCCAGCGCTTCCGCACCCGCGCGGTGGGGGGGAATTTGAACCTCGCCACGGGCGGCGCAAGCCACGGGCTGGGCGTCGTGGCCTTCCCGGAAGGCATGGATATCGCGGCGAAGGGCCGCAGCACGCTCCACGCGCAGGTGGGGCTTTCTTACAGCCAGATCAAGCAGGCCTGGGGCCCCATCAAGGCCGCGGCGCTGGAGCACCAGGCCGCCACCTGGTCGTTGGATGGCACGGCCCATGTGGATGTGCTCGGCTTCGATGTGGCCCTGCCCTTCAAGACCAGCAAGGGCACGGGCAGGTGATCCGCGCGGTCGTCTTCGATCTCTGGAACACGCTCGCTTTCAGCCCTGGCGGAAGCCCTTTCCAGCGGGCGAAGGCGCTGCTCCGGGAAGATCAGCGGGCAGATTTCCCCGCCTTCCAGCGGGATGCCATGACGAAGGTCTACGCGGATCGTCCGGCCTTCTTCGCGGCGTGGCGGGAGCGGCTGCGGCTCGATGACGCACAGGAGGCGGAGCTGGCCGCGGCATTCGAATCAGCGGAGCAAGAAGCCCAGCTCTTCCCCGAAGCGGCCGAAGCCCTCGCGGGTGCCCGCGCCCATGCGCGGCTGGCGCTGCTGTCCAACACCCAGAGTTTTGATCTGGGTCTGTTGGACCGGCTTGGGATTTCGGAAGCCATCCGCGTGCGGGGGCTCAGCGC
>JAFDVN010000029.1 GCA_018269025.1 Acidobacteriota bacterium | reverse complement strand
GATGTGGGCCGCGTTGGCGGCGGCGCGGAGGAGCAGCGTTGTGATGAGTCCGAGCAGGCCGCCGAGAACGCCGATGGCCGCGCCTTCCCATTGCAGAAGCCCCACGAGCTGACCGGGTTGAAGACCAAGCGCGCGCAGCACGCCGAATTCCCGCACCCGCTCCATCACGCTCATGAGCAGGGTGTTCGCCGTGGCGAGCCACACGACCAGGAAGAGCACGAGACTCATGAAGCCGAAGATGAAGAAGTAGAGCAGGCGCACCTGCTTGTAGAAGGCCGCGAGGTCCGTCCACGCTATCGCGGACTCATCGGATGACAGCGCTCCGCGCACGGCGGCGAGGCCTGCGTTCAGGCGCTTCGGGTCCTTCAGCACGACGGAAAGCCGGGACCGCGCGCCGTCCGCGTCCAGCAGGGCTTCACTGGTCGCAAGGCTCGTGAGCAGCGCGCGATCGTTCAACTCCTTCACGCCCTGATCCACGAGGCCCACGACGGTCACATCCACGGCGTTGAGGGCGCCATCCTTCGTCGTCGCCATGAGGGTGAGGGTGGATCCCACGGACGCGCCGAGGCTTTTCGCGAGGCCGGGGCCAAGCAGGACTTCCCGGGCGTTCGGATCAGGGGAGAGCCACCGCGAGCCCGCGCCTCCGCTCATCGCGGCTCCGTCCTTCACATGGTCGAGCACGGCCATGTAGCGCGGCTCCCGGGCCGGATCCACCGCCGTGCCCAGGTAGGCGACGCTGCGGGTGCCGTTGGTGAGCAGGCCCATGAAGGCGATGCGTGGCAGCACCTCCGCGACTTCGGGCAGGGCGCGGAGTTTTGCGGCGAGGGCCTCGCCATCGGGAAGGGCGAGCTGGAGGCTTTGGTCCTCCTGGTCCTGGAGCGCCTTCGTCTCCATGACCTGAAAGTGCCCCAGGCCCCCGCGAATGGCCGCATCGGAGAGGGCCGAAAAGGTCTGGGCCATGAAGCCCCCCGCCAAGGCCATGGCGAGAAAGCCCGCGGCCACGACAAGGACCGTCAGCAGCGTGCGTCGCCGGTTGCGGGCGACACTGCGAAGGGCGAGACGGGCGAGGATCATCGGCGGCTCCGCCGCCGGGCGTCGGGCGTCAGGCGTCGGGCGTCGGGCCTCCACGCATGTCGCGCATTCAAGTCAAAGCATCCAGGCATGCAAAGGGGCCCGAAGCCTGAAGCCTGAAGCCTGACGCCCATCACGCTTCCTCCACGGCGATCAATTTCCCATCCGCCAACCGCGCCACGCGATCCGCTTGCGCGATCACGGCCGGGTCGTGGCTGGCGACGAGGAAGGCGGCACCTTCTTCGTGGGCGAGGGTCTTCATCAGCGCCATGAGGGGACCGCCGTGGGCGTGGTCGAGGGCCGCCGTGGGTTCGTCGGCCAGGATCAGCTTCGGCTTCGGCGCGAAGGCGCGGGCGATGGCAACGCGCTGCTGCTGCCCGCCGCTCATCTGGCCGGGGCGGTGATGAAGGCGGCTCGAAAGATCCACCCGATCCAGGGCCTCCGACGCGCGGCGCTTCGCTTCCGCCTCAGACGCGCCCTGGAGCTGGAGGGGAAGCATCACATTTTCGAGGGCGCTGAGCACGGGCACGAGGTTGTGGGCCTGGAAGACGAAGCCCAATTTCCGCAAGCGGAGGTCGCAGCGAGCTTTCTCTGGGAGACGCGAGACTGGTTCACCATCCAGGAGCACCTCGCCTTCATCCGGCTCGTCGAGCAATCCGGCAAGATTGAGAAGCGTGCTCTTGCCCGAACCGGAAGGCCCCGCAAGCACCGTGAGCTGGCCTTCAGGCGCGTCGAGGCTGACGCCGAAGACACCGGCCTTTTCGCCGCCGAGTTCGAAGGCTCGGCTCACCGCGTGGAGGTGGAGCATGGATTCAGTCTAAGCCAGGGGCGAGGGTCGAGGTGATGAGGTGTGAGGAACTTCCTCGCCTCCTCAACCCTCGTCCCTAGTGCGAAGCCCTGAACGCCGTCTCGTAGGCTTTCGTGCTGGCTTCCATGCCGCCATCCACGATTTCGCCGACGAGGTCGTAGGCGTGGCCTTTGACGATGCGGACCTTCTGGATGGTGTTCACCTTAGGCTCGCCATCCACGATGAGGACACCGCCATCCACTTCCGGGGCCTGGCCCTGCCAGCGGCCCTTTACGATGAGGTCCGTCTCCTCGTGGACGCCCTCCACGATCACTTCGAGGATCTGGCCGACGCGAGCTTCGTTCTTTTCGCGCGCGATCTTCTGCTGGACTTCGAGGAGTTTTCGTTTCCTGGCCTGCTTGGTACGCTCCGGCACGGGATCGCCCAAGGCAAAGGCGCTGGTGCCCTCTTCGGGCGAATAGGTGAAGACGCCCACATGGTCGAACTTCGCCTCCTGGATGAAGGCCTTCAATTCTTCGAAGGCGGCGTCGTCTTCGCTCGGGAATCCCACGATGAAATTGGAGCGGATGGCGATGTCGGGACAGATGCTCCGGAGCTTGTCCAGCATCTTCATGAAACTCGCTCGGGAGCCGCCCCGGGCCATGGCCTTGAGCACGCCCTGGTCCGCATGCTGCAAGGGCATGTCCAGGTACTTGGCGCAGTTCGCCGTTTCGGCGATGGCGCGCATGACGCCTTCGGAGAGGCGGTTGGGGTAGGCGTAGTGGATGCGGAACCAGTGGAGGCCCTCCACCTCGCCCAGCGCCCGGATGAGCTTCTCCAGCGCGTCGGGGTCGCCGAAGTCCCGACCGTAGTCGGTCGTGTCCTGGGCCACGAGGCTGATTTCCAGCACGCCGCTTTCCACGAGGCGCTTAGCTTCAGCGACGACGCTCTCCACGCTGCGGCTGCGCTGGCCGCCGCGGAGCTTGGGGATGATGCAGAACGCGCAGGCGTGGTCGCAGCCCTCGCTGATCTTCAGGTAGGCGCTGGCCTTGGGCGTCGTCACCATGCGCGGGGAATGCTCGTCGTAGAGGTAGGCCGGATCCCGCTCCAACTCCTCCCAGCCCGCGCCGCCGATCACTTCGGCGATCTGCTCGATGTCCCGGGTGCCCAGGCAGGCGTCAATCTCCGGCATGTCCGCCATGAGTTCGTCCCGATAGCGCTCCACGAGGCAGCCCGCGACGACGAGCTTCTTGCAGGCGCCCGTCTCCTTCATGGAGGCCGCTTCGAGGATGGCCTCGACGCTTTCCTTCTTGGCGGCGTCAATGAAGCCGCAGGTGTTGACGACGAGCACTTCGGCCTCGTCCATGGCGGCCGTGATCTGGTAGCCCTTCAGGCGGAGGTGCCCCAGCATGACCTCGCTATCCACGAGGTTCTTCGGGCATCCCAGGGACATGAAGCCGACCTTCGTCACGACTGCCTCCTCCCGCCCGGGCGGGAACCTATCAGGATAGCGCGGGAGGCCGGAATTGTCCCGGCCGATCTGATAGACTCAAGGCTCATTCAGCCAAGGCCCATGCGAATTTTCCTCACGGTAGACGGCGCGCTCCATCCGTTGGATCTCACGGAGGAGGGGGTCACCCTGGGGCGGGGCGAGGCGGCGGGCCTTCGGGTTCCGGTGAACGCGGTGAGCCGTGTCCACGCGCGTTTCTTCCTCCGCAATGGCCAACCCCATGTGGTGGACATGAAGAGCCTGAATGGCACCACGGTGAATGGCGAATCCGCGGCGGAGGCGAAGGCCTTCAAGAAGGGCGACCGTATCCTGCTGGGCGAGATTCTCGTGAAGTGGGTGGATGGACCCACCACCGGCCAGGAACCTGCCCCGGAGACTTCAGGCACCATCAGCGCCGCCCTCAAGACCGGTGGGGCCAAGGGGACGAATCCCGCCAAGGTGGCCCTGGAGGACCGGGCCTTCGACGCGTCGGGCTCCATCTTCATTCCCCACGCCTCGCTGGAGAAGATGCTCGCGGAGCCGCCCACCAAGGCCACGGGCGCGGCGGTGGCCGATCGGCAGGCCTTCCTCCAGCGCCTCGCGGCGATGGCCGGGTCGCTGCTTCGAGCCTCCAGCCTTCAGGAACTGCTGGAAAGCGTGATGGAGCTCGTCACGGAGCAGATCCGTTGCCAACGGGGCTCCATCCTGCTGGTGGACGCCGACGGGGAATTGGTCCCCGAACTCGTGTGGGAAGAGAAGCCCGGCGCCACCGCCAACCCCATCAGCCGCACCATCGCCCGCACGGCCATGCAGGACCGGGTGGCCATCCTCACCATGGACGCGCGGCTCGATCCGCGCTTCTCGTCCGGCGACAGCATCAAGCTCCACGGCATCACGAGCGCGCTTTGCGCGCCCCTCATCGTGGAGGACCAAAGCCTCGGCGTCATCTATCTGGAGGCCAGCGTCGCCAAGGGTGGCTTCAACCGCGAGGACGAACACCTCCTCAGCGCCATGGCGAACTTCGCCGCCGTGGGCATCCAGCGCGAGCGGGAGGCCCGCTTCCGCCAGCGGCTGGAGCGCTACCACTCGCCCCAGGTAGTGGATCAGATCCTGAAATCCTCCCAGAGCAAGGAGGCACCGGGTCTCCAGGCCATCCGCTGCGACATCACGGTGCTTTTCGCGGACATCTCGGGATTCACGCGCATGAGCGAAGGCATGGAGCCGCTCCAGCTCGCGGGCATCCTCAACCGCACCTTTGAGGCGCTCACCGAGCAGATCTTCGTCCGGGGCGGAACCCTCGACAAGTACATCGGCGACGCCATCATGGCCTTCTTCGGCGCGCCCACGCCAGACGCGGACCACGCCCAGCACGCGGTGGAGGCGGCCGTCGCCATGCAGGAGGTCTTGAAGGTGCTCAACGCCGAGCGGCCGGAGGGCTTCCCCGAACTTCGCATGCGCATCGGCGTCAACAGCGGCGAGGCCTTCGCGGGGGATATCGGCAGCGAAAAGCGCATGGACTACACGGTGATGGGCTCCACGGTGAACCTGGCCTCGCGCCTGGAGAGTGGCGTCGCCAAGCCGGGCATGATCGTCGTCGGCCCCGCCACCGCCGGGCGCTTGAAGGGCATGGCCCTCCAGCCCATGGCCCCCGCGGCCCTGAAGGGCATCGAGAACCCCATCATTCCCCAGGAAGTGCTCTGGGGCGAAGAGGACACTGTCGCGGGGTAAAGCATCCCCGGGGAGCATGCCGAATGCATTTGGGGTCGAACCCGCGAAGGGCCGCGAAGCTTAAAACATGAGGGCCGCGAAGGGGCCCCGGCGGGTCAGCGCGGGGGCCGCCCGCCGGAGGCGGGCCTGCCGCCAAGCGGCAGGTTGAGGGCGCGAGCGGAGAAGGCCCTAAAAAGCCATCCCCGCTCGCGCCCTCAACCCATGGCCCCCACTGGCCGTTCGGAGGTGAGCATTCGCGGCCCTTCATCGGGGTTTCGTGCCCTTCGCGGGCCTGTTTTTAGGGTCGCACCAGCGCGTCCCCAGAATTCCGCGATGAACCAAATGCTTTTCAGCTCCGGTCCTTGAGGATGGGCCAATTCCCGAAGGCCAGGATGCAGAGCACGATGAGCGGGCCAAAGGCCGGGATCAGGATGAGCAGGGACATGGCGCCGCTGTAGCCGGCCTTGGAGAAGATCCGCCAGAACAGCCAGATCTGGAAGACCATGATGGCCAGCACGAAGAGGGCGATGAAGGCCCACACGAAGCAGCCGAGGGCCATGATGCCGGCCGCGGCCGCATCGGGGTTGGGGTCGAGAAGGGCGAGAAAGGCCATGGTCACTCCTTGATGAAATCGCGCCAGAGCATCGAAGGCTGGATGCCGGAGTTGCGCTGGTACTTGCCCTTGGCGTCGTAGCTGTCGAAGTCGCCGGTGACGGAATGATAGAAGATCTGGCAAATCTCAACCCCGCCGTAAATGCGGATGGGCTGGATGCAACTGATCTCCAAGGTCCAGTAGCCACAGAAGCCGATGTCGCCGAAGCCTGCCGTCACATGGACGAAGAGGCCGAGCCTTCCCACGGAGCTGCGGCCTTCCAGCATGGGCACCATGCCGTGGGTTTCCGTGTACTCCTGGGTGCGGCCCAGGTAGAGGCGTCCCGGCTCCAGCACCAAGCCCTCCTTGGGGATCTTGAGGTGCTCGATGGGATTGGGTTTCGCCATGTCCAGCACTTCGGGCGTGTAGACGGCGAGATCCTCGGACAGGCTCAGGTTGTAGCTGTTGGGGTTGAGGCGGCCATCCTCCCAGGGGCTGATGACGATCTTCCCCTCGTCCCGCGCCGAGAGGATCTGCTTGCCGGTGAGGATCATGACTGCTCCGTGATGCGCGAGCGCCCGCGCGAAGGCGGGCGCTCGAATCAGGCGGGAATCGCTTAACCTTGGAAGGCGGCCTTCACCTCAGGCTTCACGAGGACGACGATGGCCCAGATGCCGATGGGCCAGCCCAGGAGGCAGCAGGCGAAGCAGGGGATCAGCGCCAGGATGGCGGCGGCCATGGCGAAGCCCCAGCTCTGGAGGTTCTTCATCTTGGACGCGCCGATGAAGATCACGAGGCTGATGACGATGCCGAGGATGCGCAGCACCAGGCTCCCGCCCATGATCATCGCGGCCACGCCCTTATCCGCGCCGGGCACATTCCCGGCGAAGTTGAGGCCGAAGACGCCGAGGCTAAGGAGAATGCCGACCAGAGCGAAGAGGATGCTGATGCCCGCCGTGACCTGAAGGCCGATCGCAGGGCCTTTGACTTGTTCCTGAGGGGTGCTCATGAAAGCTCCTGAAGGAGGGTTGGAATCAGGGTCAGCCGAGCATGCCGGCGAATTTGGAGATCACGGGGAAGGCCCACTTCTGGCCGCCGAAGGCCTTGATCCAGCCCATGATCGAACCGCCGAGGCCGACGACGAGGAGGAAGAGCCAGCCCAGGACCATGACGATGCAGCCAAGGATCGGGATGAAGGCGAGGATGAAGATCGGGATCCAGCAGATGATCACCGTGATGGAGAGCGCCAGGCCCTGGCGGGCGTGCCAGTAGACGAACTCCTTCTGCGGGTCGTCGCGCTTGTCCTTGAACATCAGGTAAGGCACGAGGGACAGCAGGCCGAAGTAAGCGAGGAAGAGGTGGATCTTGTCCTCGTCGGCGAAAGGCTGGCCCGAGGTTGGGGCGGGGGCGTCGCTCATGAGAGCTCCTTGGTTTGGGGACTGTCCGGGATCGGTGAAGTGGCCGAACTGGGGGGCCTGGGGCGGTTTGGGGGCTACGGGTGGGACGGAAGGAGCGGCTGGCGTGGCGGGCGCGGCCTTGGGCTCGATGCCCGCCTTCACCGCGGCCATCTGATCCGCGCTCATGCGAACCGTGCCCGCGGGATTCTCAGAGCCGATGGCCTGGATCGCCACGGTGGCGCCCTCGTCGGCTCCGGCGGCCTGGGGGTCCTGGAAGGTGATCTGGATCTGCCCCAGAGTGACCCTATCCCCGTGCTTCAAGGGCGAGCTCTGGACCCGGTTGCCGTTCACCAGCACGCCGTTGGAGCTCTGGAGATCCTGGATCTCGTAGCCCGTCCCCACCTGGCGGATCACACAGTGGTGACGGGAAATGCTGGGGTCCGGGATGCGGAGCGCGTTGTCCAGTTCCCGGCCGATGTGGACTTCAGCGTCCACAAGGTCGAACTCGCGGGGTTCTGCCCCGCTTTCCTGGACCAGCAGTTTGGCCATGGTTACCTCGGGTACGGCGGATGGGGTTTGGGGAAGTGTAGCGGTGGCGGCAAGGCCCGCAAAGGGGGAACCGGCAAATCAGGGTCGGTTTATTCCTTGACCGGGATGCCCTAAGTGGCGAATCCTAGCGGCATCCTTACCCGGCGGAGCAGGCATGGTCCTCTTCAACGCGGCCACCAAGGAGCTGACGGCCAAGATCGTCTATTACGGCCCCGGACTCTGCGGCAAGACCACGAACCTCCAGCACATCTACGACACGCTCCCCGGCGAAGGGCGCGGGAAGATGCTGTCCCTCGCCACCCAGACGGATCGCACCCTCTTCTTCGACTTCCTGCCCATTGACCTTGGCACCATCCGGGGCATGAAGACCCGCGTCCAGCTCTACACCGTCCCGGGACAGGTCTTCTACGACGCCACCCGCAAGCTCGTGCTGCGCGGCGCGGACGCGGTGGTGTTCGTGGCGGATTCCCAGGCGCCCGCCCTGGACTCCAACAAGGAAAGCTTCCAGAACCTCATCGAGAACTTGAAAGAGCAGGGGACGGATCTGGCGACGATCCCCCATGTGCTCCAGTGGAACAAGCGGGACACGCCCAACGCGCTGCCCGTGGCCACCCTCAACCAGGAAGTGAACCGCTTCAACGCGCCCACCTTCGAGGCCTGCGCCATGAAGGGCGAAGGCGTGAAGGAGACCCTGGCCGGGGTGTCCAAGCTCGTCCTCAAGTTCCTGGCGGACAAGTACGGCGGCGGCACCATCGAGCCCCCGGCCGTCCTTGCCGCGCCGACCCCAGCCGCCAAGCCCGCCGCCAAGGCCGCCGCGCCTCCCGTGGTCGCGCCACCCCCCTCCAAGCCCATGGAGGTGGAGGAGATCGGGTCCTCGGACGCCCTTGAAGAGATCGAGGAGCTCGAGGCCGAGGTGGCCCAGGGCTCCGTCCCCGCCGCCGCCCGCCAGACCGGCGCCTTCCGCCTGCCCCATGCCTCCGTGGTGGAAGTGCCCGTGGTGCTGGACAAGAGCCTGTTCAGTGGCGACGCGCCGGTGGAGATCAAGCTGAAGCTGTACATCAAGTAGGGCTTCAGGCTGGAGACCGGAGGCTGGAGGCTTTTTCGCGCGGCGCCTCTGGCGCCGTGCCTCGTTTAAGGCGCGGCCAATGGCCGCCGCAGAACGGACCTCCAGCCTCCAGCCCCCGGTCTCCAGCCCAAATAAGGCAAACTAGCCGTTTGAGCTTTAGAGGCCCCATGTCCCGCCCCGTCGTCACCCGCTTCGCCCCGTCCCCCACCGGCATGCTGCACATCGGCGGCGTGAGGACGGCGCTGTTCTGCTGGCTCTTCGCGAAGAAGCACGGCGGGCGCTTCATTCTCCGCATCGAAGACACGGACCTCAGCCGTTCCACGGACGACAACATCCGCATCATCGAAGAAGGCATGGACTGGTGCGGCCTCCAGTGGGATGAGGGCCCGGTGGTGGGCGATCCGTCGCGCTGGGTCGGCCCCAACGGCCCCTACCGCCAGATGCAGCGCATGGATTCGCACTACCGCCCGGCCATCCAGAAACTGCTGGAGGAAGGCAAAGCCTACCGCTGCCGCTGCTCCAAGGAAGCGCTGGACGCCCGCCGCGCCGGGGTGGAGAAGGCCGGCAAGGTCTTCCAGTACAACCGCGGCCTCGATGCCGGACGGGGCTGTGCGGACAAGGGTCACGACGCCTCCGAGCCCGCGGCGATCCGATTTCGCATGCCCGCCTCCGGCGACATCGTCGTGAACGACCTCATCAAAGGCGAAATCCGCTTCCCCGCCGACAGCCTGGACGACTGGATCATCGCCCGCTCCAGCGACACGCCCGGCGAGATCGGCGTGCCCACCTACAACTTCTGCGTCGTGGTGGACGACACCTCCATGGAAGTGACCCATGTGATCCGGGGCGACGACCATGTGAACAACACGCCCAAGCAGATCCCGCTCTTCGCCGCGATGGGATTCGACCTGCCCGCCTTCGCCCATGTGCCCATGATTCTCGGCGCGGACGGCGCGAAATTGAGCAAGCGCCACGGCGCTACGAGCATCACCGAGTACCAGGCCATGGGCTTCCTGCCCGCCGCCATCCGCCTCGCCCTCGCGCGCCTCAGTTGGACGCCGAAGATCAACGGCCACGCGGTGGAGACCGCGGAAGAGGAATTGCTCACCGACGCGCAGATGATCGAACTCTTCGACCTCGCGGACTGCCAGAAGAGCGCCGCCCGCTTCGACATGGACAAGCTCATGTGGATGAACCAAAAACTCATCCAGCGGTCGAGCTGGCAGGAGTTGGAGCCCCACCTCGCTCCCTTCATGCCGGAGGCCTGGAGCGCGAAGTCCGACGACTTCAAGCGCGTCGCCATCACCGCCACCCAGAAGGGCAAATCCCTCAAGGAGATGGCCGGTTTTCTCGAATTCTGCTGGGCCGCGCCCACGGAGTTCGACCCCGCCGCCGTCACCAAGTTCATGACTGAGGCCGTCAAGCCTGCCCTCAATGAAGTGGCTGCCCTGAGCGACTACGCCCACGATGCTCTGGAAGCCGCGTTCAACGACCTGCTTCAACGCCACGGTCTGAAGCTCAAAGACCTCGCCCAGGCCCTCCGCGTCGCCCTCTGCGGCAAGCCCATCAGCCCGCCCATCTTCGACACGATGTTTCTGCTGGGGTCGGAGGAAGTCAAATGCAGGTTAAGCCGATGGCTCTGATCCCACTCTTCTTTGCCGTGCAGGCGATTCACGCACAGAAGCCCCAGGCTCCTCGAAGCCCTTTTCGAACCTATGTACTTCCAGAACCAATTCAGCCTCCACCTCCCCCACCGCCGGTTGGTTCCGATGTGCAATTTGATCGCGAAGAAGCATCCTTTGTCTGGGCGAAGACACATGAAGGCGAAATCTTCGATCTGATCTTAAGGCCCGTTGACGGGATCCCTAGGCTTGGTCGTTCAGTCTTGATCCAGTACATCCCACCCTTTCCTGGCATGGAGATCACTCAATATTGCTTTGTGGAAGCGAGGAATGGATGGCAGTACCAAGGAGCGCGGGTCGCATTTCCTTTGTGGATCCCGATCAGCGATCTACACCGCGCTCATCCGGATTGGACGCCCATTCAAATTGCGGATGCCGTGAAGGTCACTCGGATTCAAGGCGTCTGGGATATAAAATCCTTAGGAGCCAAGAAACTCGGTCATTTGATCGAGAGCGCCCCGCGAAGGTTGGGGCGACCCTCGATGGGTGATGTCGGCGAATACTTGGTCCAGATCCGTGGGAATTGGGCCCAAAGTCTCACCATGGATTTCCTGGAAGGAGAACAACCCGAGTGGGAGAAGAAGATTCGCCAGCTCGTTCGAATGCTCCCAGGCCATCCAATCCGCTAGGGCTTGCAGATGCCGATGCCACAAGACCGGATCACGGGGATAATTCTAGAAGCGGCCTTTGAGGTCTCCAATGATCTTGGAGTCGGCTTCGTGGAGTCGGTATATGAGGGCGCTCTGTTCATCGCGCTTCAGGCTCGAGGTCTCCAGGTCGAGCGTCAGGTTCCCATCAAAGTTCAGTTTCGTGGCGAGATGGTCGGGCATTTCTATGCCGATCTATTGGTTGATGGCACGGTCATTCTGGAGTTAAAGGCCGTGCGGACCTTGGCACCAGAACACCAGGCGCAAGTATTGAACTACCTGCGGGCGACGGGTCATCCGGTGGGCATGTTGCTCAACTTTGGCGTGCCTAAGCTGGAGTACCGGCGTTTCGACAACAAGTTTTTAAACAGGGATGAAGGGGATAAAGGGGATGAATAAAGCTCAAGCCTCGATTGACCCATCCCCTTCATCCCCTTCATCCCTGTTACTTCTGTTTTGAGCCTTCATCCATGTCCGACGCATCCAAGTCCCTCAATTTCCTCGAAGAACTCATCGAGGCGGACCTCGCCTCCGGCACGCACGGGGGCCGCGTGCTCACACGCTTCCCGCCGGAGCCGAACGGGTATTTGCACATCGGGCACGCGAAGAGCATCTGCCTCAACTTCGGCCTCGGGCTGAAGTACGGCGGCGGGACGAACCTGCGCTTCGACGACACGAACCCTACGAAGGAAGAGCAGGAGTATGTGGACGCCATCGAGGCCGATGTGCGCTGGCTGGGCTTCGATTGGAAGGCCGTGCTCTTCGCGTCGGATTACTTTCAGACGATGTACGACTACGCCGAATTCCTGATCACGCGGGGCAAGGCCTATGTCTGCGACCTGACGGAAGCGGAGATCCGCGACTACCGCGGCAACTTCCATGTGCCGGGCAAGGACAGCCCTTACCGCGACCGCCCCGTCGAGGAAAACCTGGACTTCTTCCGCCGCATGAAGGCGGGCGAGTTCCCTGAAGGCGCGAAGGTGCTGCGGGCGAAGATTGATATGCAAAGCGGCAACATGAACCTGCGGGACCCGCTCCTCTACCGCATCCGTCACGCAGAGCACCACCGCACAGGCGCGGCTTGGTGCCTCTATCCGATGTACGACTACGCGCACCCCGTCGAGGACGCCCTCGAGGGCGTCACCCACTCCATCTGCACGCTGGAATTCGAGGACCACCGGCCCCTCTACGACTGGGTGCTGGAGCAGGATGTGGAAGAACAGTTCTTCAAGCGACCCCTGCCCAAGCAGTTCGAGTTCGCGCGCCTCAACCTCACCTACACCGTCATGTCCAAGCGCCGGCTCCTGGAGCTGGTGAAGGAGGGCCATGTGAAGGGCTGGGACGATCCGCGCATGTCCACGATTTCCGGGCTCCGCCGCCGGGGCTACACGCCGGCGGCCGTCCGCGCCTTCGCAGAAAAAGTGGGCGTCGCGCGCCGCGCAGCCTTGTCGGAAGTCGCGCTGCTGGAAGGTGCCATCCGCGAGGATCTGGAGAAGGCCGCCCCTCGCCGCATGGCCGTCTTGCGCCCCCTCAAGGTGACGATCACGAACCTGGCGGAGGGGGAGGCCCATGAGCTGACCCTCGCCAATCACCCCGACGAAGGCTTCGGCACGCGCCAGGTGACCTTCACCCGGGACCTCTACATCGAGCGGGATGACTTCGAAGAGGTGCCGCCCAAGAAGTGGTTCCGCCTCGCGCCGGGCGCGGAGGTGCGCCTCAAGGGCGCCTGCCTCATCCGCTGCGAGGAGGTCGTCAAGGACGCCTCGGGCCAAGTCGTCGAACTGCGCTGCACCTGGGACCCCGCGAGCCTCGGGGGGGACGCGCCGGATGGCCGCAAGGTGAAGGGCACGCTGCATTGGGTCAGCGCCGTCCACGCCGTGAATGCCGAAGTGCGCCTCTACGACCGCCTCTTCACCGCCGAGGATCCCATGGACACGCCCGAAGGCGGCGATTGGCGGGCCAGCCTCAATCCGGCGTCCCTTGAAGTCCTCACCGAAGCCCGCCTGGAACCCAGCCTCGCCGACGCGAAGCCCGGCGACCGCTTCCAGTTCGAACGCCTCGGCTACTTTTGCGCCGACCCCGATTCCAAGCCCGGCGCCCCCGTCTTCAATCGCACGGTGGCCCTGAAAGATTCCTGGGTGAAGGCGGAGGCGAAAGGCTGAGGCGGGCAGGGTGGGATAACCCTATACTTTGCGCCAGAGGTTCCCATGGACGCTTCCTATGCCTCGCGGATCACGCTTGAGCCCGGCAAGCGGGGCGGGAAGCCCTGCGTCAGGGGCCTGCGAATCACGGTCTACGATGTGCTCAGCCACCTCGCGGCGGGCATGACGGCGGAGCAGATCCTGAAGGATTTCCCGGGCCTTGAAGCTGAGGACATCCGCGCTTGCCTCGCTTACGCGGCGGACCGGGAAGGCCATCAGTTCACGGCCACGGCGTGACGCTGCTTCTGGACCACAACCTCTCGCCCCGCTTGGTTGCGGCGATGGAGGGAGCCTTTCCCGGTTCAACCCATGTGACGCAAGTTGGATTGGATCGCGCCGACGATGCCACGGTGTGGGCCTATGCCAAGGAACGGGGCCTGTGCATCGTCACCAAGGATTCGGACTTCTCAGACCTTTCCGTGCTCCGAGGATTTCCGCCCAAGGTGATCTGGCTTCGAATTGGGAACTGCACCACGGATGAGGCGCTCCGGGCCTTGCTGGAGCGAAGGGATCTAATCTCCGCCTTCCTGTTAGACACCTCCGCAGGGTTGCTGGTGCTGGCCTAGCCGCCCCCCGCCGGGCCTGATAACTTCATAGGGTTGGACTCCCACCCCGAGGCCTTGGGTCTCGCCCGTCCGCCCGTTTCACGCCTGTTCCCGGAACCCTGGCCTATGGACACCCTCGCCCACCTGCTGCACCTGTCGCCCGCGACCGCGTGGATCGTGGTGAAGGTGCTGCTCGCCTTCGGCATCCCGATGGCCCTCGGGCCCATCCTGACCTGGGGGGAGCGGCGCGGCTCGGCCATGATCCAGGACCGCATCGGCCCTAACCGGGTGGCGCTCTTCGGGAAGATCCGCATCATGGGCTTGCTCCAGCCCCTGGCGGACGGCCTCAAGTTCTTCTTCAAGGAAGACCTGCGGCCCGCAGGCGCGAACAAGGTGCTCTTCTGGCTCGCGCCCGCCCTGGCCTTCATTCCGGCCATGCTGGGCCTCGCGGTCATTCCCCTCGGTCGGGATTTCGTATCCGGAGGGGAGACCTTCCACTTCAGCCTCCTGGATCCGGGCAACGGGATGGGGATGCTGCTGCCCATGGCGGTCGGTGCCATGGCGGTCTACGGCGTGCTGGTGGCGGCCTGGTCCAGCAACAACAAGTGGTCCATCCTTGGCGGCATGCGGGCCTCGGCCCAGATGGTGAGCTACGAGATCGGGCTCGGCCTCGCGGTGCTGGCGATCTTCATGGCGACCGGCGGCTACGACCCCCACCAGATCGTCGCGGAGCAGGCCAAGGGCTGGTTCATCTGGCGGCAACCCCTCGGCTTCTTCGTCTTCTTCGTGTGCATGTTCGCTGAGGCCAACCGTCTCCCCTTCGATTTCGCCGAAGGCGAATCCGAGATCGTCTCCGGCTTCCACACGGAATATGGGTCCATGAAGTTCGGGCTCATGGGTCTCACGGAATATGTCCACATCATCGGCGCGTCGGCGCTGATCGTGACCTTGTACCTGGGCGGATGGCGCTTGCCGATGATGGCGGACCAGACCCAGCTTCCGGTGCTGCTCACCTTCGCGGTCTTCCTTGCCAAGCTCATCGCGGTGAGTTTCGTGTTCATTTGGGTGCGCTGGACGCTTCCGCGCTTCCGATACGATCAGCTCATGAACCTGGGCTGGAAGAAGCTCCTGCCCATCTCCATGGCGAACCTGCTGGTGATCGCCTATTTGATGAAGGGGCGCTGACATGGCCGCCGCCCACAAAGTCGTCGTCAAAAAGGCCGAACTATCTTGGTTGGACCGCCTCTATGTGGTGAGCGTGGCGAAGGGCATGGGCATCACCTTTGCCCACTTCCTCAAGCAGATCGCGACCCCCACCCGCAAGCGCTACACCATCCAGTACCCGGATATGAAGAAGGAGATGCCCAAGGGCTACCGGGGGCTCCACGAGTTGAAGCGCTTCGAGGATGGCGCCATCAAATGCGTGGCCTGCTTCATGTGCCAGGAGGCCTGCCCAGCCCGCTGCATCAGCATCGAGGCGGAGGAGTTTAGCGAGCTCACCTACACCCAGGGCTTCGAGGAGAAGCGCCCGGCCAAGTTCAAGATTGACATGCTGCGGTGCATCTACTGCGGCATGTGCGAAGAAGCCTGCCCCAAGGACGCCATCTGGCTCCGGAACGACTACGAGCTCGCGGCCTACGACCGCCTCTCGATGGCTTTCGGGAAGTGGGACCTCATCAACACCTACGCGGACCAGGACGGCAAGGCCACCCTCACGGCCGAGACCGAATCCCCCACGACGCCGCGCCGCACCGTCGCGCTCTAGGAGGCATGCCCGTGTTCGCCGTCTTCGCGCTGATCACCCTCCTGGGCGCCGTCCTGATGCTGCTCCAGAAGAACGCCATCCAGGCCGGGCTCTGCCTCGCCCTCTCCTTCATCGGCGTGGCCGGGCTCTTCGTGCTCCTGGGCAATCCCGTGGCGGGCGCGCTCCAGATCATCGTCTACGCTGGGGCCATCCTCGTCCTCGTGCTCTTCGTCATCATGCTGCTCAATCGCCACGAGGAAGAACCCGCCGAGAAGGCGCGGCCCATCCAGCGCTGGGTGAGCGTCGCGCTCACGGCTCTGATGGGCGCGGGGGCCCTCGGCCTCGTGCTGGCGTCTCCGGCGCTCGTCGCGCTGAATGCCGCCGCGACGCCGACCACGCCCGTCACTTTGGAACAGGTGGGCACGCTGCTGTTCAGCACTCATCTGCTGGCGGTGGAAGCCATCGGCCTCCTGCTTCTCGCGGCCATGGTGGGCGCGGTCGTCCTCGTGAAGAAGGAGATCTGATGCACGCTCTCCTTTCCGGCGCGCTCCAGGGCTATGTCGCGGTGGCCTTGATGCTCTTCGTCATTGGCCTCGCCACGGTGCTGCTCCGACGCACGCTGCTCATGCAGTTCATGGGTGTGGAGCTGATGCTCAACGCCGCCAATGTGGCGCTCCTCGCCTTCGCCCGCTGGCGGGGTGGGGATGCCGAAGCCACGGTCTTCTACCTGATGATCATCGCGGTCGCCGCCTGTGAGGCCGCCGTGGGCCTGGCCCTCGTCATCGCCCTCCATCGCCTGCGCGGCACCACCGACGCGGACCGCGCCGCCACCCTGAAGCAGTGAGGAACAGATGAACATCGCCGCCTGGGCTTGGCTCATCCCCGTCCTCCCGCTCGCTGGGTTCTTCTTCAATCTGGTGCTTGGCAAGAAGGCGGGGAAGGGCGCCGTCACCGCCGCGGGCGTTGGGACGGTGGCGCTCGCCTTCGTGCTGTCCCTCATCGCTTTCAAGGTCATGCTCGCCGCGCCGGGGCACCGGCTTGAGATCGGCTATGGCGAATGGATGAGCGCGGGTGCTTTCAGCGTGCCCATGGGCTTCGTCGTGGACCCCCTCTCCGGGATCATGATGCTTGTCATCACGGGCATCGGCGCGCTGATCCATCTCTACTCCGTCGGCTACATGGCGGAAGACAAAGGGTATGGCCGCTACTTCGCGTACATGAACCTCTTCGTCTTCTTCATGCTGCTGCTCGTGATGGGTTCGAGCCTGCCGCTGCTCTTCGTGGGCTGGGAAGGCGTGGGCCTCTGTTCCTACCTGCTCATCGGCTACGACTTCGCCCAGAGCGACGATGTGCCACCCCAGGCGGGCCTCAAGGCCTTCCTTTACAACCGCGTGGGCGATCTCGGCGTGCTCATGGGCATGTTCGCGCTCTTCGCCGTTTTCGGCACGCTCACCATCGGCGACATCCTCGTACGCGCGGGGCATCTCGCCCCCGGCGTCGGGCTCGGCCTGCTCACTTTCGCCACGCTCATGTTCTTCCTGGGCTGCGCGGGCAAGAGCGCCCAGTTGCCGCTCTACCTCTGGCTTCCGGACGCCATGGCCGGCCCGACGCCGGTCTCGGCCCTCATCCACGCGGCGACGATGGTGACGAGCGGCATCTACCTCGTCGTCCGCATGGCACCCCTCTTACAGATGACGCCCGTCACGATGAATGTCATCGCCTGGGTGGGCGGAGGCACGGCGCTCTTCGCGGCCACCATCGCCATCGCGCAGAAGGACATCAAGCGCGTGCTGGCCTATTCCACCGTCTCCCAGCTCGGCTACATGTTCCTGGGCCTCGGCGCGGCGGGCTTCGCCGCCGGCTTCTTCCATGTGTTCACCCACGCCTGGTTCAAGGCGCTGCTTTTCCTCGGCGCGGGCTCGGTGATCCACGCGCTGCACCACGAGCAGAGCCTGATGAAGATGGGCGGCCTTTGGAAGAAGATGCCCATCACCGCCTGGACCATGCTCATCGCCACCGCCTGCATCATCGGTTTCCCTGGCACCTCGGGTTTCGCCAGCAAGGACGAAATCCTCTACCTCGCCTACCTGAAGAGCCCGGTCCTCTACTGGATGGGCGTGGCGGGCGCCTGCTGCACGGCCTTCTACATGTTGCGGCTTTTCACACTGGCTTTCCTGGGCGAGGCGCGCGACGCCCACGCTTATGAACATGCCCACGAAAGCCCGCGCACCATGACCGTGCCCCTCGTGATCCTCGCCATCGGCGCGCTCGCGGCGACCGCCTTCGGTTGGCCCACGGCCTTCGGGGGATCGTTCCGCATCGAAGCCTTCCTGGAGCCCTCGGTGCGCTACGGTCAGTCGGCGATGGAAGCCGTCCACCACGGCGGAAGCCCTGCCCTGCTGGCGACTATCTCCACCGTGCTCGCGCTGGCCTTCGCCTACTGGGGCTGGTCCACCTACCGAAACGGCCTTGCCGTGGCCGAGGCCCGCGCCGCCAAGTGGCCCTTCCTTCACCGGCTGCTGGAAAATAAATACTTCGTGGATGAAGGCGTGGACTTCGTCCTCATCCGCCCCCTGCGCTGGTTCGGCAACCTGCTTTGGAAGCTCTTCGATGTGATCTTCATTGATGGCATCGGCGTGAATCTGCCCGGCGCGCTCACCCGGGTGGCGGGCGACTTCATCGCGCTCTTCCAGACGGGTCGGGTGCGGAACTATGTGCTCACCATGGGGCTCGGCGCGCTGCTCCTCCTCTATGTGTTCCTGAAGTAGGGCGGCCACGATGAGTCTCTGGATGAGCACCCACTTCCTCACCTTCCTGGTCTTCGCGCCGGCCCTCCTCGGCCTGTTGCTGCTCTTCTTCCCGGAGCGCCAGGCCAAGGTCGCCAAGCTCCTGGGCCTGCTCGTGGCCATCTGCCTCTTCGGCGTGAGCCTGCGGGCGCTGGGCCTCGTGCCTGATGGCGCGGGCTGGCTCTTCCTGGAGCACCGCCCCTGGTTCTCCGTGGCGGGCTTGCCGGTGGATTACCGCCTGGGGCTGGATGGCATCAACCTCTGGCTCGTGCTGCTCACCACCTTCCTCGTGCCGCTCACCATGCTGGCGACATGGAAGAGTCTTTCCAAACACGAAGGCCGCTTCGCCGGGCTCTTCCTCCTCCTGGAGACCGGCGTGCTGGGCGCGCTCCTGAGCCAGGACATGCTCTTCTTCTACCTGTTCTGGGAAGCGATGCTCATCCCCACCACCTTCATGATCGGCGTGTGGGGCGGAGAGGACCGGCGCTACGCCGCGAACAAGTACTTCATCTACCTGATGAGCGGCAGCCTCATCTGGCTCGTGGGCCTGCTCTACCTCGCCATCCAGGCGGGCTCCTTCGCGCCGGAGCTGATGGCGCAGGCGGCCACCCAATTGCCGCTCCATGCCCAGGGTTGGCTCTTCCTCGCTTTCCTGCTCGCCTTCGCCATCAAGTTTCCGCTCTTCCCGTTCCACACCTGGATGCCGGACGCCTACTCTCAAGCGCCCACCGCGGCGGTGCCGGTGAGCATGTTCGTGAAGCTCGGTGGCTACGGCTTCCTCCGCTTCGTCATTCCCATCCTTCCCGCAGCGGCGGCGCGCTACTCCAAGACGCTCGCGGTGGTGGCGGTGATCGCGATCCTCTTCGGCGCGATGGTGGCGCTGGTGCAGCGGGACATGAAAAAGCTCGTGGCCTATTCATCGTTGAGCCACATGGGCTTCGTGCTCCTGGGGCTGGCTTCGCTTTCGGTGATCGGAACCCAGGGCGCGGTGCTTCAAATCCTGAACCTGGGCATCACGACGACGGCGATCTTCCTCATGATCGGCATGCTCCAGGACCGCACCGGCACGACCCTCATCGCCGATTTTGGCGGCGTGGCTTCGAAGATGCCCGTGCTCACCGGCTTCTGGATCCTGGCGACGATGGCGAGCATCGGCTTGCCTTTCACCAACGGCTTTGTGGGTGAGTTCCTGATCTTCAACGGAACCTTCACCTCCGGCTTCGCCTGGGGGCGCGTCGCGGCCTGCGTCGCCACGCTGGGCGTGCTGCTCGCGGCGGCCTACATGCTTTGGATGACCAAGCGCGTGTTCTGGGGCGCGGAGAATTCGGATTCCGAAAGCGCCACGGCGCGTCTCGGCTCGGACCTATCTTTCCGCGAAATCGCGGTGCTGATCCCGCTTTCGGCGCTGATCCTCTGGATCGGAGTCCACCCGCGCACCTTCCTCGCGCCTTCTGAGCGCTCCGTGACGCGCCTGCTCTCGGACGCGCAGGCCCCCGCGCCGAAGCTGGCCCCCGCGCCGGGTGTGGTTTCTGATTCCGCCCTGAGCGAGGTGCACGAATGATGGGCAAGGATTTCGCCGCGCTTTGGCCCATCCTCTTCCCGGCGGTGGGCGCCTGCTTCATTCCGCTGGCTTCCCTCGACCGGGAGCACGACACCGCCAAGTGGATCCGCGCCGTCGTGTACGGCATCGCCCTGATCGCCCTGGCGGGCAGCTTCTACTACCTGGCGAACCTCTGGGCCACGGGCGCGCAGCCGGAGTTCGAATCCCTGAGGATGGATCGCCTCGCCCAATTCGCGGGCATCTTCATCGCCATCGCCGCCATGCTCACGGTCATGCAGGCCTGGGACCACTTCCACCAGGAAGGTTGGGTCAAGGCGGAGACGATTTCGCTCCTGCTCTTCTCCGTCACCGGCATGATGCTTTTCACGGCCACCTCGAACCTGCTGCTCATGTTCTTGGGCCTGGAGCTCTTGAGCGTGCCGCTCTACGCCCTCGTCGCCACTGTCCGAACCCGGGGCGAGGCGTCGGAAGGCGCCATGAAGTATTTCCTCACCGGCGCCGTGGCCTCGAGCTGCTTTCTCATGGGCACCGTCCTCATCTATGGGCTCACGGGAACGCTGAACCTTTCGGACGCCATGGCCCGTGCGGGCGGCGCGGATCCGCTTTTCCTCGCGGGCGCGGCGTTGCTGATGCTCGGCTTCCTCTTCAAGACGAGCGCCGTGCCCTTCCACCAGTGGACGCCGGACGCCTACTGCGCGAGCCCCCATCCCATCGCGGGCTTCATGAGCGTGGCGACCAAGGGCGCGGCCATCATCGCCCTCATGCGGGCCTTCCCGGCGGCGCTGTCCTCCGGTGCCATCGGCCCCAAGGCCCAGCACGCCTTCGCCATCCTCGCGGTGCTCACCCTCGTCATCGGCAACCTCACGGCCCTCGTGCAGACGGACGCCAAGCGCATGCTGGCCTACTCCGCCATCTCCCACGCGGGTTACCTCCTGCTGGGCTTCGTCGCGGGCACCCCCGCCGCCATGACCGGCGTGCTGTTCTACCTCGCCATCTACCTGGCCATGAATATGGGGGCCTTCGGGCTCTTCACCGCCCTCGGCCTCGTGGGGGAGGACACGAGCTACGACGCTCTGCGCGGGCTGGGCTGGAAGCGGCCCCTCATGGGGCTTTGCGCGGCCATTTGCCTCCTGAGCCTGGCGGGCATCCCGCCCTTCGGCGGCTTCTTCGGCAAGTACTTCATCTTCAAGGAGCTCATCGCCACGGGCCATGTCTCCCTGGCGGTGCTGGGTGTGCTGGCCAGCCTCGTCAGCCTCTATTACTACCTGCGCTTCCTCGTGGCCCTCTTCGTCCAGGCTCCCAGCGAAGCCCTGGAGCGCAAGCGCGCCGAAGCGCCCCTCGCCCCCTCCGCCCTGGCCGGAGCCTCCGTGCTGGCCTCCGCCTTCATCGTCGTCCTGGGGGGTCTGGCCCAGGGCTACCTCGTCCCCAGCTTCGCGGCCCGGGCCGTGTCCGAAGGGTTGAAGCTGCTCCGATAATTCTTTTTGGGTGGGGCTCAACCATTCCCGCTTGGCAGGGTCTTACCTCGCATGGCAAGGTAGTCCTTTGGGGACGAGCTTGCCCGGGTCCTTGAGCGGAGGGTGCCTTACATGAAGCGCAGCGGATGGGTTTGGACGGGCGTCGTGGCCCTCGTGATCGTGGGCGGCGCCATCGGCATGACCCGCTCCAAGGGCAATGCCATCAAGTGGCGGATGGGCAAGGTGGATACGGGCGACATCCGCCAGCGCATCAGCGCGACGGGCATCCTGCAGCCGGTGGTGTCGGTGAATGTAGGCTCCCAGGTCTCGGGCACCATTTCGGCGCTCTACGCGGACTTCAACACGGTGGTGAAGGAAGGGCAGCCCATCGCCCAGATCGAGCCCTCCCTCTTCCAGGCTCAGTTGGAAAACGATCAGGCGGGCCTCAAGGCCGCCATCGCCAAGAGCGAGGACGCCAAGCGCCAGATGGAGCGTGGCCAGCGGCTCTTCAACGACAAGCTCATGGCCGAGCAGGACTTCCAGGCCCTCGTCACCTCGTACCAGCAGTCCGTAGGCAATCAGGCCAGCGCCCAGGCCGCCGTGGACCGGGACAAGACCAACCTCGGCTACTGCACCATCAAGGCGCCCGTTTCCGGCACCGTCATCAGCCGCGCGGTGGATGTGGGCCAGACGGTGGCCGCCAGCTTCAGCACGCCGAACCTCTTCATCATCGGCAAGGACCTGAAGAAAATGCAGGTGCTCGCGACCATTGATGAGGCCGACATCGGCAGCGTCAAGGATGGCCAGCCCGCCATGTTCACGGTGGATGCCTTCCAGGAGATGCAGTTCAAGGGCTCCGTGGGTCAGGTGCGCCTGCAGCCGACCACCACGAACAATGTGGTCACTTACACCGTAGTCGTGAATGTGCCCAATGACGACCTCAAGCTGCTGCCGGGCATGACCGCGAACATCACGATCATGACGGCCCATGAAAGCCATGTGCTGCGGGTGCCCAACGCGGCGCTCCGCTTCAATCCCTTCGCCTTCATGCCCGCGTCCCAACCCCCCCAATCGGGTCAGGGCCGTGGACCTGGCGGCGGCGCGCCGGGGGCCATGCAGGCCAAGCGGGAAGCGGGTCGGGTGGTCAAACGGGATGACCATGTGTGGACTCTCGGGCCCGATGGCAAGCCGAAGGAAGTGCCCGTCACCATCGGCATCAGCGATGGCCAGTTCACGGAAGTGAGTGGGGACGGCGTCCACGAAGGCCTGCAGGTCCTGGTGGGCATCGAGGAGCAGAAGCAGGCCGATGGCGGCCCGCAGCCCATCGGCGGCGGCATGCGCCGTCGCTAGGAGGCGGCCATGATCGAATTCATCAAACTCGCCCTCTTCTCGGTATCGCCTGCGGCGATACGCGAGGCCCTCGTCTCCTGGAACGGTCCTGGCACGGTGATCGGAGCGGCCCCATGATCGAGTTCGTCAAACTGGCCCTTTTCGCCATCACCCGGAACAAGACCCGGGCCTTCCTCACCATGCTCGGCATCATCATCGGCGTGGGCTCGGTCATCGTCATGATCGGCATCGGGCAGGGTTCGAAGAAGGCTTCCGAAGACATCATCCGCAGCATGGGCACCAACATGATCATGGTGTTCCCGGGGTCGAGCTCGAAGGCGGGCGGTGGTCCGGTGGGCCTCGGCGCGGTGGACACGCTGACCCCGGATGACGCCCAGGCCATCAATGACGAGCTCACCGACTCCGTCGCCGCGGCCACGCCCTATGTGCGCACCTCCAAGCCGGCGGTCTACGAGGACAACAACTGGCTCGTGGGCTCCATCGTCGGCGCCGCGCCCAACTACCTGGAGATCAAGACCTGGAACCTGGATGAGGGTCGCTACTTCACGGATCAGGAAGTCCGCAGCCAGGCGAAGGTGTGCGTCATTGGCAAGACCGTCCAGGACAACCTCTTCCCCGGCGGCGAAGACCCGGTGGGCAAGACCATCCGCATTGGCAACCTGCCCTTCGAGGTCGTCGGTGTGTTGGAGCGCAAGGGCGGCGGCCCCATGGGGGACCAGGACGACACCATCCACGCCCCCTGGACCACTGTGATGCGCAAGATCAAGGGCAGCGATCACATCAACTTCATCATGGCGTCCGCCAAGGGCGACAACCTCACGAACCTCGCTTCGGACGAGATCACGGCGCTCCTGCGTCAGCGCCACAAGCTGGGCCCCGGCGATACGGATGACTTCACCATCCGCCGCCAGGACGACTGGATCCAGGCCTCGGCCCAGCAGGCTCAAGTCATCACGATCCTGCTTACCGTGGCCGCGGGGATCTCGCTCATCGTGGGCGGCATCGGCATCGCGAACATCATGCTCGTGAGCGTGACGGAACGCACCCGCGAGATCGGCGTACGCCGCGCGCTGGGCGCGACTCAAAAGAGCGTCATGTTCCAGTTCCTCATCGAGGCCGTCGTGTTGGCGATCCTGGGAGGGCTCATCGGCGTCGGGCTTTCCTTGGGGGTCATCGCCCTCCTCCAGATGAAGCAGGTGCCGGCCCTCGTCCAGAGCTGGGCGATCCTCCTGGGCATCGGCTTCTCAGGCATTGTGGGCATCGCCGCGGGCTTCCTGCCGGCGGTGAAGGCCGCCAAGCTGGATGTCATTGACGCGCTGCGGTACGAATAGCCTTTCCCGGCTAGCCTGGAAAGACCGTGACCGACGCGCATCCACCGGCCAGCCCTGAAAGGCACGATCCCTACGCGGCGCTGCGCCATCCGGCCTTTCGCTGGTTCATGGCCTCGGGTTTCCTGCTCTCGCTCGCGCTCCAGATGCAGTCCACCATTCTCGGATGGCAGGTCTACGCCATCACGGGCACGGCCTGGTCCCTGGGCATCGTGGGGCTTTCGGAGGCGCTGCCCTTCCTCGCCCTGACGCTGGTGGGCGGTCATGTGGCGGATCGCTCGGATCGTCGTCGCGTAGGCCTCGCGTCTGTCGCGCTCCTCGCCCTGGGCGCGGCCATCCTGCTCGGGTTCAACCTGCACAAGCTGCCTTCCTCGGCCTGGCCTTTCTACGCCGTGCAAGGCGCGGCGGGCTTGGCGCGGGCCTTTTACCGCCCGGCCATCTCGGCCTTCGGAACAGAACTGGTGCCCCGAGAGGAATACGCCAACGCCGCCGCCTGGCGCACGACCCAGTTCCAGGTGGCCATGGTGGCGGGCCCCGCGCTGGGCGGGCTCATCTACGGGTTCGTGAGCCCGCGGGCGGCCTACGGATTGGAGTTGGGTCTTCTGGTGGTCGGCGCGCTGTTCCTCGCCGCCGTGAAAGCCCCGGTCCGGGACATCACGGCGAAGGAAGCGGGCCCTGGGTTCTTCGACGGCGTGAAGTTCGTCTGGCGGGAGAAGAGCATCCTCGGCGCGATGACACTGGATCTCTTCGCGGTGCTCTTCGGCGGCGCGCCGGCGCTGCTGCCCATCTTCGCCGGCCCTGGTTTCCTCAATGTGGGGGCCCAGGGCCTTGGCCTCCTCCGGGCCGCGCCGGCCATCGGGTCGGTGCTCATGTCCCTCGCCCTCGCCCACCTTCCACCCCTGAAGCGCGCGGGCAAGGTGCTGCTCTGGAATGTGGGGCTCTTTGGCGCGTGCTGGATCCTCTTCGCGCTCTCTAGGCACTTCTGGCTGTCCTTTTCGCTCCTCGCCCTCAGTGGCGCGACGGACGATGTGAGTGTTGTCGTGCGCTCCACCCTCGTGCAGACGCTGACGCCGCCCGCGATGATGGGCCGGGTGCAGGCCGTGAACGGGTTCTTCATCGGAAGCAGTAACGAGATCGGTGCCTTCGAAAGCGGCCTCGCCGCGAGCTGGCTCGGCGTCGTGCCCAGCATTGTCATCGGCGGCTTCGTGACGGTGGGCGTCGTCCTGCTCACCGCATGGCGCGTGCCCGCGCTGCGGAAGCTGAAGGAAATCCATCGGTAGGTTGGAGGAAGAACGGCCGCTCTTCCTCCAGCCTCCAGCCCCCGGCTTAAAGCCTGGCAAGCGCCGCGTCGTAATTGGGCTCGTTGGCGATCTCGCTGACCATCTCCGTGTGCAGCACGGTGCCGGCCTCATCCAGCACCACCACGGCGCGGGCGCAGAGGCCGCGCAGGGGGCCGTCGGTCATCTTCACGCCGTAGGCGTCCAGGAAGTCGCCGTGACGGAAGGTGGACACCGGCTCCACGGCGGAGATGCCTTCCGCGGCGCAGAAGCGTTTTTGGGCGAAGGGCAGATCCGCGCTCACGCAGAGGATCGCGGTGTTCGGCTTCTCCGCCGCGCGCTTGGAGAACATCCGCTCGCTCGCCGCGCAGGTGGGCGTGTCCACGCTCGGGAAGATGTTGAGGATGACTCTTCTGCCCTTGAGATCGCCCTTGCTGACCTCGGAGAGATCCATCTTCGTCAGCGTGAAGTCCGGCGCGGGCGCGCCCACCTTGGGCAAGTCGCCGGAGGTGTGGATGGGATTGCCTTTCAAGGTGATCTGGGCCATGGAAGCTCCTGGGAAGGCCGTCAGTCTAGCGCCATTTGAAGACAAGCTTTCACCACGGAGACTCAGAGGCACGAAGTATGGCCTTCTGGTGCTTGAGTTTCAGTTCTCCGAGTCTCTGTGGCTCCGTGGTTCAAATGCTATTGCCCCTTCGGGGGGAACTTCGCGAGGGTGTCCTTCACGGCGGAGGCGACGGCATCGTTGGCGCGTTCGGGATCATTGATCCCGGTGAAGACACCGGGGTCGGTGCCCTGCCAGACGAGTTGATTCGTCTTCGCGTCCACGATTTCGATGACGAGGGAGCCTTCCTGGTAGCTGTGGCGCTGGCTGAAGCTCGTCCCGACGCGGTAGCCCCAGGGGCGGTACCAACCCCCGCCGCCGAAACCGACTCGAGTCGTCGTGCGGTAGTGACGGGTGCGATAGACGGGGTAGCAGGCGACAAGGAAATCCGGCTCGGCCACCGTCTCCCGGGTGAAGCCCTTGGCCTGGAGTTCGGCGGCAACGGACGCGCGCACCCGCTTGTCCATGAGGCCGTCCTCGCCGCCATTCCCGCCCTTGCCATGGCGGCCGGGCGCGTAGAGGTCGAAAGTCTTGTAGCGGGAGAAGTCCTGGCTCACATCGTAGTCGTACTTCACATTCGAGCAGGCCGTGAGCAGGAGCAGGGCAGGGGCGGCGGCTAGCAAACGGAGCGGGCGCATGGGGCCTCCGGAAGGTCCTGTCTATTGGATGCGGCCTCCAGGGGAGAGGTTGAATGCCTTCACCCCAATTCCTCCACCCGCCCGCCCCGCCACACCTGGAATTTCCCCTCGAAGGCCCAAGGCAGGGCCCGGCCCTTGCCGACGCGCTGATCGGTGTGGAAGTGGCCGGTGAGGAAGGTGCGGCCGTCCGAAGCCTCGGTCGCCCGAGCGAAGGCCTCGCTTGGGAAGGCCAGCTTGTAGTCGCGGTTGGTGGTGTGGAGTTTCTTCTCCAGGGTCGCGGCGAGACGCGCCGCGGTCTTCGCCGGCAGCAGCCGGAAGAAGAGCCACAACGGGCCGGAACGACTGGCGAGATTCCAGAAGCGGTAGCGCCAATCCGCCGTGTTAATGAGATCGCCGTGTTCGAAGGCGAGGCCTTCTTCGGGCAGGGCCCCGCCGAGCCCTTCACCCATGTAGTCGAAGGCGGCCGCGTGGCGGTCCAGGTAGTACTCGCGGTTGCCCATCCAGAGCCCGACCCAGCGGCCCGCGGCGCGGCGTTCCTTCACCCAGGCGAGGAAGCGCGCCTGGGCGGCCGTCTCCATGCCCGGCAGGCCCACCCACACATCGAAGCAGTCGCCGAGGAAGAGCCAATCCGCATCGGGGTGCGCGGCGGTCGCCGCCTCTAGGCCTACGAGTTCGGTGCTCCAGTGGGGGTCCGCCACGAGGATGAGGTCCCGGGTGGGATCGGGCCGCTTGTCGCTTCCGCGCTTCCAGGAATGGGGCAGCCACCGAGAACGGGAGCGCAGGCGAGACAGGCTGATGAGCGCGAGGCCAAGCCCACCGCCGATCGTGTCGGCGATCCAGTCGAAGGCATCGCAGGCGCGCCCCGGCACGAAGTGTTGATGGAGTTCGTCGGATGCCCCGTAAAGGCTCACGAGGAGGAAGATGAGCAGGTGGCGCTTGTAGAGCGGCACATCCGGCCGGGCCTTCGCCAGCGCCCACTCCATCGCCAACGCCAGCGCGCCAAAGGCGGAGGCGTGGGCGAGCTTGTCGAAGGGCGGGGGCAGCTCCACGCCGAAGGGATAGTGCGCCTGCTGGCTCAGCCACGCGATGGTGGCGGCGATGAGCAGGACGGGAAGCCAGACGGGCAGGCGGCGCATGGAATCAGGAAAGCACGGATCGCGATCTTAGGGTTTCTCAGCCTTGGCGGCTTCCTTCGCTTCCAACGCCTCCGCCTGGCGGTCCGCTTCCGCCGCCACTTCGGCGCGTCCGGGCGTGTCCCGGGGCACCCACATCAGGTGGCCCCGGCAATCGTAGGGGCGCTTCTCGGTGAGGGCGACCTTGGCCGCCGCGAAGTGCTGCTCCGGCGTCATGGCGTTGAAGGCAGCCTCTTCCTTCTGCTTCGCTTCCCCCCGATGCGTGGCCTCGGCGAACAACTCCGCCCGGCCCGGCGTGCCCTCGGGGACGGATTTGAGGATTGAAAGGCATCCCGCCGGACTGTCGTCCTTCTCCAAGAATTCCCGCGCCATGGCCATGTGCTGCTCCGGTGTCATGGCCAGGAACGCCGCCTGCTGCGCCTTCGCGCTTTCATCCATTTGCTTCGCGTTCTTCCACATGGCGAGTCCCGCCATGCCGTAGAGGAAGAGGATCCCCAAACAGACCAGGAGGAACGCCCCCCCGATTCCCCAAAGCAGCATCTTGGCGACGGACATGAGCGAGACCTCTTGGATCAGCCTAGCTTGGCACCTTGCGTCGTGCGACTTGGCGCTCCCGCGCCATGGGCGCTTCTCATCCCCTCAACCCGGATGGAGGCCGAGCTTGGCGCACTGCGCCAAGTGACCAGCCGACACCGGGTTGATGCCAGCGGGTCGCAATGGGCGTGTGGGGCCCCGCGTCAGACAGTGCCCTGCACTGTCCTCCTTGCCCCACATCGCCCCTCGCTCCCACGCCATGGGCGCTTCTCATCCCCTTGGGACTACCAAGCAAAAGGCCACCCGTTTGGAGGACTCGTCTCCCTCGATGGGTTTGGCGATCGGATCGGCGTGCCGCGCCCTCAACCCGGATGGAGGCCAAACTTGGCGCGCTGCGCCAAGTGACCAGCCGACACCGGGTTGATGCCAGCGGGTCG
>JAFDVN010000028.1 GCA_018269025.1 Acidobacteriota bacterium | reverse complement strand
CTACGGGGGCGTCGCATGGAGAAGCGGCTGGAAGGCATCGGAGGCCACATCATCGTCTGCGGGCTCGGGAAAATGGGCTTCCAGGCCGCCTGGGAGTTGAAGCAGGCGGGCGTGCCCTTCGTCGTCGTGGAGATGGACGAGACGAAGGGGCGCACGAATCCGCGCATGCAAGGGGAGCTGATCCTCCACGGCAACGCGCTGAACGAGCATGTGTTGGAGCGGGCGGGCATCGCCCGCGCGAAGGGCCTCATCAGCGCCCTCGCCAGTGACGCGGACAATGTGCTCGTCGTGCTCACCGCCCGGCAGATGAATCCGGTCCTTCCCATCGTCGCCCGCAACGCGAAACTGGGCACCGAGCGGCAGTTGAAGGCCGCCGGCGCAACCCACATCGTGAGTCCCTACGAGATCGGCGGGCGTCGCATGGCGGGCCTGCTCCTGAACCCCGATGTGATGCGCTTCTTCGATGTGGTGCTGGACCAGGATCAGGTGGAGCTGGGCATGGAGCGCATCCTCATCCACCCCGCGTCCAAGCTCGTGGGCCTCACCATGCGCGAGGCTCGCCTTCGGGACACCACCGGTGTCCTCGTGGTGGGCATCCAGCGCGGCCAAGCCAAGCTGAAGTTCAACCCCCAGGGCGGCGAGCAGTTCCTGGAAGGCGATGTGGTCCTCGCCATGGGGCCGGAATCGGGCCTGAAGGCCTTCCTGGATCTCGCGAAGGGAGCGAGCGCTGGCCTGCGCCCGGCCTAGCGCCGTGCCTCACCGGCCCTGGCTTCTGGCATGCTTGGGAGCGATTCGACCATGCGTGATGAATCCCCCGCTCTCCGAGCAAGCGCGCCCAATTGGGTAGGGCGTCGTCTGGGAAAGTTCGTGGTGGAGGCCTTCCTGGGCCAGGGCGGCATGGGTCAGGTCTATCGAGCGCGGGACACCGTGCTGGGACGCGAGGTGGCCCTGAAAATCGTCCCTGAGGGAAGCGACGAGGGAGTGCTTCGTTTGACCCTTGAGGCGAAGGCGCTGGCCCGGGTGGACCACCCGGGCATCTGTCATGTCCACGAGGTGAGCGAGGACCATGGCCGTCCCTTCATCGCGATGCAGCTCATCCAGGGTCGGAGCCTTGAGCGCATGTCGGGGGACCTGGGTCCGCGCGAGAAGGTGGCCATGATCCGCGAGGTGGCCGAGGCGATGCATTTCGCCCACGGACATGGCGTGATCCATCGGGACCTGAAGCCCTCGAACATCCTCGTGGATGAGTCCACCGACCCGCCTCGGCCCGTGGTGGTGGACTTCGGGCTCGTCCACCTGGTCCAGGGCCCCGGCCTGACCCGCACCGGCGCGACGCTGGGCACCCCCGCTTTCATGTCGCCCGAGCAGGCCCAGGGCGACGCGGCCCGGGTGGATCGCCGTTCGGATGTGTTTTCCCTGGGGGCCACCCTCTACGCGCTACTCCTCGGGGACTCCCCATTCCAGGCCTCGACTTCCATCGAGACGATGCGCCGCCTCATGGAAGAGGAGCCCCCTCCTCCTCGCAAACGGGATCCTTCGCTGCCACGGGACCTGGAGACGATCCTGCTTCGCTGCCTGGAGAAGATTCCCGCCCGGCGCTACGACACGGCGAAGGCCTTGGCCGAGGATCTGGACCGCTTCCTTTCCGGAGAACCCATCGAGGCCCGCAGGGACTCGAGGTTCACGCGTGTCTTCCGAAGGGCTCGGAAAAATCGCCCCGCCATGATCCTCGCGGGATCAGGGCTGGTAGCGCTCCTGGCGATGGGAGGCTGGTTCCTCTGGATCCGGCACGAGGATGGTCGAAGGGCCGAGCGCCTTAGGGCCTTCACGGAGGAGGTGGAACGGCAGGACGGTCGGATGCGCGCGGCGATGCTGCTTCCACTCCACGACCTCCATGCGGACGAGGCGGAGGTTCGGACCTGGATGGACACGGTCCGGCGGGGGGATCGGTTGGATGAGCCCCCGGTTGACTTCGCCCTGGGCCGGGGCCACCTCCTCCTCCGGGAATACGGGGAGGCCAGGGCGCGGCTCCAGCGGGCCTGGGACCGCGGCTTGAGGGGGCCTGAGGTGGCGATCCCCTTGGCCAGGGCCTTGGGCGCGCTGTACCAGGAGGGGCGCATGGACCTCGCCATCGAGGAGGACCCCGCCAAGAGAAAACTCATCGAAGACAGACTCGATCGGGAGCTTCGGGATCCAGTCGTGGAACTCATCCGGGCCTCCACGGTCCAGCGACCTGCCCAGCGGGCCTATCAAGCTGGACTCATCGCCTACTACGAACAGAACTTCCCGGAGTCCCTGGTCCGGTGCCAGGAGGCGGAGGCCCTGGACCCTGGACTTTTCGAAGCCTGGGAACTGGAGGGCAGCACCTGGTTCGCCTCTGGGGACTCCAAGGCTCGGGCCGGTGACCTGGCTTCCGCGACACGCGATTGGTCCAAGGCGGAATTAGCCTTCCGCCGGGCCCTGGACATGGCCAGGAGCTCACCGGACCTCCTGGCGAAGATGGGCGAACTGGAACGCCACCGGGCCCAATTCCTAGGCCAGAACAAGGACCAACCCGCCCAGGAGGCCGGATATCTGAGGGCGATTGAGGTCCAGGAGCGGGCGCTGGCCGCGGATCCTCTCAATCTCAAGGCCCACCTGGAGAGGACCCGCGCCTGGCTGCTGCTCGGCTATGGTCGTGAGGATCGGGGTCGGGATCCTTCAGGCGCCTACGCGGGCGCCCTCCGAGCCGTCCGGGAAGGGCTTGTGCGGAAACCGAGAGACCCGGAGTTGCAGGCCTACGAAGGCACCGCCTTGCTGGTGGCGAGCGAGTATGCCCGCCTCCACGGCGATCCCGACTCCCTCCGGCTGAGGCGGGAGGCGGAGTCCGCCTTTGGCAAGGCGCGTGATCTCGCACCCCTGAACTACACCTATCTGGATGAATACATCTGGATGTTGGTCGCCCTCGCCCAGGAGCGGCTCGACCGAGGTCAGGACTTGGAATCCGTCGCCCGGGAGGCTTGGGAACAGGTGGGGCCCCGCCTTATCGCCTCCGGCTTCGGGGCTTACGATGCCCATTTCGCTCTCTGTCAGATCCTGTCCCTTCAGGGCCGAGCCTTGGCCTCGCATGGGGCCGATCCCACCGCCGCCTTCGCGGAGGCCCTTCGCCACGGCCAGCAGGCCTACTGGATGAATCCGGGCAATACGAACATCTGTGACGCGGTGGGGCGGGCATTGCTGTGGAGGGCGGAATTCGCCAGGAGTCGCGGAGATCGGGTCGCCGCCCTCGCCGACGCGAAGGAAGCGGTCCGGATGCTTAAGGAGGCCCTTGGCCGCCAGCCGATGAAATTGGGCCACCATCTGGTCCTTGGCTCTTTGTTTCGCCTTGAGGCTGAACTGGCCTTGGATCGGAATGAGGATCCGGCGAACCCGATCCAGGAGTCTGAAGCAAGTTTCCGGAAGGCTCTGGAACTTGACCCGTCCCAGCAGGAGGTCTTGGCCGGGTGGGCGAGGCTCCAGGCTGTGAAGTCGCGAATACCCCTCCGCGCCGAGCAGGCGCTATAGTGCGGCGATGGCTCCCTCCCGAGGTCCCTACGATTCCAAAAGCGGCGCGGACCTGGATCCACGCACCCTGGGCGAGCGCATCAAGAAGTTCCGGTGGCACTTCGGATGGACCCAGGAGGATCTGAGCCGGGCCGTGAACACGGACCAGGCGATCATCTCCAACTGGGAGCGGGACAAGGCCCGGCCCTCCGGCGCGGCCCTCGCGGCCCTCGCCCAGGTCTTCCGGACGAGCCCCCTGGCCCTCGATACCGGGGAGGGGTTCGTGCTTGAAAGGCCACTCAGCCCGGCTGAGGAAGCTCCCATCCAGGTCAGCCTGCCTTCGGATTCCAAGTCCCCCATCCTCATCATGGATCTGAGGTCGGGCCTTCAAGAGGGAACGGAATTCCAGGAAGCGCTGGCCTTGCTGCTCAAGGGAACCCAAGAGGGGCGGCGGGTCTGGATGATTTTTCAATAGACAATTCACATTTTTGAAAAATTGTATTGACATAATTGGGATCCAGGCCGACCTTTCTCTCGTCATCCTGAAAGGAGGCCCTCATGTCTCGTTTTGTTTTTCTTTCGCACACTCTGGCAGTCGTGGGTTGCTTGGGGTGCCTGGCTTGTGCCGGGTCCTCCAGCGGATCCGACAATCCAGCACCCCCTCCATCCTCCAATCCCTGGAGCGGAGGCGGAAGCACCAGCCTCAAGGGCACCTTGGCTGGTAGCCAGGGCACCGGCACCCTCGATTGGACCGTCGCCGCCACCTACAAGCCCGCACAGGGGTCGGCGCAACCGGCCGTGGCTCCAGCTTCGAACCTCGTCACCATCAATGGCACGGCCACGGTCGGGGGGATCACGGTCACACTGTCCGGAACCTTCGACGCGAACAACCCGACCGCGTCCAACGCGGTCCAAGTCAGTGGTGCGAGCAGCACCCCTGTTGTCGCTTACACCTTCACCGGGTCCGCTTCTGGAGGAATGCTTTCAGGAGCCTGGTCCAGCGATGCCGGTGGCTCCGGGACCTGGTCCGTCCTCTATGTGCCCAGCGGCGGATCGGTAGAGGTCTATACCGGCAGCTTCGCGAACGATGATGCCTCTGATAACGGCTATTTCAACATCGAAATCTCTTCCGATGGCCATGTGAGCGCCAATTACGCCAGCACGGACGATCCGGACAACCATGGCATGGTGTCGGGCAGCGTAGGTACTGCGGCAACCTCCACCACCCCGGGCACCTTTGGCGCAGACATCTTCGACAAGAGTGGGTCGAAGATCGGGACGATAACCGCAGGACAGTACAGCCTGGGTACCAATCACACAGGACAGGTAAGTGGGACTTACAGTGTTGGTAGTCCTGCCACGAGCGGTGCCTTCAGCGGGAACAACTAGCGGCAGCTCTTACACGGGGGCTGGTGACTGGCTTCAGGCCAGCATCCAGCTCCCGGTCTCGGGGCGAACAGGATCCGGGAGATCGCTTTCCTTGAATCCGAAGTGGATGGAATTCCAGCTTCCGCAGGAATCGCAGCGGTCGTCGTAGTCCGGGCGCTTGTGGCCGCAGACGGCGCATTCGAAGCGCAGTTTCAGGGTGCCGAGGTT
>JAFDVN010000027.1 GCA_018269025.1 Acidobacteriota bacterium | reverse complement strand
CCCAGCGCCTCGAATCCATCTACCAGCGCAAGCTTGCCGCCTTGGACGCGCTCAAGAAGTCCCTCCTGCACCAGGCCTTCAGTGGCCAGTTGTAGAGTTCCGCTGCGCGCCTAAATGGTGAAAGGGTTGAATCGGTGACCTTTTGTCACCCGTTGGAATGGGCTGGGATGGCAAGGGTTGGGGTTCATATGTCGCAAAAAGTGCCAATCGGCGACATGTTTGGTTGACCTGTCGCCGGGGGCGACCTAAGCTCCCGATGTGTCTTCCCATCCTCCAAACGACGCCATGAGCCCAGTCGCCTGGCGGGCCAATGCGCCCTTCAACGGGCTGCCGCTGTTGCCGCCTACGGGGAATCTGGAATCCACGGCGATCCTCAAGCGCTGCATCACGGCACGGGCGGCGCTGGCGGAGCTCAAGCAGGCGGCGGAGCTGATCCCCAACCAGGGCATGTTGATCAACGCGTTGCCGCTGCTAGAGGCGCGGTCGAGCTCCGAGATCGAGAACATCGTCACGACCACGGACAAGCTCTTCCGTTTCCAGCAACTGGATGAGCGGGCGGACCCGGCCACCAAGGAGGCGCTGCGCTACAGCCAAGCGCTGTTGGAAGGCTTCCACGCGCTGAAGGCGCGGCCCCTGAACACCACGACGGCGGAACAGGTGTGCAGCCAGATCAAGGGTGTGCGGATGCGGGTGCGCACGGTGCCGGGAACAGCGCTGGAGAATGACCGGACGCACGAGGTCATCTACACGCCGCCGGTGGGCGAAGCCCTGCTGCGAGATCTGCTGGCGAACTGGGAGCGCTTTCTCCACGGGGCCCTGCCGGGGACAGAGACGCTGGACCCGCTGATCCGGATGGCGGTGGCCCACTACCAATTCGAGGCCATCCATCCCTTCACGGATGGCAATGGCCGCACGGGCCGGGTGCTGAACAGTCTCTTCCTCATCCAGGAAGGGCTACTGACCCTGCCCATCCTCTACCTGAGCCGCTACATCATCGCCCATCGGGTGGACTACTACCGGTTGCTGCTGGAAGTGACCCGCGAAGGGGCCTGGGAGCCATGGATCACCTTCATCCTGGAAGGCCTGGAGGAAACGGCGGTGTGGACCCGGGAGAAAATCGGCGCGATTCGCGCGCTCGCCGCCGCCACCAAGGGGCACATGCGGAGCCGTCTCCCGAAGGTCTACAGCCATGAGCTGCTGGATCTCATCTTCGAGCGGCCTTACTGCCGCATCCAGAATGTGGTGGAGGCGGGCATCGCCGAACGACAGGCGGCCTCGCGCTACCTCAAGCAGCTCGTGGGCATCGGTGTGTTGGAAGAAATGACCCTGGGCCGGGAGAAGCTGTTCCTCCATCCCAAGCTGCTGAACCTGCTGACCCGAGACAGCAACACCTTCGCGGTCTACCCATGAACCCCTGACCATGAACGAAGCCGAGACCCGCGCCGAGCACATTGACCCCGCCTTGGCCGCGGCGGGCTGGGGCGTGGTGGAAGGCAGCCGCATCCGCCGGGAATACCGGATCACGCTGGGGCGTCTCGAAGGCCACGGCAAGCGGGCGAAGGCGCTGAAGGCCGACTATGTCCTGGAATACCGCAACACCAAGCTGGCGGTGGTGGAGGCCAAGGCTTGGGACGAGGAACTCACCGAAGGCGTGGGCCAGGCCAAGGACTACGCGGGCAAGCTGGCGATCCGCTTCACCTACGCCACCAACGGCCAAGGCATCTACGGCGTGGACATGGAGACAGGCGAAGAAGGCGAACGGCCGGGCTTCCCTTCGCCGGAAGCTCTCTGGGCGCTCACCTTCGCCACGGAGAACGCCTGGCGGGACCGCTTCGCGGCCGTGCCCTTCGAGGATAGGGGCGGATCTTTCCAGGGCCGCTACTACCAGGACATCGCCATCGCGCGGGTGCTGGAGGCTTTGGCGGCAGGAAGGGACCGCATCCTCCTCACCCTGGCCACGGGCACGGGCAAGACCTTCATCGCCTTCCAGCTCGCGTGGAAGCTCTTTCACAGCCGCTGGAATCTGACGGACTGGAAGCGGGAGGCCGAGCCTACGCGGCGGCCCAGAATTCTCTTTCTGGCCGACCGGAATTTCCTGGCGGATCAGGCCTACAACGCCTTCTCGGCCTTTCCCGAGGACGCGCTCGTGCGCATCGCGCCCGACGAGATTCGGAAGAAGGGGAAGGTGCCCAAGAACGGGAGCCTCTTCTTCACCATCTTCCAGACCTTCATGAGCGGTCCGGACGACACGCCCTTCTTCGGCGATTATCCACCGGACTTCTTCGACTTCATCGTCATTGACGAGTGCCACCGGGGCGGTGCCAACGACGAGAGCAGTTGGCGGGAGATCCTGGACTACTTCAAGCCCGCCGTGCAGTTGGGGCTGACTGCCACTCCGAAGCGCACGGACAATGTGGACACTTACGCCTATTTCGGCGAGCCGGTGTTCGTCTACTCGCTGAAAGAAGGCATCAACGATGGGTTCCTGACGCCCTTCCGGGTGAAGCAGGTCTCCACCACGCTGGATGACTACATCTACACCCCGGATGACGCGCTCCTGGAAGGGGAGATCGAGGCCGGCAAGGTCTATGGCGAAGGCGACTTCAATCGCGTCATCGAAATCAAGGCGCGGGAGAAGAAGCGGGTCGAGATCCTCCTGAGTCAGATCGCACCGATGGAGAAGACGCTCATCTTCTGCGCGAACCAGGCTCACGCGCTGATGGTGCGGGATCTGGTGAATCAGATGAAACGGGTGGCGGACCCGAATTACTGCCATCGCGTGACGGCGGATGAGGGCGGGTTGGGGGAGCAGTGGCTCCGGGCGTTTCAGGACAATGAGAAGACCATCCCGACCCTCCTCACGACCTCGCACAAACTCTCGACGGGGGTGGACGCGCGGAATGTCCGTAACATCGTGCTCCTGCGCCCTGTCCACTCCATGATCGAGTTCAAGCAGATCATCGGGCGCGGCACGCGGCTGTACGACGGCAAGGACTACTTCACGATCTACGATTTCGTGAAAGCTCACCATCATTTTAGCGATCCGGAATGGGATGGTGAGCCGCTGGAGCCGGAGACGAAATCCGCCGCGGCGCGGGCGGCCGAGCCGAAGGCGCGGGAATTCTCGGCCGAGTCTGGTGCGGATCAGCCCGCCCCCAAGCGGATCAAGGTCCAACTCGCGGATGGCAAGGAGCGCCAGATTCAGCACATGATGGCGACGAGCTTCTGGCATCCCGATGGAACGCCGATGAGCGCCCAGGCCTTCATGGAGATGCTCTTCGGGAAACTGCCGGACTTCTTCAAGAACGAAGCTGAGCTGCGCGCGCTTTGGAGCGACCCCGAAACACGCCGAAAGCTGCTCGATGGTTTGGCCGACAAGGGCTTTGGCGTCGAACAATTGGCCGAAATGCAGAAGCTCATCCAGGCGGAGCAGAGCGACCTCTTCGATGTGCTGGCCTATGTGGCCTACGCTCTGGCGCCCATGGCCAGGGAGGAACGGGCGAACCTGGCGAAGGCCGATATAGCAGGGCGAATTGGTGAGAAAGAGCAGGCCTTCCTGGACTTCGTGCTGGCCCACTATGTGCGGCAGGGGGTGGAGGAATTGGACCTTTCCAATCTTGGCCTGCTTCTTCGCCTCAAGTACCGCGATTCCATCGCCGATGCGATGACGGATCTCGGAGGCCCGGACAAGGCCCGAGCCTCCTTCATCGGATTCCAACGATCGCTCTACAGGCCCTTCACCGCTCGGGGCTCAACTCCAGGGTGAGCACTTCGAAGGGGGCGAGCTGGAGGACGGTGGGGTGGTCGGCGTCGAGGCGCTCGGGAACCTTCGCGCCGCCGGTGGCCCAGCGGTCGTGGACGGTGAAGGTGCGCGCGGCGTTGGGAGGGAGTTCGAGTTGGCGGGGGAGATCTAGGATGGCGAGCTGGGGTTTCGCGTCGGGGTTGCGCAGGGT
>JAFDVN010000026.1 GCA_018269025.1 Acidobacteriota bacterium | reverse complement strand
TCCCGCCCCCCGTTGCGGTATCCTTAGATCGTTGGCCGGGACTCTGACCTGGAGCCTGGACCGGAGGTGCCAAATGATGCGCCATTTCCTGCTTGGCAAGATCCACCGGGCCGTCGTCACCCGGGCCGATGTGGACTATGTGGGCTCCATCACGATTGACCCCCTCCTCATCGAGGCCGCGGGCTTTCTCGAAAACGAGAAGGTGGACATCTACGATGTGACCAACGGCGCACGCATCTCCACCTATGTGATCCCAGGAACGCCCGGTTCGGGCGAGATCGGCATCAACGGCGCCGCCGCCCACCTCGTCACCAAGGGCGATCTGGTCATCATCGCCAACTACGGCTGGATGACCGCAGAGGAGGCCGAAACGGTCCACCCCAAGGTGGTCTTCGTGGATGACCGGAACCGCATCACCGAACGGCGCATTCAGGAACGGACGCCCCTGTGCACGGATGCGTTCGGGACGGTGTGAACAGGCCCCTCGACCGACGGCCCTTCGACAGACGGCCCTTCGACAGACATCGGCCTGATTTGACAGCTTGAGCAGGTGGGCTCTTCCGGCCTGGTACGGCCGGAAGCGCGAGGGGATTCGGCCGGCGCGCCGACTTCGCCAGGGTTCGACGAGAGGTTTGCCATGGAAGTCCGCAAGTCGCTGGTGGTCAACGCGACCCCCCTTGAAACCCGCATCGCTCTGCTTGAGAACGGTCAGCTCTGCGAACTCTTCCTCGAGCGCACCCGCAGCCGAAGCCAGGTGGGCGATGTCTACAAGGGCCGCGTCGCCAAGATCCTACCGGGCATGCAAAGCGCCTTTGTCGCCATCGGCGGGCCCAAGGACGGCTTCCTCTACCTGGATGACCCCGTGAGCCAGCGCCTCGCCGCCGCGGGCCTCGCCTCGGACGACGCCACCGAAAGCGAGAGCGCCGAAGGCGAGGACGAAGAGGAGCTCCCGCCCCCGCCCGCGCCCCTGCCCACCGTGCGCGAAGGGGACGAGGTCCTCGTCCAGGTGGTGAAGGACCCCATCGGCACCAAAGGTCCGCGGCTCTCCCGCCACTTGAGCTTTCCGGGGCGTTTCCTCGTCTTCATGCCGGGCATTGACCACATCGGCATCAGCCGCAAGATCACCGACCCCGAAGAGCGCGAACGCCTGCGCGCCCTCATCAAGTCCCACGCCCTGCCCGGGGAGGGCTTCATCGTCCGCACCGCCGCCATCGGCGAAAAAGACGAGGACCTCGTGGGCGATGTGGCCCTGCTCCGGGAGATGTGGGCGGAGGTCCAGACCACCGCGGCGAAGACGCCCATCCAAGGCCTCGTGTGGCAGGACCTGCGCCTGCTTCAGAAGGTGATGCGGGACATCTTCCGGGAAGAAGTCGCCAGCTTCTGGGTGGATGACGCGGCGGTGCACGGGGAGGTGGTGTCCTTCATCGCCAAGCTCCACCCGGATTGGGTGGATCGCGTGCGCCACTTCACCTCGGACATCCCCATCTTTGACGCCTTCGGCATCGAATCCGAGATCGAGGCCGCGCGGCATCCGAAAGTCTTTCTCAAGCACGGCGGCTCCATCGTCCTCAACCAGACCGAAGCGCTCGTGAGCGTGGATGTGAACACCGGCAAGTTCGTCGGCAAGAAGGATCTCGAGGAGACCGTCTACCACGCGAACCTGGAGGCCATTCCCGAAATCATCCGCCAGCTCCGTCTCCGCAACCTCGGCGGCATCGTCGTCGTGGACTTCATTGACATGCTCGTGCCCGAACACCGGGAGGCCGTACTCTTGAAGCTCCAGGAGGAGCTGAAGCGCGATCGCAATCACGCCCGCGCCACGGGCATTTCCGAATTCGGGCTCGTGGAGATGACCCGCAAGCGCACCGGCCCGAGCCTGGAGCGCATGCTCACCCAACCCTGCCCCGCCTGCTCCGGCGCGGGCCGCCTGCCCAGCCCCGAGACCGTGCTTTTACGCGTCTATCGCGAAGTGGTGCGGCGCGGCAAAGCGCTCGACGGTGCGGCGCTCACCCTGCGCGTGCATCCCGAGGACCTGGAGACGCTCCAGGTGGAAGCGAAGGGTGGCCTCGCGGATCTCACCCGGCTCCTCGGCGCGGACCTCGCATGGACACCCGATTCCACCCAGCCCCGCCACACCGTGAAACTCGAAGTGGCCCAAGGCAAAGTCGCCGCGAGCTGAAACAAGGGATTCTGCCGAATCATTCGGTCGAAAGCAGGAACCACGGAGATCACGGAGATCACAGAGGGGGCCTGGCAACCCGAACACGGAAGCCGCCCGCCTACGGCGGGCTTGCCGCTTCGCGGCAAGGTTGAGGGCGCGAGGGTGGGAGGCCCTCAAAAGCCTCCGGACCTCGCGCCCTCAACCGATGGCTTCCGCTGGCCGCTCTGGGGTGCGCCTCTGCGCCCCTCTGTGCTTGCTCTGCGACCTCTGTGTCCAGCTTTGGTCGCCTTAGGCGTGGTCCAGACCCTCACAAACGAGAGCAGTGGGCCACACCTCACCCCAAGCAAGTGCTGCAGCGATAGCCCGCCTGGAGCCGCTCGATGACTTCGGGAACTTGCCGCAGATCCGGTAGCTCCACCAACTCGGCGTCGGGGTCGTGATCGGGCCGCGCCTTGCCGCTCCGGTTGATCCAGATGGCTGTCCAGCCCGCCGCCAGCGCGCCTTCGATGTCATCGCCCCAACTATCGCCCACCATGGCGAGGTTGCCGGGAAAGAGGCCCAGCTTCTTCGCCAGCGCGTCAAAGGCCTCCGGCTCCGGCTTGGCCGCGCCGAGCTCGGCGCTGAGCCCCCGCACGCGGATGGCTTCCGAAATCCCAAGCCGGTCCAACAGACCCAGATCAAAACTCTGGGTGTTGGACAGCAGCGCCAGCCGCGCATGGGCGCGGGCACCCGCGAGGGCTTC
>JAFDVN010000025.1 GCA_018269025.1 Acidobacteriota bacterium | reverse complement strand
TGGATGCCGGGGCGACGCGCCTGGACGCGGCCTGGGAGGACGGCGGCAAGCGGCTCATCCAGGTGGGCGATGATGGCCACGGCATGGGGCGTGACGAGCTATACCTGGCGTTGGAGCGCCATGCTACGAGCAAGGTGAGAAACGCCGACGATCTGGGACGCCTCTCCACCTTCGGGTTCCGGGGCGAGGCGCTGCCCAGCATCGCCTCCGTGTCCCGCTTCGAGCTGTGGAGCGCGGAGAAGGAGGGCGAAGGCAGCCGCCTGCGCTGCGAATTCGGGGTCGTGAAGGGCGTGGAGCCCGCGCCCCGATCCCGGGGCACCACCGTCACAGTGAAGGATCTTTTCGCCACCCTGCCCGCGCGACGGCGCTTTCTGAAATCCACCGACACCGAGCACGCCCAAGCCTGGGCCACGGTAGCGCGCATGGCCCTCGCGACGCCGAGGGTTCACTGGACGATCCGAACGGATCGCGGCGCGACCATGCACCTTCCGCCCGTGGCCGATCCGGGTGCGCGCCTCGGCGCGCTCTTCGGGGAGAAGTTCAGTCGGCTCGTGCCCTTCCGCGATGGCGATGGAGATTGGAGGTTGCACGGGTTTCTGTCGCCGCCCTCCTTGAGTTTCCGCGACCGGAACCATCTCCATCTCTTCGTGAATGGTCGGGCGGTGCGGGACCGGCTCCTTCTCGCCGCCCTCGCTGAAGGCTGGTCCGGCGCCTTCGCGAAGGGCGCCTATCCCGCCGCCGTGATTTTCCTGGATGTGCCGCCGGAAGAGGTGGATGTGAATGTGCATCCCACGAAGGCCGAGGTGCGCTTCCGCCACACCCAGCGCATCTTTCCCTGGGTGGCGCGGGCGACGGGGGAAGCGTGGCGAGCCCTGCAAGGCGATCTTGCGTCGGTGCTTGAGCTTCCGCCGAAGCCCGAAGAGGCCGAATTCGACCTGGCCTCCCGCGCCCGCGAGGTGGAGCATCCACGGCTTTGGAATGGACCCGCGATGGAGGCCTTCGGGGCCCTCACGGGAAGCGACCTGGATCGCAGCTACGCCCTCGCCGCCGAAACCATGGGCGTGGCCGAACCGGGGGACGACGGCCTGCTCTACCTCGGCGCCTTCGAGCGCACCTACCTGCTGGTGGAGGTCCGCCCCGGTCCCCATGCCAAGCATCCGGAACTGTGGATCGTGGATCAGCATGTGGCCCACGAGCGCGTGTTGTTCGAACGGACCTTCCTGCGTCGCCACGCGCCCGCGATTCAACCCCTCATGCCGCCGAGCATCGTCCAGGTGGGCCCCGCGGCGGTGACGCGCCTCACGCCCTTCCTGGATGAACTGAATGCTGCGGGGGTGGAGGCGGATGCCTTCGGCGCGGATGCCCTCGTCGTGCGCGGCCTGCCCGACTTCCTCGCGGACCGGGATCCCCAAAGCCTCCTCGAAGACCTCCTCGCGCGGCTGGAACGCACGGGCCGCGCTGATCTCGATGCCTTTCGCCGGGATCTCAACGCCGAATTGGCTTGCCGCGCCGCCATCAAGAAGCACGAGCGCCTCGCGCCGGGTCTCGCCCTTCGTCTCGTGCGGGACCTCCTTGCCTGCGAAACGCCGAACACCTGTCCCCACGGCCGTCCCATCCTGAAGAAGTTGTCTCTCGACGATCTGGAGCGCAGCTTCGGGCGGCGGGTGTAGGGTGGAGAACGAGCGGAGGCCTTGCATGCGTCGGCGGAGTGCCATCCTTTTCCTCGCGAGCGCGCCGCTGGCGCTCTCGGCCCAGGGCACGCCCCAGTGGCACGCCCAGGTGGGCGCGGTGTGGAGCCAGCCCAAAGGGGATCTGACGACTGTGTCCACGGGCAACGGGTGGGGGCTCATGCTCGGGACCCAGGCCTTCGAGACGCCCCAGGGCGCGATGCGATTCTTCGCCGAATACCGCCGTTTCTGGGTGGAGGCGGGGGGCCGCTACAGCCTTTCGGACGCGGGGGTGGTCCTCACCGGCACGATCACGGGTCCCGTCTATGGCTTCATCGGCGCTTCCGCAGAACGCATCCACCTCCCCGGTCGGGACGCGGCCATCAAGCTCGGAGGGCGTGGGGGACTGGGCTGGACGATGTCGCGCCACTTCAGCCTGGAGGCCGCCTACACCACCGCCTCCCTGGATCACCGCAGCGTCAACGCGGTGGAAGGCTCGCTGATCCTCACCTTCTAGGCCTGACCTTCCGCATTCTCCCAGGCCACGCGTTCGGCGGCGAAGTCCAGGCCGAGGCGCTTGGCGGCGGCGTAGAGGGCGGGGCGGGCGAGGCCAAGGGCTTCGGCGGCATCGGCGGCGTGGAAGCGGTGACGGCGCAGGGTGTCGAGCAGCACCTGTTTCTGAAAGGCGCGGGTCGCCTCCTCCCAGGCGCGGGATTCGAAGGCGGGTTGATCCAATTCGGGGAAGTGGGCAGCCGAGAGCGGGCCGTCGCCGCAACGCAGCAGCGCGCGTTCAATCGCGTGCCGCAACTCGCGAAAGTTGCCCGGCCAGGGCAGGCGGGCGAGGGGGCGCTCCAGGCCAGGGGACAAGGATGGTGCCGTTCGCTTCATGTCGGCCGCGGCGAGGGAGACGAGGCGGGGTAGGAGCCAATCGAGTTCGTGTCGGCGTTCGGCGAGGGAGGGCAGCGAGAGCACGGTGCCCTTGAGCCGGAACAGGAGATCCCGGCGGAAGGCGCCCCGCGCCGCAAGATCCTCCAAAGGCCGATGGGTCGCGGCGAGGAAACGCACATCCACGGTGATGGCGCGCTCCGATCCGACCCGGCGCACCTCGCGTTCCTGGAGCACCCGCAACAACAGCGATTGGAGGCGCGGCGAAAGATCCGCCACTTCATCGAGGAACAGGGTGCCGCGGTGGGCGGTTTCGATGGCGCCCTTGCGGTCGTTCGACGCGCCCGTGAACGCGCCCTTCGTGTGGCCGAAGAGTTCCGACTCCAGCAGGCTTTCGGCGAAGGCGGCGCAGTTCACCGCCACGAGGGGCCCGGGCCGCCCGGAGCGCCGGTGCAGTTCCCGGGCGGCGAGTTCCTTGCCGCTGCCGGTGGGACCGAGGATGAGCACGCTCAATTCCGACGGCGCGACGCGCTGCAGTTCGCGCATCACCGAGGCCATGGGCTCGCTGCCGTCGGTGAGCAGCCATTCGGAAGGCTCCGGGGCGGGGGGCGCGGCTTCCTGCAGCCGGGCGAGCCAAGGCCCCACGAGGGCCGTGGCCGGTGGGGCCGAGAAGGAAGATGCAGGATCTTGAGCAAGGAGCAGCGCGCCGACGGGAGCGCCGTCCCAGGCGATGGGCTGACTCCACCAGGCCCGACCCTTCTGATGGACGACGGGCACTGCGCCCCCTTGGCGCACGGCGCTGAGCAGGGCGCTGGGCGGAGGTTTTCCGATGCCGAGGAGTCCCTCCTTCCCCCAGACCAGCCACGCATCGCCAGGAAGGGAGGCGAGCCAAGCGTTGAGGGCCTCCCTCGGTTCGGGCGTCGCGGCGGAAGCGGAGGGCCACAGGGCGCGGAGCCGCTCCAGCAGCGGCTCCGAAGCCGCGCGGTCCGCGAGGGCTTGAAGGGCGAGGAGGCGATCGGGCCGCCGCTGCTCCGGCCGATGCTCCATCAGGAAGAGGCCGCCGAGGAGGCAGGCGAGGCGGTTGGGGAGCGTCTCGAAACGCGTCCAGTGGTCCTCTCCCTTGTGTTCGCCCTCGCCTTCATCCCGTGCGGCGCGATGAAGCGCCCAGAGGTAGGCCGTTTCAGGGTCGGCGTCGCTCGGGCAAAGGCCCATCGCCGGCTGGAGCCAGGCTTCGAAGAAGGTTCGCCGCGCGTCGAGGGGGATGTGCGGCAAGGCTTCCTCTACCCATGCCCGGTGGCCGAGCGCCGCCCCGAGATCGGCGCGTAGGGACCAGGCGGGCGTAAAGTCCGGATGGGATTCCACCAACCGTCGCGCGTGGCGGGCCGCGCGATCCAGATCGCCCTCCGCGGCGAGGAGCATGAGCTTCCATTGAGTGTCCCAGGGCTCGGGCTGGGGCCCCCGCGCCTCCATCCACTTCCGCAGGCCTGGAAGGTCACCCCAAAGGAGCGCGGGAAAACAGGCGTTGGACGCGGAACGCTGCGCCCACGCTTTCGCGCCGAGACGCGCGAAATGGGCGTGAGCGAGGGTGAAGGCGCGCAAGCTGGCTTCCATGCCTTGAGCGGATAGGGCGCGAAGACCTTCGGCCATCCAGTGGAAGGGATCGGCACAGGGATGCGCGGCGACGCCGAAAGCGGGGTAGCCCGGCGCGGTGTCCGCCGACTCGCCGCCCCAGCGCATGCGAAGGCGGTCCCAGGTAGGTTCGCCGCTGGCTGGAGGAGGGGTGGGCCGGTCCGTCTCTTGAAGGTCCGCGTCCACCGAGGCTTCCCATCCCTGGGGGACCCCCGAAGGCCGTCGAAGGGCGAGCAGCTCCGCGAGGTGGGGATCGGGCGCGTCGCCGAAGGCGAGGCCATGGGGCCGGAAAGGAGCAAGGCCTGCGGGTGAAAGACCGTGCCCGCGTCCCCAGGCCCGCAGGCGCGGGTCGAGCATCCACGCGCCCTCCAGCTCGGTGAGCCACGGAGCGCCCTTGAAGGGACGAAGCGCTTCCGGAAGGGTGGTGAGGAGGAGCGGTTCGAGGTGGGGCCGGAGCGTTTCCCAAGGCAGGTCGAAGGGCGGATCACCCATGGGCAGGAGACGGCCTTCCGAGTCCAGATTCGAAAGCAGCGCCTCGGTCCATCCCTCGGGAAGGGGACCCGCTAGAGACGCAGGAAGAAGGGGCGCGAGAAAGGGGGGGACCCGAAGCTGGTCAACTTCCACCGCGGCGAGGCAGGGCAGCCAGCGCAGGCGCGTGTCGAGGTCCAGCAGCGCTGGCGCGGCGGCGAAAAAGGGCGCGGCGTCACCGGCGAGAAGCGCTCCCCAGGTCCAGGTCCGAAGTGGGTCTTCACGGCGGGCGGGCAGGTGGGCGGGCGCGTCCGGACTGCCGTGCCGAAGGAAAGCGATGAAGGCGGGATCCGGCGTCGTCGAGCACCCTTCCACGGCCCCGGGTCGCGGACCCTCTGGACGACGGCCGGACCAAGTGGCGCGAGGCCAGCGTCCTTCATGCCCACCCAGGATCCAGGCCTGACTCACCGCCGCGAAGGCCCAGGCCATGTCGCCGAAACGCCGGCCTTTGTCGAGCGGCCAAGGCGACCGCCAATGGCCGAGCCAGGCGGCGCGTAGGTCTGTCACGGCTCCAGCAGCCGGTGCCAGCTGCCCCAGAAATCCGGGAATGTTTTCGCGACGCAATGCGGATCCTGCAACCGTCCGCCCATGCGCAGGCCGCCCACGGCGGCGGCGAAGGCCATGCGATGGTCAGCCCTCGGATCAAAAGGTGCGCGGGCGAGATCGGGCGTAGCTGAGGTCGGCGTGACCTTCAGGGTGTGATTGCCGATCACTTCCGCTTTCCCCCCCAGCCACCGCACCAGTTCGGCGGAGGCATCCAGCCGGTCGCACTCTTTCAACGGCAAGGTATGCAGGCCTGTGAGGCAGGAGGGCCCAGGCGCGAGGGTGGCGGTGGCGGCGAGGACGGGGCCCAGGTCGGGACAATCGGTGAGATCCGCGTCAAGGCCAGAGGTGAGGGGGCCCCACAAGCGCAGATTCGGCCCCGGCACCCAGGTGTAACCGCATCCCGCGTCCGCAAGGATTTGGATCAAGGCCCGGTCGCCCTGGCCATCCTCCGGGTCCAGCGGACCCAGTTCGACGGCGCGTCCGGTGACAGCCGCCGCGCAGAGCAGCGCGGCGGCGCCACTCCAATCCGCGGGCAGGTCCAGGTCCACGGGATGCAAGTGGCCGCCGGGGATCTCCCAGGTCTGCACCGTGATGGAGGAGGGACTTGGCGTTTCGATCAGGTGGGGCGCGGGGTAGCGGGCCGCCTCCAGCTTTGCGGAGACCCCAAAGCGCGCGAGCCAGAGTTCGGTGAGCGTGAGGTAGCTCGGGCTCGCCACCGCGTCCCAGGACAGGCGACCGCCTTCGGGAAGCGAGGCCGCGGCAAGGGCAAGGCCCGTGAGGAACTGACTGGAAAGGCTCGCATCCACCGTCGCGTCCATGCGTTGCGGGGGCGTGGGGCACGGGTGAAGCATGCCCCCGCCGGGGCGGGGTTCCCAAGCGGCTCCCAGATTTCGGAGCGGGGCCAACAGCGGCTCGAGGGGGCGCTCGAACAGGCGCTCCGCCCCGGTCAGCTCCACGGGCCCTTCGGCGCACAGTGCGAGCCAGGGCAGGAGAAAACGAAGCGTCGTGCCCGATGCGCCAAGCCAGAGGGCCCGCCGGGCACGGGGGCGCACGCCGCCCTGGATGCGCCATTGATCATGGGACTCTTCGATCACGATCCCGAGATCTTGAAGGGCGCCCCGCATCCAGCGGGTGTCTTCCGCATCCAGCCCATTGCGCAAGGTGGATTCGCCTGGCGCAAGCGCGGCCAAGAGCAAGGCCCGGTTCGTCGCGGACTTGGAACCGGGCAAAGGAACCGTGCGCAAGGGCGAACCCATGGGCAAGGTGTCTTGGGGAAGTGACAGGATCACTCTGCCAGCTTCACCGTGAGACCCCTTCGCTGCAAGCCTAGAAGCGCTTCTTAATCACCAGGTCCGCGCGGGTGTAGCGGTAGGTTCCATCGGGTTGGGTCTGCCACATGTATTCGGCGGAGACGCGCCACCGCTGGGGCAGGTTCAGGGCCAGGACGAAGCGGTCGCCGACGGCGTTGGAGTGATACCACCAGCGGTCGCCGTTCAGGGAGCCCAGGGCGCCATCCGTGTCCAAGGTCTGACGAATGAAGCCCGCCTGGGGCCACCAGCGCCGGGTGGGGCTGCCGATCCACACCTGCACATCCTGGCCGATGTCGCCATCCTCCTGCCGCTTCTGCCGCTGGGCGGACACGCTCACGGGCACGGCCGCGTCCCAGTCGAGTTGGGCGCCGTAGACCTCAAAGCGGTAGTGGGGATCCACATAGCCGCCTACATTGCCGTAGGTTCCATAGTCGCCGTAGATTCCATTAGGTCCCCAGCCCCCGCCCCCGTTCTGGCGCAGGAAATCGGGTGCGTCCTCCTGCCGGGGTTGGAGATCCCAGAGCCCGCCGTGGAAGGTGGCGGTGACGGGGCCGAAGGCCAGCTTCGCGACGGCTTGCCCCGCGCGGATCCGCACCCGTCCGCCGTTGAGGAGGCGCACCTCCCCCGCCGCGCCCCGGAGTCCCGCCTCTTCCAGAACCGATTCCGTGCGAAAGAAGGCTCGCCCCGCGCCGCCGAGGATGCGCAGATTCGGATCCCACAGGGTCTCGGAGGCCAGCATCGGGTTGTCCACGAGCCCCCCCTGGACCTCGAGCCCCGCGCGTTCGGCGAAGTGGGCGAATCGGAGTTCAGCAAGATCCAGGCGGGATCCATTGCTGGGCTGGTTGTCAAAGCGGGCGAGGTTCTTCGAATTGCCATCGCTGCCCAGGTAGGACACCGTCCCGGCCTTCAGTTGGAACCCTTCGTCCGCACCCCAGGTCCAGCGCAGGCGCAGCACGAGGTCCGAACGATCGAAATCCTTCGCCCAACCCGGCAAGTTCTGGCGCTCCGTTTGGGCCGTCAGCTCCCAGGCGGGGATCCAGGGCTTGGGCTTCTCTTCCTGGAAATACTCCTGCGCGGCGAGCGGAAGTCCGAGCGCCGCGCAGCAGAGGAGGGCCCTGAGGTTCACGGGTGGGTCACTTGATGTTGGTGAGGATCGTGATGTCGAGGGTTTCGTCCGTGGTGAAGTCGTAGGAGGTGATGCCGAAGAAATCCACGGGCCGGGTGTAGTTGAGCACCACATGGACATTGCCGGGCGTGTCGCTGGATCCCTGATTGACCGTCACGGCGATGGCGCCCTTCTTGAGCGCTTCGGGGATTTCCAGCTCCTTGGCCTTGCCCCGGATCTGGGTGGCGATCTGCTCGGCTAGCTCATCCGCGGGCATGTCGCTGCGCGCCCGGCTCGCCGCGGGTCCGATGTTGGTTTTCACATCATTGAGTAGCTGATTGTTGGAGTAATAGACCGGTCCCGCCTTCACCGCGATGCCGACGGCGACGAGCAGGATCAGGATGGTGACGATGCAGCCGACCTTGCCTTCACCGGCTTGGCGGGAACGGAATGAAGCGGGCATGAAGACTCCTTAGGGATGAAGGTCGTCGAGGGCCTGGCGGGCGAGGGGCGCCACCAGGGGGCCGTCTGGGCCGAGGAGGGTGGCTGCAGGATACTGCGCCGCGGCCTGGAAGGCCTTGGTCGCCTGATCCTGATACTGGGGGCCAAGGGCGCGGTAGCAAAGGCCCTCGTCGTAGGCGAGGGTGCCTTGGCAGACGCCCCGATCGCCGGAGAGGGTCGCGGCCTTGAGTTGTTCGAGCGCCTGGTCGTAGCGGCGGAAGTGCATGAGCGCGAGGGCGAGGTTCAGGCGCACGAGACCCGCCTCATCCCCCTTGGCGCCCAGCAATCGGAGGCGCAGGGCGGCCAGAAGGGCCGGGTAGCTGTAGCGGTCCGAATTGAGGGGAATCTCAAGAGGCTCGGCCTTGACCGAAAGCGTCGCGTTCACCGCGCCTTGGGATACGGACAGGTTGCCCTTGGCCTGGGCGAGCTTCGCGCGGAACTCGGCGACGGTGGCGCAGGGGCTCCCGTTCACCGCCGTCAGGGCCCGGAGGGGCTGCACGCCCGCGGTCTTCGCGGCGGCGTCCACGGAAAGCACGAAGGGACCGGGCTGGCCTTCCACATCCAGCAGGGTGAGGCCGCAGCCAGGTTCTTCGAGGGGGGGTCTTGCGTTGAGTCGCGCGACCAAGTCCCCGATCGGATCGTCGTCGAAGGGCCGCGCCACGAGCGTCTCGGACGCGCCATCCAGGGTGCTCACCACCAAGGCCACGGGCGCGCCCGCGCCATCGCCCATGGGCTTCACCGAAAGGAAGAGCTCGGCGCCGTTCATGTCCTTGAGCCGGCCCATGGCCACTTCGGGAAGCTCCGCGGGCTTGGGGGCCACGAAGGCGAGGCCGGTGAGCCGCTCGCCGAGTTTGGCGAGGGCCTGGGCCATGCGATCCCGCCCGCTGAAATCCGTCGAGGGATCCAGGCCCAGGTAGGCGAGGCGGGGAAGGGGTTTGGCGATCAGGGCGATCTGCTCGCTGTCCTTCACCTCGAGATGCCGGGACCAGGCCCCGGCGGGGAAGCGCACCTCCAGATCATGGGGTCCGCTGCAGATGGGAAGGGCCATGGGCAAGGGTCCCTTGCGATCACCGTCCAGGAAGAGCTCGGCGCCCGGTGCGGGGGAATCCACCTTGAGCGTGCCGGCGGAGCTTTTGAGGACGAAGGCCTCCAGATCGAAATCCTGCTTGGCGTCGCCGAAGCGCGCGGGGACTTCGATTTTTTTCGAGTAGAAGCACGGGGCCTGGATCTCCAGGGTGTGCTTGCCGGGACCGACGCCATCGAGCACGAGACCTGCACTCACCTGGGTTGGTGGAACGCCCGCTTTATCCGCCACGCCCTTGTCCAGGGCGGCAAGGGTGCCCGTCGTCGTGCCGGCGGGCTTCCCATCCAGCAGGACCTGTGCCCCACTGGGACTCGTGAAGATCCGCAGCGTGGAGGAGACCCGCTCCAAGGTGAAGGTTGCGCTGGCGGGCTTCGTCCCCACCGTGAGCGCCTGCTCCTGCTTGCTGTAGCCCGGGCGGCGGTAGGCCACCTGGCGCGTGCCGAGGGGCAACCAGGCCTCGCCGCTGGCGGGTCGGTCCACGCCATCCACGGAGAGGTCTCCGCCTTGGGGGGTGAGGGTGAAGCGGACGAGGCCGAAGTGAGCCGCGCGCATCTGGGAGTAGGCGTTCAGGAGGCGCGTGGTGCTGAGATCCCGGTCCAGTTCGTAGCCCGGGTCCAGATCCAGGAGGGCCTGCAGGCGTTCCTGGGAGCGGGCGCGGGTGGCGGGGCTGCGGTCGTCCAGTACGGCGAGGAGGTTGTAGGTCTGGCACAGCCGGTGGCGCCACTCGGCGTCGAGGGTCTTCGCCTGGGGCGCCAGCGCGGCCACCACCTGCTCCAATTTGGCCGTGGCGCCCGCCCGATCGCCATTCTTCGCCCAGAGGTCACGGCCCTGTTGGAAGGCGTCCTTCAGGGCCGGGTCCTGGGCACGGAGGGGCGCGAATGCGATGAGCGCGAGAAGCGGGGCCATTCGAAGGAGGGGTCGGCGCATGGGGATCAATTCAGGCGGATGAGGCTGTCGTTGCGGCGGTCGGCCAGGAGGATGCCTCCAGACCGGTCAATCACGAGCGAGACGAAGCGACCGCTGAGGCCCAGGTCCTGGAAGCGGGCCTGGCGCAGCAAGGACCCATCGGGGCCATAGATGACGACGCCATCCCCGAAATCCCCACCGGAGGTGAGCACCGCAAGGTCGCCGAGTTCATCGCTGGCAAGCGCGGCGCATTCCTTGTAAGGCGCGCTGAGGCCGAGACCGTAGGGGATCTCCTTGCGAGCTTTGCCGGAGGCATCGAAGAGCATCAGCTTGCGCGTCGCATCGCTCGCCCCGGCCATGCCATCCCGGGTCGCGACGAGCGCGTCCAGGGTGGGCCCGCTCTGGGTGGTCACCGCGCCGCCCGGCGCGAAGATCGTGAAACCGGCTGTTCGGGAATCGGCGATCCAAAGCCTTCCCCAGCGGTCCAACGCCGCGCCTTTGATGTGGGTGAGGCCGTTCAGGGGCGCGGGCGCGGCACCGGGCTTCACAAGGGCTTCTTCCGTGAGGAGCCAGGGTTGGGCACCGCCCGCAAGGATGGCGACGGCCGAAGAGCCTTGAAGAGGAAGTTGCTTGGCGGCGCTTCCTTCAATGGCGAAGACGGCGCCCGCGTCCTTCTGATAGACGAGCACCCGCCCGTTCCTATCCATGGCGAGGAGGGTGGGCGTGTGCAGCCACTTCATCTGGCCTTTGGGCCACCCGCCTTCAGCCTTGAAGCCGGGCCGGAGCAAGCGGAGCCGCACGAGCGTGGTGATGCGCCACGCCGCTTCCTGGGCGGCATCGGAATGGGGATCGGTCAGCTTTACGCGTTGAAGGAGGCGCAGAGCGCCTTCCAGATCCCCTCGGGCGTCCATGGCCTGGGCGGCTTCGAGCATGGCCGAGGGCGCGACGGCCGCGTCGGGATGGGCGCGATAGGCCTCCGTGAAGAAGCCGAGGGCGCGGGTGGCGTCCCCGCTGGCGAGGGCCGCACGGCCCAGTTCCACCAGCGCTTGGGGCGCGGAAGCCGAGGCCGGGAACAGATCCAGCACCCGATTGAATTCGGCGGTGGCTTCCTTGAGGTCGCCCGGGCCCTTGGCCTTGGCGGCGAGGATCTGGCCCCGCAACAGCAGACCCGGCGCGGCCCAGCGGGTGGCGAGGTAGTCCGCCTTGAGCTTGTCCAGCAGGGGCAGGGCGGCCTCGGGTTTCTGGGCGACCTCGGCCTGGTACTGGGCCATCTGGAGCAGGGCCTGGGGCGTGAAGTCGCTTCGCGGCGCGGTCTGGACGAGCTGGGTCCAGGTGTCCATCGCTTCCTGGTAGGACTTGGCCTGGAAGGCGCGCTCACCGCTGCGATAGAGCCGCTCGGCCAGATCCCCGCTCTGGGCACCGCCCTGGGCCAAGCCTTGAGCCAGGGCCGGAAGGGCGGCCACGAGCGCGAAGGCGGCGAGAGATGGGCGGGAGGACGGCATCGGCGGCTCTTGGAAAGGGTGCGCCGATGATACCGCGCTCATCCCGCGCCTCGCGCTGGAACCTGCCTGGCGATACCTTCATGGGCATGCGCGCCCTGCTGACCGCCGCCTTGCTTTGTGTAGCCCCGCTAGCGGCTCAAGGCCTGCCGTTGGACCGCATGGCCCCCGGCGATCGGGCCCAAGTGGAGGACATCCTCGCCCGCGCCAACTTCGACTTCTCATCCCGCACGGAGCCCAAGCGCGTTCACCCAGCGACGATGGAGAAGCTCTTCGACCATCCCCGCATGAGCGTCGCCATGTGGCGGCAGTGCCAGTTCGTGCCGGCCTTCTTCGCGACGGAAGTCGCCTCTGGCGAATGGAAGCTCGTGGACCCGACAGGCCTCCGCGCGGATCTCCGCCTTGTCTACGCCAAGCCCGGCTGGCGCGTCTACCTGGTGGACGGCACCGCAGACAAGGGTCGCCTGGGCACGCCCTTCTCCGTCACCGCGCGCATGGTGGCCTCCTACCGCTATTGGGAGGACGCGAAGGGCTTCCAGAGCGAGATCCGAACCTGGACCGCGCTGGATTCGTCGCTCCTTGGCTTCTTCGCGCGTCCCTTTCACGGCTACATCAAGACGCGCCAGGACAAGTTCATCGCCTACATCAACGGCAACATCGCCGCTTTCGGCGAAACGGCCGAACTGGCCCCGGGCGATTTCCTGGAGAGGCTGGAGCAAGAAGGGGACGCGCCTTCCCTTCGGGAATTCAAGGCCCTGTTCGGATCCCGCCGCTAATGCTGCGACGCCTGCTCCGTCCGCTCTGGGCACCCGCGGATGGATTTAGAGAATTGGCCCTGGACGCACCTAGCCTGCGTCGCAGCCTCGGCTGGATGCTCGCCGCGGCCTTGCCCTGGAAGATGGCCTCCACCTGGTTCGGCCTTCGGGCGGGTCTGGCGGAATATGCCGTGTTTCGGGATGGCGGTGGGGCCGTGTGGCAGAAGGTTTACCAAGCTCTGCCGGATCTCAGCCGGGAGGACATCCGGCAGGCCTTCGGCGCGTGGCCCGCCGCACCCGGATGGGAACAGGTCGTTCCTTGGGTGCCGCTGCTGGCGCTGGCCGGCCTCTTCAGCCTCTGGCTTCACGATGGCGTCTGGGACCATGCAGCGCTGTGGTTGCTTCGGGGCCTGAAATCGGAGAAGGCTACCCGCGTGAAGGCCACCTTGGCGGCAGAGGCCCAGGCCCAGGCCGTGGCCTGGATCGGCTCGGCGTTGGGGCTGTTGGCCTTTCTCCCTGGGGTTGGGGATGCGTTCAGCCTCGCCCTGCTTCCGCTTACGGCCTGGCTATGGCTGCTGCGGGGCTGGGCTTTGTCGGCCCATCACGGGTGTCCCCCGTGGAAGGGGGTCGTGGCGACCCTGCTCCACCTGGTGCTGTTCGGGCTGTTCATGGCGCTGATCCTGCTCTTGCCCCTCCTGCTGATGGCGGGCCTGATGGCAGCAAGGTAGAAAGCTGCCATCCTGGGGCACGGAAATTCCCCGGAGTGTCCATGGCGTTCCAGCAGATCCTGGATGATTTGATCGCGTCCGTGCCCGAGGCCCTCGCGGCCACCTTCACGGATCGGGATGGCGAACAGGTGGTCACGCGCACCATCCAGGTGCCCAACGAGGCCTTGCAGCTCCTAGGCGCCTACCAGCAGACCGTCCGTCGGCACCTGGCGGCGGCGGTGGAGGAGTTCGATCGCGGCGAAGTGGAGCAAATCGCCTTCGCGACCCCCGCCCATTGGATCCTGCTCATGGGCTGCCACGAGGGGTGCACCCTGGTGCTCGTGATGGCGCGGGAGGGTCTGCTCGGCCGCGCGCGATTCCATATGCAGTCGGCGGTCAAGCGCCTCAACGACGAACTCTAAGGGCGGTCCGACATGGCGCGCTTCACCGGCCTTCTGGGCATCCTCGTCTTCCTGGTCATCGCGTGGGCCCTGAGCAGCAGCCGGAAGAGCATCTCCTGGCGCATCGTGGGCTGGGGGCTCGGGCTCCAGTGGATCTTCGCCATCGTCGTGCTGCGGGGCGAGTGGATCGCGAAGGCGTTGGCTTTTCTTCCCTTCCCCCACGGCACGGGTTGGCTGGTGCTGCTGCTCATGTTCCTGCCGGTCCTGCTCAAGCGCTTCGCGGGCTACCGGAATCGGACCCTCAACTGGGCCATCTTCGGCCTCGTGATCCTCGGCCTGCTCCGGGGCAACCTCGTGGGCAGCTCCTTCGACCACATGCGCGGCGTGGTGGAGCACCTGATGGCCTTCGCTCAGGCCGGGGCCACCTTCGTCTTTGGGAGCCTCGCCAATCCCGGCGGATCGGTCGGCCTCGTCTTCGCCTTCGTCGTGCTGCCCACCATCATCCTCATCGCCTCGCTCTTCGCGGCGCTCTACTACCTCGGCGTCATGCAGTGGGTCGTGGGCGCGGCGGCGCGGGCCATGGGCCGTCTTCTGAAGATCAGCGGCGCGGAAAGCGTGTCCGTGGCGGCGAGCATCCTCATGGGTCAGACGGAAGCGCCCCTTACGATCCGCCCCTTCCTCGCCCGCATGACCATGAGCGAGCTGATGGTCATCATGACCGCCGGCATGGCCCATGTGAGCGGCTCCATCATGGTCGCCTATGTGCAGGTGGCCCATGTGGACATCGTCCACCTGCTCACGGCCGTCATCATGACCGCGCCCGGCGCGGTGATGATGGCGAAGATCATGGTCCCGGAAACGGAAGTGCCCGAAACGAGCGGCGAAGTGGGCGTGGATATCCCCAACCATGACGCCAACCTCATTGACGCCCTGAGCCGCGGCGCGCTGGAAGGCGGCAACCTCGCCTTCAATGTGGCCGTCATGCTCATCGCCTTCATCGCGCTCGTCGCGCTCGCCAATGGC
>JAFDVN010000024.1 GCA_018269025.1 Acidobacteriota bacterium | reverse complement strand
GCGGAAGTGGAAAGCGCCCTCGTGGCCCACCCCGATGTGGCCGAAGCCGCCGTCGTGGGCCGCCCCGATGAAGTGAAGGGCGAAGCCATCGTCGCCTTCGTCACCCTCAAGACGGGCCGCACTCCGAACGCCGACGCGCTGAAAGCCCATGTCACGAAGGAAATCGGCGCCCTCGCGCGCCCAGACGAGATCCGCTTCGCCGAAGCCCTCCCCAAGACCCGCAGCGGCAAGATCATGCGCCGCCTCCTCCGCGACCTCGCACGAGGCACCCACGGGGCGCAGGACACCAGCACGCTCGAAGACCAGAAGGTCATGGACCGGCTGAGGGAAACTGCGCCGGACGAGGAGTGAAAAGCGACCACGCGGAGTGAAGCGGAGGGGCGGAGGGCAGCGGAGAAATAACAAACATTCTCCGCTGCCCTCCGCCCCTCCGCTTCACTCCGCGTGGTGACTATTGGTGGTGCTTCATCGTCCGTGGAACCAGAACACATCCAGGAAGAAGATCAGCACGAGGCCCCAGCCGATCAGGAACTTGCCGAAGGCTCCGGCGAAGAGGCCGACCACGGCACCGGCGGCGGCCTTGGCGGCGCGTTTGAAGGGCTGCTTGCGGATCAGCCACTCGCCCAGTAAAGCCCCAATGGGCGGGCCGAGCAGCACGCCGGGCAGGCCGAAGAAGAGGCCCACGAGCGCGCCGAGGATCGCGCCCCGGGCTCCGGCCTTGCCTGCGCCGGCCTTCTTCGCGGCCCAGCCGGTGGCGAGGAAGTCCATCGCTTGGCCGAGAATCGCGCCGAGTACGAACACGCCCACCGTGATCCAGGACAGGCGGTCGGGTTGCAGCACCTTGAACAGCGCCGCGCCGAGGGCCATGAGGGGCAGGCCCGGCACGAGCGGAAGCCAGACGCCCAGCAGGCCCACCGTGAAGCAGAGCAGGGCGAGGGTCCAGGCGAGGGCCGGACCCGCGTAAGCCATCAAAGGGCCAGATCCCGCACGAAGCGCCGCACGAGGGCTTCAAACCGCCCAGCGGAGGCCTTCCCCGCTTCGAGTACTTCCTCGTGGGTGAGGGGCTCGGGCAGGATGCCCGCGGCCATGTTGCAGAGGCAACTCACGCCCGCGACGCGAAGCCCTTCGTGCCGCGCGACGATCACTTCCGGCACCGTGCTCATGCCCACCGCGTCAGCGCCCCACTGGCGAAAGGCGCGGATCTCGGCGGGCGTTTCGTAGCTGGGTCCGAGCACGCCGATGTAGGTGCCTTCCTGAAGGGTCTGTCCAACCGCCTTCGCCGCCGCGTGCAATTGGGCGCGCAGGGAGGGATCGTAGGCCGAGCTCATATCGGGAAAACGCGGGCCAGGCGGCACATTCGCGCCGAGAAGCGGGTTCGTGCCCGTGAAGTTGAGGTGATCCGCGATCACCATCAGGTCGCCGACGCCGTGGGCCGGATTCAGCGCGCCGGCTGCGTTCGTATGAAGCACAGCCTTCACGCCAAGGTCCGCGTAGAGCCGCATGGGCGCCGTCACGACGGCCATGGGATGGCCTTCATAGAAATGGAAGCGGCCCGCCTGCAACGCGACGCGACGGCCCTCTAGTTCGCAGAAGACGATCTTGCCGCCATGTCCCGCGACGGTCTGGGCAGGGAAGCCCAGATCCGCGAAGGGCACGGCGGTTCCGGCCTTGGCCTCGTCAGAATCCGCCAGGGCCCCGAGCCCCGAGCCCAGCACGAGGGCTAGCTCGGGGACAAAGGGCGCCTTCGCCCGGAGGCGCTCAGCGGCCGAGGACAGGTCCACGAAGCGTCCCCGGAGGAGCCGGCGCGAGCTGAAGCGTGAAGGGAATGTCCGGCTGCAGCGTCGAAGGGCTGATGAGGCGGACGCGAATGGGGTACTGGTTCGGGCTCGTGGTGCTGCCGTTCCCGGCCAAGGTGAAGGCGATGGGCGAGGCGCTGTTCCCGGCGAAGGTGTAGGCCTGGGTGTTGCCCCCCGCGAACACCACCACTTCGATCGTCGCTCCCGCAGGGAGCGGGTTCGGCGTGGTTTGGAGCGTCATCTGGTAGGCCTGATCGTTGGCTTGAGAGACGCCCAGGTAGGCGATCTCTTGATAGGACGCGTTGGCGTAGGTGCCGCTCACCTGATGATCCGAAGCCATGCTGAGCGTGCCGTTGTAGACATAGGTCCCACCCGTGGTGCTGGTCCATGTCTGCCCGAAGGTGGTGCTGGTCGGCTGGGGCCAGGGCAGGTTGTAGGGCGATGAAATCGTATTGATCGTGGTGTCGTTGAAGATGGCGGCGAGGTCCACGGGCTCGGAACCGGACTTGGCGTTCTTCAGAAGCGCGAGCTGCCCGTAGATATTCGCAGGGTAGAAGGATCCAGAGGCAGGCAGCGCGAGCGTGAACACGCGCTTGAGGGCAAGGGGATCAATGGTGGCCCAGTTCGTGACTGTGCCCGGCGCGGTGATGCCATTGGCTTTCAGGCCCAGGTCCCACATGAGCGAGGCGAGGCTGAGGGGGGAATGGGGACCGACTTCCGAAGGGGGCACGGCGCTGTAATCCCGGATATCCGTGGTGCTGAGAAGGGCACTCGTTCCATCGGTGTCCGCCAGGTAGGGCGACTTCAGAAGGTTGGCCGCCATGGCGAAGGGGAAGCCTTCCGCCATCGCCAAGTCCGGAGAGAGGCCGTCAATGGGCGAGACGATGGGGCCGAGCGCGTAGGGGTAGGTCGCGGCGGTGCCAGCCGCCAACTCCCGCATCAAGTTGGCCCGCCCCATCAGCGTGTACAAGACGGATTCGTCCCACGCGTCATCATTCGCGGCGGCCCCACGGATGGATCCAAAGTAGTGGTCCGTTCCCTGGTCAGGATCGTAAGCGAGGTCAATGCCACCGGGTCCTGGCTGCACCCAGTGACGCACATCATATTGAATGAAGGTCCCCTCTGGCTCGGAATGCCCCATCAGGTAGTGCAGGTCCAGAGGTGCCCCGGGTGTGGGATTTCCGTAGGTGGTGCTGAAGGCATAGACCGAATCGAGGATGGCCAGCACCCGGCTTCCGGTCGGGCTGGATTCAAAGGTGGCGGAGGTGAAATCCGGATCGGTTCCGTCGCTGATCAGTTCGGAAGGCCCGGTGAGCCAGGAAGTGCTTAGGTCCGTGGTGAAGTTCAAGGTGTAGGTTGAGTTCGCGATCACGGTTGAAGCAGGCAATGGTGTGGCGGAGGTCGCTAGAGTGCCGTCTGGCGCGGCTCGCAGGAAGTAGCGTGCCCGCTGGGCCTGAGGGAGGGTGCTGGACAGGCCGTTGGGGTCGGCAATGACCGTCACCACGGACCCGAGGAAGGGCTGCGTGAAACTTTCCACCTGGATCGCATAGTTCTCCCCTGCGGGAACGAGCATGGCGTAGTGGCCCTTCGAGTCCGTGTACACCACCTGCTTTACCCGCCAGCGAGAGGTGGTCGGATCCAACTGGTAGGCCCGAACTCCCACCCCACGGGCGGGAAGCGTCAAATAATTCGCCGGGTTGGTTTCAAGGCCGGTTGGAACGCCATTGGAATCCTTCGTCAACGGAACCCGGACATAGGTGACATCGCCCTTGATCGTCGCGACCTTTACCTCCGCTGCGGGGGAGGACTCGTTCTTCCCACCGCATCCCACCGCGACGAGCAGGCCGAGGGCCGCGGCGGCGGCCGCGATCCGGGACCGGAGGGAGGGGGCGTGGGACATGCGGACCTCGACAAGCGTAAGCCATCAGGCTATCACGGGGATGGCATACGCCCGAGCCGGGAAAGGTTCCCGGGCCCAAGCGGGACGGGGCTTTTTGGAGCCGCCTCGAAGCGGCTTCAGTCCTCGGAGGCCGGGGGCGGAACTGTGCCGCTGGCGGCGGTGAGGTCGCCTGGGACCTCTTCGGTGTCATCCAGCACGGGCAGGGGGTTCCGTTGCACGCCGTCCACCCGCAGCTCGAAATGGAGGTGGGGGCCCGTGGCGTTGCCGGCGCGGCCGACCTCGGCGATTTTTTCGCCCTTGTGGACGACCTCGCCTTCCTTCACCAGGGTGACGGATTCGTGCCCGTAGGCGGTGACGACGCCGTTGCCGTGGTCCACGGTGATGAGGTTGCCGTAGCCCCGGGCCTTGCCGGCATAGGTGACGACGCCATCCAGCGCGGCGTAGATGTCCGTGTGCATGGGCGCGGGGAGATCAATGCCCTTGTGGCGGCTGTGGTAGCGGATGCGCTTTTTGCGGCGGTGCTTGACCCGCACCACCCGGGTCCGCATCCGCGGGCCCCAGTAGGAGCTGATGGACCGGGTCTCCACGGGCCAGAACAGGTCGAGGTGATCGGGGTCCGCCACGCGGAAGGGGAAGACCGGATCGACGCCGGGCTCGCCGGAAGGGATGAGGCTCGCGGCGCGCACCAGGGGGCTTGAGGCGGCGGGAAGGGCGGGCAGGCTCGGAAGCATCTCAGGGGAGCCGTCGCCGGGGATGGCGGGGAGGGCGGCGACCTCAGGGGCCGCGACCGCCGCATCGGACCCGCCGGGCAGGCGCAGAACGGTGCCGGGACGCAGCCTCCGGGGGTTCACGCCCGGATTCGCGGCCATCAATTCCTGGGTGCTGAGGCCATGGGCCTTGGCGAGGCTGTAGAGGGTCTGGCCCTTTTCAAGTGCCACGGTCCCGGACCCAGGGTCCTGGGGCGTCCGGGTCGTTGGCCGGGCTGGGGCCGCCTTGGCGGCAAGTCGAAGCCGCGTGCCAAGGGAAAGCTTCGCCAGGTTCCGGCCCGGGTTCAGGCGCTCCAACTCCGCGAGGCTGAGTCCATTGGCCCGGGCGATCTTGCCCGCCGTCTCGCCCTTGCGGACCACATGGACGCCCGCGGGCGCGGCCTTGGCGGCCCGGCTCGCCGTCCGGTGGCGGGTTCCCGCCTCCGCCGGATGGGCGGAGGGAAGGGCGATGATGAGCAGCGTCAGCAGCGCGTGGCGCATGGTGTCTCCCGGATTGCGGCGGACGCGGATGCGTCCAGGACCTGTTTCGCTAGGCCTCCTGGGGGACGGGCCCCCACCCTGACCGATTGACCCGATGGGCCAATCCCAATTCTACCGGGCTTGGATTATTTGAAAACGCAAATCTTTTCCAACTACCTCGATCACCCCTGCCAGGGGCAGCCCTCCCAGGCTCGGGTGACGGCGCCGCGACGCCCGCCTCCCTTGAGCAAGAGCCGCACCGGACCCACATCCATGGCCTGGGATACGGCCTTGAGCATGTCGTAGAGGGCCAGGAGCCCGGCGGATGCCCCGGCCAGGGCCTCCATCTCCACCCCGGTCTTGGATTCACAAAGGACCTCCACCCGGATCCAGGCCTGGCGGGTCTTCGGGTCGAAGCGATGCTCCACTTCCACCCCGTCCACCACCAGGGGGTGGGCCAGGGGGATGAGGTCCGAGGCCCGTTTCACGCCCTGGATGGCGGCGATGCGGACGACGGGCCAGGGGTCGCCTTTTTTCGGGCCACCGGCTTCCGGCTTCCGGCTTCCGGAAAGGGCCTCCGACGCCGCTGCGTCCATCTGGAGGACGCCCACAGCTACGGCGCGGCGCTTGGTCACGGGCTTGGCACCCACATCCACCATGCGGGGCAGGCCTTCGGGGTCGAGGTGGGTCAGGTCGCCGGACATGGCTGACTCCATGCGAGAAGGAGGTCGCGCAGGGCGCTCGTATCCGGGGCGTAGCCCTTCGGACCGCAGGCGGCGAGCTGGAGCTCGCCGTAGAAACCGTGGCCCACGGCGAGGCTTGGAACGCCCGCCGCCGCCGCCATATCCAGGTCAAAGGGGGTGTCCCCGACCATGAGCAGATCGTCTGCCGCGAGGCCGGTCAGCTTGAGGATGAGGTTCAGGCTCTCCGGGTGGGGCTTGCCCTGCGTCACTTCATCCGGCGTGACGATGGGGTCGAAGAATCCCGTCCAGCCGAAGCCTTCAAGCTGACGCAGCAGGGGCGTCCGGCGCTTGGAGGTGGCGATGGCCATGGCCTGGCCGCGTCCCCGCAGTTCGCGGAGCAACGCGTCTACGCCGTCGAAGGGCTTCATCAGATCCTCGTGGTCCGCGTGGCCGAAGCTACGGTAGGCCTTCAGCACCGTGTCGAGTTCCAGCTCGGGGAAGGTGCGGCGGATGCCCTCCTCCACCGGCAGGCCCACATACATCAGCCACTCCGCCATGCGCGCCCGCGACTGCCCCAGCGCATCCAGCGCGTGCGCCATCCCCGCCTCGATGAGCGGGCGGCTGTCGGCGAGGGTGCCATCGAAATCCCAGACGATGAGTTTCATGGTTCGAGCGACTCCGTTCGAGCAGATGGGTCTTTGAGTAGTAGGGCTTTACGGATGGATAGCGTAGTCGCGGCACCCCAACCCGCTGCGAGAAAGGACCCACAGACGGACTCCCCGAGGGAGTTGTTAGCCAATGAGGCCAGCCCGTGCCATGTGGGGTGGAGCAGGACCCCAGGTTGTTCGAGAAGCTCGAATAAAAAACAGAAATAGACATTGAGAACGAGTCCGCAGAAAAGGCCAAAACCAGTCGCATCGCCCTCGCTGGCAGGCGGAAGAAGGCGCGGCGCTACCCACCCTCCTAGCCCAATACTGAGTAGCACGAGCGTCAGGTCTGCAAGGAGAAATGCTGGCACGGCCCACTTGGAGCCACTCCATGCGCCAAGGCGAAGCCAGAGGAGCAGCCCGAGGGTGAATGCGAATAGAAGTCCGCTGAAGGCGCCGATCGCACGACCTTGGCTTCGGGCGGCTGTCCGGCGATCCATGATCACGACTCTGCTTCCCTGAACACGCCCTCCCACTTGGCCACGACGATGCTGGCGAGGCCGTTGCCCAGCACATTGGTGAGGGTGCGGGCCATGTCCATGATGGCGTCCACGGCGAGGAGCATGGCGATGCCGGCTTCGCCGGGCAGGCCGAAGCTGCCGCAGGTCCCGGCGATGATGACGAGGGTGCCGCGCGGCACGCCGGCGACGCCTTTGCTCGTGAGCATGAAGGTGAGCAGCATCGCGATCTGCTGCCACAGATCCATGTGGACGCCCGCCGCTTGGGCGATGGTGAGCCCGGCGAGCACGAGGTAGAGCGTGGAGCCGTCCAGGTTGAAGCTGTAGCCCGCCGGGATGACGAAGCCGGCCACGCGCTCCGGCACGCCGAACTTCACGGTCTCTTCGAGCAGTTTCGGCAGCGCGGCCTCGCTGCTGGCGGTGGAGAAGGCGATGGTGGCCGGCTCGCGCACGGCGCGGAAGTAATCCAACACCTTCACCTTGCACAGCTTCAGCACGGGAATGAAGACGAGCAGCACGAGCAGGATCAGCGCGCCGTAGAGGCTGCCCACGAGCAGCGCGTACTGCTTGAGCAGGTGGAAGACGGCCGGCCAACCCTTGATGAGATCGCCATTCACCATCTGCCCTGCCGCCATGCCGCTCATGCTGGCGGCCATGGCGCCGAAGACGCCGATGGGCGTGAGCAGCATGACCATGTCCGTGTACTTGAACATCACCTGCGAGAAGCTGTCGAAGAAGCGCAAGACGGGCTCGCCCTTGCCCTCCGGCACGCGGATGAGGGCCATGGCGAAGAGCGTGGCGAAGATGACCACGGGGAGGATGTCGCCTTCGGCGGCGGACTTGACGACATTGGACGGGAACAGGTGCAGCAGCGTGTCCCAGCCGCTCTTCACCGCCGTGGGCGCGGCCCCGTGGGTGGCCAGATCCAGGTGGATGCCCGCGCCGGGCTTCACGAGGTTCGCCACCGCCAGTCCGATGAAGAGCGCGAAGGTGGTGATGATCTCGAAGTAGAGGAGCGCCTTCACGCCCATGCGCCCGACGGCCTTCAAGTCGCCCGTCTTCGCGATGCCGACGACGAGCGTGCTGAAGATCAGCGGGACGATGAGGCTCTTGATGAGCGCGATGAAGGCCGCGCCGAG
>JAFDVN010000023.1 GCA_018269025.1 Acidobacteriota bacterium | reverse complement strand
TGGCGGGCCCGGTCCAGACGGGGGGACGGGGTGGTCGGGGAGGACATGGGGACAGCTTACCTCCGCGGGGCGGGTGGGAAGATTGCGAGCTTGCGACTAAACTGGTGATACCATCCCGACACCCAACCGGAGGACGCCTTGGTCACCAAGCTGGGCGAATTGCTCGTCAAAGCCAAGTTGATCTCGCAGGAGCAACTTGAAGAAGCCATGGTGGCCCAGCGCCGGGATGGCGGCAAGCTGGGCGGCATCGTCGTCCGCCTGGGCTTCTGCACCGACCAGGACATCGTCAGCTTCCTCGGCATGCAGTATGGGGTCCCTGCGGCGGATCTGGAGCAGTGGCCGCCCATCGAGGGATCCGTCATCGCCTTGATCCCGGCGGAGTTGGCCAACCGCCACAAGGTGCTGCCCCTCCAGCGCACGGGCAATGTCCTGACCCTCGCCATGGCGGACCCGACGGACATCTTCGCCATGGACGATGTGCGGTTCCACACGGGCTACAGCGTGGACCCGGTGGTGAGCAGCGAACTGGGCCTGCTCCGGGCCATCGAGAAGTACTACGGGGGCTCCAGCCAGGTGGAGCTGCACAGTAAGGCGGGTCGCGCCGCCGCCGCGCCCACCCATGAATCCGCCTCCCCCGCCCAGCCCCAGGCCAGCGGCGTGGCGATGAACGAGATCAACATTGACCTCGGTGCCCTCCAGGACGAATTGGAAGCCCACGCGGACTTCGAAGAGATCGGCGACTACGAGGGCGAGAATGTCAACCTCAACGAGCTCACGAAGGCGGGCGAGGACGCGCCCATCATCAAGCTCGCCAACATGGTGCTCATTGACGCCATCAAGCGCGGCGCGTCGGACATCCACATCGAGCCCTACGAAAAGGAATACCGAATCCGGTACCGCATTGACGGCCTGCTGCAGGAGGTGATGCGCCCCAAGCTCTCCTTGAGGGACGCGCTCACGAGCCGCATCAAGATCCTCAGCAAGCTCAACATCGCCGAGAAGCGCCTGCCCCAGGATGGCCGCATCAAGTTGCGCGTGAGCCTCTCCGGCAAGCAGAAGGTCATTGACTACCGCGTGTCCATCCTGCCCTGCCTCTTCGGCGAAAAGATCGTCTGCCGACTCCTCGATTCCGAAAAGCTGATGCTGGATCTCACCAAGCTTGGCTTCGAGGAAGAGAGCCTCGTTCGCTGGGACCGGGCCATCTCCAAGCCCTTTGGCATGGTGCTCGTGACGGGCCCCACGGGGTCGGGTAAGACGAACACGCTGTATTCGTCCATCGCCAAGCTGAACACGCCGGATGTCAACATCATGACGGCCGAGGACCCTGTCGAGTTCAACTTCGCTGGCATCAATCAAGTGCAGATGAAGGAAAACATCGGCCTGAACTTTGCTGCCGCTCTTCGCTCCTTCCTGCGCCAGGATCCCAACATCGTCCTCGTGGGCGAGATCCGCGACTTCGAGACCGCGGAAATCGCCATCAAGGCCTCCCTCACCGGCCACCTCGTGCTTTCGACGCTCCACACCAACGACGCGCCGTCCACCATCAACCGCCTGATGAACATGGGCGTGGAGCCCTTCCTCGTGGCGACCTCGGTGAATGTGATCGCGGCCCAGCGCCTCATCCGCCGGGTCTGCGCGACCTGCAAGGAACCCGACCCCCACCAGCCACCGCCGGAAGCCCTGCTCAAATTCGGCTTCACCGAGGACGAAATCAACAAGGGCGTGACCGTCATGCACGGCCGCGGCTGCGAGACCTGCGGCAAGCGCGGGTACAAGGGTCGCGTGGCGGTTTACGAAGTGCTGGAGATGAGCGAGACCCTGAAGGACATGATCCTCACCGGCGCCTCGGCCCTCGAACTGCGCGAGCAGGGTGTGAAGGAAGGCATGATCACCATGCGCCGCTCCGGGTGCCACAAGATCTTGAGCGGCATGACCAACCTGGAAGAAGTGGCGCGCGAAACCGTCGTCTAACCGGCCGGACTGATTAGGGAGCTCCCATGAGCGACAGCAACAACCAATATGTCGTCCCCCTCCAGCAGCTGCTGAAGACGATGGTGGAGTACGGTGGCACCGACCTCCACATCACCGTCGAGACCGTGCCTCAGATCCGCATTGACGGACGCATGGTGCCGCTCAAGCTGCCCCAGTTGGATGCGGCCCAGACCCGCTGGCTCTGCTACGGCGTGATGACCGATCAGCAGAAGCACCGCCTCGAAGAGGATCTCGAAGTGGACTTCTCCTTCGGGCTTCAGGGCGTCGCCCGATTCCGCGCCAATGTGTTCAACCAGCAGGGCGCGACGGCGGGCGTCTTTCGGACCATTCCCGAGAAGATCCGCAGCTTCGAGCAGCTCGGCCTGCCTCCGGTGGTCCAGTCCCTCTGCGACAAGCCCCGCGGCCTCGTGCTCGTGACGGGCGTGACGGGTTCCGGCAAATCCACGACCCTCGCGGCCATGGTGGACAAGATCAACGCCGAGGAACCGCTCCACATCCTCACCATCGAAGACCCGGTCGAGTATGTGCACAAGCATCGCCGCTGCGTGGTGAACCAGCGCGAGATCCACGCGGACACCCACAGCTTCAAGAAGGCGCTCCGCAGCGCCCTCCGCCAGGACCCGGATGTGGTGCTCATCGGCGAAATGCGCGATCTGGAAACCATCGAGTCCGCCCTGACCATCGCCGAGACGGGCCACCTCACCTTCGGCACCCTGCACACCAACTCCACGGTCCAGACCATCAACCGCGTCATTGATGTGTTCCCCAGCCACCAGCAAGCCCAGATCCGCGCCCAGCTCTCCCTGGTGCTGGAAGGGGTCGTCTGTCAGAGCCTCATTCCCAAGGCCGGCGGCAAGGGCCGCGCCCTGGCGTTGGAGGTCATGGTCCCGAACCCGGCCATCCGGAACCTCATCCGCGAGGATAAGATCCACCAGATCTACGGCATGATGCAGACCGGCCAGCTCAAGTACGGCATGCAGACCTTCAACCAGAGCCTCGCCGAGCTGACCATCAAGGGCGACATCACCCAGGATCAGGCCATGAGCTACTCCAGCAACCAGGACGAGCTCCGGGAACTGATCAACCGTGGCGCGGGGGTTCCCACGGCCCGAGCCGCCGCCCAGTCCGCCGCCGGAACCCCAGGTATGGCGGGCCGCAACCCCAACATCAAGTACAGCTAGCTCTTCCTTCCATGGGGGCGGCCCTTCCGCCCGCCCCTTCAGCCGCCTATCCTGGAACCTGACACCCGCTCCCATTTGTTTTCGAGGTCCCGATGCCCGCATTCGCATGGAAAGGCAAGAACCGGATGGGTGAAGTCCAGGACGGAGTCATCGTCTCCGATTCCCGGGACGCCGCCGTCCTCGCCCTTCGCCGCAACGGCGTGGAAGTGGTCACCATCAAGGCCCAGGAATCCAAGGCCACCAAGACCTTCGGCAAGGTGAAAGCCAAGGACCTCGCCATCTTCACCCGCCAGTTCAGCGTGATGATTGACGCCGGTCTTCCCCTCGTCCAGTGCTTGGAGATCCTCGGGTCCCAGCAGGCGGACAAGGGCTTCAAGAAGGTCATCGAAGCCGTGCGCGAGGATGTGGAGAAGGGCGCGAGCCTCCAGGCGGCGCTCTCCAAGCACCCCAAAGCCTTCAGCGACCTCTATGTGAACATGGTGGGCGCGGGCGAGGCGGGCGGTATTCTCGACATCATCCTGCAGCGTCTCTCCATCTACATCGAAAAGGCCGTGAAGCTGGCCTCCAAGGTGAAGAGCGCGATGATCTATCCGATCGCGGTCATCAGCATCGCCGCCATCGTCGTGTATGTGATCATGGTGAAGGTGATCCCGGTCTTCTCGGCCATGTATGAGGGCTTGGGCTCCTCGCTGCCCTTCCCGACCCAGGTATGCATCATGCTCTCCAACATCCTCGTCCACTACGGGTGGCTGGTGGGCATCTTCATCGTCATCGTCTTTGTGGCCCTGAAGTACTACTACAAGACCGTGGGTGGCAAGCTCCAGATTGATGGCATTTTCCTCAAGATCCCCATCATCGGTGACTTGCTCCGCAAGGTGGCCGTGGCGCGCTTCTGCCGCACCCTGGGCACCCTGACCGCCTCCGGCGTGCCGATCCTGGAAGGCATGGACATCACCGCCCGCACCGCCGGCAACCAGGTGATCGCCAACGCCATCCTGAAGGCCAAGGACGCGGTGGAAGCCGGGCGCAACATCAGCGCGCCTCTGGCCGAGACCAAAGTCTTCCCCCCCATGGTGACTCAGATGGTCGGCGTGGGCGAGGCTACGGGTGCCCTGGACGCCATGCTGAACAAAGTGGCGGACTTCTACGAGGACGAAGTGGACAACGCCGTGGCGGGCCTCACCAGCCTCATGGAACCCATCATCATCGCGGTCCTGGGTGGCATCATCGGGTTCATCGTGGTCGCCATGTACATGCCGATCTTCAACCTGGCCAATGTGTTCAGCAAGAGTGACGAGTAAGCCCCGCCACGGGTTTTGCCACGATTCTTGCCACTGATATCCCTTCGGACCCCCTGGAGGATACCCATGCTTGACCTCAGAATGCGGCGCCAGAAGGGCTTTTCGCTGGTGGAACTCCTACTCGTGCTCGCGATCATCGGCATCATCAGCGCCATCGCCATCCCGGCCTTCATGGGCCAGCGCCGCCGGGCGCGCGTGATCGGCGATGCCCAGTCCAACGCGCAGTCTCTCGCCATGCAACTCGAAGCCCGCAAGGCCGAAACTGGCCTCTACCTGGGCGGCACCAGCACCGCCATTGCCAGCTGCACCTGGAC
>JAFDVN010000022.1 GCA_018269025.1 Acidobacteriota bacterium | reverse complement strand
CAGGGGACTCAAGGGATGGCCACGACCACTCGGACGACCCTGACGGCCCGCTCCGCGCCTTCCAAGACTCAGACCGCGAGCGCGGCCCTCATCGGCGGCGAGCGGGCGGGGGCGTATATCCTCCAACCCTCCGGCCCGCTCACCGTGGGCATGGGTCAGGCGGTCTCCTTCCAGGGCGACACGGACTTCGGGACGAATTTCCTCTGGACCTTCGGGGACGGGGGCACCGCGACGACCCAGACCGCCAGCCATGCCTTCAGCGCGGTGGGCACCTACACGGTGAGCTTCAAGGCCTCCGCTAACGGGTACCTCGCCAGCACGACGACCGTCACGATCACCGTGATCGCCAAGCCCTCTGTCACGAGCTTCACGGCAAGCCCGGCGTCGATCTCGTCCGGCCAAAGCAGCACGCTGGCCTGGGCGGTGACGGGGGCGACGAGCCTGAGCCTGGATAACGGCATCGGCGATGTGACGGGCACGACGAGCCGGAGCGTCACACTGGCGGTGTCCACCACCTACACGCTGACGGCGACCAACGCCGCGGGCAGCGTGACGGCAACGGTGACCGTGGCCGTGAGCGCCGCCGCGCCGCCGACGATCACCAGTTTCACGGCCAGCCCCAGCACCATCGCCGTCGGGCACAGCACGACGCTGGCGTGGTCCGTGACGGGCGGGGCGTCGGTCTCGATCTCCAGCCTCGGCGCGCAAGGCGGCACGAGCGTGGCCGTGACCCCCGCCAACACCACGACCTACACCCTCACCGCGACCAACGCGGCCGGCACGGCCACGGCGATGATCACCGTCACGGTGGAAACGGAGCTGCCGAGGATCGCGGATTTCTGGGCCGATCCGTTTCAGGTCGCCAGCGGCCAGAGCACGACCTTGCATTGGGCCACGGGCCTCGCGGATGCCGTGAAGCTCAACGGTTCAACCGTCTCCGGCGCGAGCGCCAGCGTCGCGCCCACGAGCACCACCACCTACACGCTGACCGCCACCAACCTGATCGGCAGCGTGTCCGCCACCCTGACGGTCAGCGTCGGCACCCCCGGCACCCTGGTCTGGACCAAGACAATCGTGTACGGTTTCGGACAGGAGTTGGCGGAGGACCAGCCGGGCATGGGCACGACCTTCATCCAGAGCGACTTCGTCGGCAGCCCGTCGTTCATGACGGATGCCAGCGGCGCCGTCATCGGGCAAAGCAAGAACCTCCCCTTCGGCGAACGCATGAGTTCCTGGGGACAGAAGACCATTCGCCGCTACACGAACCATGAGGACGACGCCGACTCCAACGCGATCTACATGCAGGCCCGCGAGCAGCTGCCGGCGTACGGCAAGTTCGCGCAGGTGGACCCGGCTTACGATCAGACCAAGGACGATCCCGAGAGCTGGAACCTCTACAACTACACAACGAACAATCCCGTCACCCACACCGATCCCGATGGGCGGATTGACAAACACTACTGCCCAAACCTAAGCGCATCTCAAATGGCCATACTCGAGGATACCGGCATGGTCATGGATGGGATGGGGACCGTGTGGACGAACGACGAGCTGGCAGGATCGGCATTTGAATCCACTCAGCCCTCCTCAGGTTCGACGACTAGCTCGCCTGGAGATCAGGGCGGATCTGGCGTTTCGGAGGGCAACCTAGGACCCCTCGGCCCCGGTTGGGGTATGGGCATGGGGGCGGAAGGTGGTGCGCCGAGCGTAGGCACGGATAAGCAGGCCACCGCGGTGGATTGGGATCCGTGGTTCGGGGGATTTTGCGGAGGAGGAGCGCCCGTAGAGATACCCGCTACATTACTTAGTGGTGCAGGATGGGTTAATGCTTTCCCTGATAGCAAAAATGTCTCAGCCTTGGGAGATGGATTTAGACAAAATGTAGAAAACTTCCTAGCTGCTCTTGTAAGTGCTGGGGCTTCTGTGAGAATTGGTTCTACAGTACGGCCTGTAGAGCGAGCATATCTTATGCATTATTCATGGGAGATCGCCCATGGTATGGACCCAGCGAAAGTGCCATCCATGCAAGGAGTCGATATTGACTGGGTTCACAGAAACGGTGATGGATCAATAAATCTGAATGAGTCTAGAAGCGCAGCTCAATCCATGGTGGCTGGTTTCGGGATTGTATTTCCCCCCGTACTGACCTCTCGTCATACACAAGAGCACGCTATAGATATGAGCATTGGTTGGCGAGGAGCGTTGAATATTCGCGACAACATGGGTAACACTGTAAACATTACCTCCGGTCCACATTCTGGACTTAACTCACAATTAATTGATGTTGGTCGTAGTTTTGGAGTTATTAAACTAATCAAGGATCCTCCGCACTGGTCAATTGACGGGCATTAGGAGTCTATATTGCTGATTTAATGGAGATTTGACCATGCTGCGACAAATAATTCTAATAGCCACCCTATCAGTTGTTTCCTTGTCAGCCCAATCAGTGGCAGGGCTTGGTTTTGTTGTGGTTAAGGCGAACAAAGTAGTAGTGTATTCCGAATTTCAATTTCCAGAGGGCACAAAGTTCAACACTTATCGAATAGATAATTTGAAAGATATTAAACAAATTTCGGTTAAAAATAAAAAAATTAACAAAAATTCGCCAATTTATAACAACGATGGCGAAAATGTTTCCTGGGAATATGAAGTGAAATCTCCCAATACTCTTCCATTCCCAACTTTGTGGCTTTGTCTACCTATCCAATGGCGAGTTGAAATTGTTAATAATACCACCTTGAAGATCACAACCGCAGAGAACCAGCATGGGTGTGTCATTGTGTCTCCGGCTAGCGAAGGTCTAAACATAGATTTGAAAATGAAAAATCATAATTTTCATACTTATTTTTATTTTGGATACGATATATAAACGCGGAAACAACCAGCTACACCTTGACGAGCTTCACCGCGAGCCCGGCCTCGATCTCGTCCGGCCAGAGCAGCACCTTGGCCTGGGCGGTGACGGGGGCGACGAGCCTGTGTAATGACCCAGCGAAACCGGCGCCAGGTTCCGCGTTGTTTTCTGGCTCAATCGGGCATCCCACGCATTGACCCCTTCCTTCTTGGATTTCT
>JAFDVN010000021.1 GCA_018269025.1 Acidobacteriota bacterium | reverse complement strand
GTTCGCGCCCACCTCGATGAACACCGTCGGCCGGCCCGTGAGGTTGGGCATCAGGCTCGCGAGACCCGGGCGCTCCACGCCCGGAAGCTTGCCGATGACGAGGGTGCTCGCGACCATGGCCGCGCCGGTGTGGCCCATGCTCACCATGCCATCGGCCCGCCCTTCCCGCACGGCCTGGGCGGCGAGGCGGATGGAGCTGTCCTTCTTTTCCTTGAGGATGGCCATGGGCTCGTCGTGGAAATCCACGACCGATGGCGCATGGACCACCTCGAAGCGCTTTTCCAGCGCGCCCGTCAGGCCGAACTGGACCAAGGCTCCGCCCAAGCGGGCTTCATCGCCCACCAGGAGGAGCTGGAGGTCCGGCCACTGCTCAAGGGCTTGGCGTGCGCCTTCAAGGGTCGCCTGGGGAGCGTGATCGCCCCCCATCGCGTCCAGCGCAATGCGGCAAGTGCCCAAAGGGGTGCCTTAGTTCGCGGCGACCCGGACGGCCTGCTTGCCGCGGTAGTGGCCGCAGGAGGGGCACACGCGGTGGGGCAGCTTGGCCACGCCGCAGTTGGCGCAGTTGGTCGAGCTCATGGTCTCGAGGGCGTCGTGGGTGCGGCGGCGGTCGCGGCGGGCCTTGGAGTGGCGGCGCTTGGGATTCGGCATGGCAGGCTCCGATTGGAAAGTTTACAAGCGTTCAGGATTCGAGGTCCAGCCGTACGCCCTTGAGGGCGCGGGCCAGGGCGCTTTCGGGCTTCACGGCCTCGGAGGGGCAAGCGCAGGGCCCCTTGTTCCAGTTCTTGCCGCAGATGGGGCAGAGCCCCCGGCAATCGTCCTGGCAGAGCGGGTGCCGGGGCGACTGAAGCTCGAATTGCTCCCGGGCGAGGTCGGCCTCGTCCAGTTCAACCTCGGGCATGAAGACCACATCCAGATCCTGGGTGCCGAGAGTGTGCTCGCCACGCCGGGCCAAGTCCGGGTCCGAGCTGGCGAGGTACTGGGCGGTGACGGCGAGGGGGCGATCCAGGGGCGTGAGGCACCGGGAGCAGGCTCCCTGCCACATGCCCTTGCCCTTCACATCAATGTAGAGGTCGGCGCCCGACGGCAGCAGAAAGACCTCGAAGGCCGCGTCCAGCACGCGGTCCTCTCCCTCCAGCGCGAGTTCGTTCAGCGCGCCGGTGAGTCGGAGGCCCTCCTGGGGCAGTTTATGGCGGTCAATCACGGTGCGGCCTTACTTGCCTTTGGGCGCGGGCCCACTGGAGGTCTTGTCTCCGGCGGCGGGCGTCCCCTGGGGAGCGCCCCCAGTGCTGAGGCCCTGGTCCGGCGTCAGGGTGAACGGGCCGTAATCGGAGGGATCGCCCGGATCGCCCTGGCAGGTGAGGGTGTAGGTGTGGGGGTTCGACTGGCCCTGGTAGGGCTGGCCGAAGGGATCATCCGCGGACATGTTGGTCTTGACGAGGCTTTCCTTCACCAGCGGCGAGTTCTGGTCCACCATCGCGCCGAAATTGGAGAAGTCCGGGTACTTGCCATGCTTCAGGAAATACTGGGCGAGACCATCCGCCACCACCTGCATGTCGTCCTGGGCCTTGAGGTAGCGGGCGTGGGCCGAATGCTTGCGGTACTGCTGGAAGCCCAGAGTGCCCAGCACCGCCAGGATCATCATGGCGACGAGCAGTTCGAGGAGGGTGAAGCCCTTTTGGCGGCGGGTCATGGGTTCTTCCGGGTGAAGGAGCGGCAGCCGCCAGCGACAGCCACCCAAGCGCTCCAGTGTGCCAGAAATCGCTGGGAAATCAACGATCCAAAGGGGGCTACGCCCACAAGGGCTATGCGTCGCCGGGGCCTTCCGTTCCCTCGGGATCGGGCTTGGGCGGGAAGTCTTCGGGCCGGGGGAAGACGGCCGGCTGGGCGTCCACCCCTCCCAGTTCCTGGAGCCAGTAGCGGTAGGCCCGGAAGCTCATGCCGAGGCGACGGCAGGCCTTGGTCTTCACGCCGCCGGCCTCCTCCAGCGCCTTCCGCAGGAAATGGCCCTTGAGCGCCTGCACCCAGGCCTCCAGATCCACGCCGTCCGGGGGAAGCGTCAGGGTCACCTGCGGGGGCTGAGGGCCGCCGGAAAGCACCTCGCCGGGGAAGAGATCCCGGGTGACGGGGCCGCCGGGGTTGAGCGCCACGCAGCGCTCCATCAGGTTCTCCAACTCGCGCACATTGCCAGGCCAGCGGTAGGCCTGCAGCGTGGCCAGCGCCTCCGGATGCAAGGGCATCGGCGCCTTGCCCAGGCGCTCGCAGGCCCTGCGGATGAAGTGATCGGCGAGAACCGCCAGGTCCTCATTTCGGTCCCGGAGCGGGGGCAACTCGATGTGAAGGATGTTGAGCCGGTAGTAGAGGTCTTCCCGGAAGGCGCCCTGCTCCGCCCGCTCCCGCAGGAACTTGTTCGTGGCCGCGATGACCCGCGCATTCACCGGACGCTCTTCGGCCGAGCCCAGGCGGCGCACCTTCCGTTCCTGGAGCGCCCGCAGCAGCTTCACCTGAAGGGGCAAGGGCATTTCGCCGATCTCATCCAGGAAGAGGATGCCGCCTTCGGCTTCCTCGAAGAGCCCGCGCTTGGCGGCGGTGGCGCCGGTGAAAGCGCCCTTCTCGAAGCCGAAGAGTTCGCTCTCCAGCAGGTTCTCCGGCAGCGCGCCGCAATTCACGGCGACGAAAGGACCACCGCCCCGCTCAGAATAGCGATGCACGAGCCGCGCGACGACCTCCTTGCCCGTGCCGCTTTCGCCCGTGAGCAGCACGGTGCTGTCCGCCCGGGCCACCTTGCCGACGAGGGCCTGGACCTTCCGCATGGTCTGGCCCACGCCCACCAGGTCGCCCACCAGTTCGGGCTCGCCCTCGGAGGTCGGCACCGCCGTGTCGGCGAGCAGGCCCTTGAGGGTCGCGATGAGGTCCTCGTTGCGGAAGGGCTTGGTGATAAAGTCCACGGCCCCGAGGTTGAGCGCCTGAACCGTCGTCTCCGTCGTCGCGTAGGCGGTCATGATGACCACCGGCAGGTCGAGGCTCCGCTCTTTCATCCAGGTGAGCAGTTCGATGCCCGAGCCGTCCTTCAGGCGCAGGTCGCTGAGGACACCGTCATAGCCGCCCGTCTCCAGCGCGGCCCGGGCCTCCTTCAGCCCCGCCACTGCCGTGCAACGGAAGCCATGCTGGCCGAGGGTCAGGTCCAGCACCTCCCGGAGGCCCTGTTCGTCCTCGAGCAGCAGAATATGGTGGGCGCGTGGTGGCATCGGCAGGATCCAGTATGCCCCAGGGGCTCGCCGGAATTGACGGAGAGGCGCCCGGGACCGGACCATGACCGGATGCGATTCCTCCTGAGCCGCACCGACGCGTTGGGCGACTTGGTCATTTCGTTGCCGGTCATGGCGCGCATCCTGGAGCGCAGCCCGGACGCGGAGATCCACTGGCTTGTGCGGACCGCCACGGCACCCGTGCTGGCCCACGCGCCCGGGGTGGCGGGGATTCATATGCGAGAGGCCGGGCAGGATCTCGTCGCCCTGATCCGCGATCTGAAACCCGATGCGGTGCTCAACCTCGGACACCGGGACCAGGAAGTGCTCCCCGCCGCGCGGGCGGCGGGCGTGAAGGTTCGCGTCGGGCGCGCCCGGGGCCTGGGCCAGATCCTCGCGGCCACGCACCGGCTCTGGACGGGTCGGACGGGATCAGGGCGGCACGAGGCCCAGCACGCGCTGGATTTCCTCGCGCCCTTCGGCTGGTCCGGCGGTGCCCCGCCCTTGCCGCGCCTCGCCCTCACAGACGACGAGCGTGCGGCGGGAGAGGCGGATTTGGCGGCTTATCCGAATCCCAGGCTCGGCCTCGTTCTCCGTGGAAGCGGCGCGGGCGCGGCGCCCTCCCCGGAGTGGTGGGCCCAGGCACGAGCCGCCTTCGCTTCGAAAGGATGGACCCCCATCGCCCTCGCCCCGCCAGAATCGGCTGATGTTCCGGAGAACGACCTTCGTCGCCTCATGTCCCGTCTCGCCGCCTGCGACGCGGTGATCTCGCCGAGCACCGGCCCCGCCCACCTCGCCGCGGCGCTGGGCGTGCCCACCCTCTGCCTCATGGGCCGCCGCGTGGCCCATGGCCCGGATCGCTGGAAGCCTTTGGGCGAGCGGGTCGCGGCACTCCCCTACCCGGGGCCGGAGGACGATCTGGGCGGCGGCATGGACCGCTTGGATGCCAACGAAGTCCTGCGTGCCCTGGAGACGATCCGATGACCGCGCTGCCCCAAGGCGCAACCTGGGTTCGCTTCCCGCGCTTCGTGGGGGACGCCGCCATGCAGATGCCCGTGCTGCGTCTGCTCCGGGCGGTGGGCGCGGGGCCGCTTGTGGTCTGGGGACCGAAAGCCACCGTGTCGCTGGTGGAAGGCACGGATCTCTGCGATGGCGTTCTCTTCGATGAGGGCAAGCCCAGCGTACGCGTCCTGGCGCGCACGCTCAAAGACGCGAAAGCGGCCCGCAGCGTCCACTTCCCGAAAAGCCTGCGCCCTGCATTGGCGGCCTTCCTCGCGCGGGTTCCGGAGCGCATCGGGGTGAACGAGAGCCTCGCGGGGCTCTTCAACACCGTCAGCGGTCCCTTCTGGAACGCGGAAGGACCCTTTCTCCTCCGCTACGGCGCGGTTCTGAAGAAAGCCTTCCCAGGCGCGGGCCCCATGCCTTTCGCAGATTACGATCCGGGCCTCCGGGTGGACGCGCCGGAAGGTCCCTATGTCTGTCTCATGCCCGGCAGCACCTGGCCCTCGAAGAGCTGGCCCCCCCGCCATTTTCGCGCCCTCGTCCTCAAAGCTCGATCGGAAGGCTTCCAGGTGGCGGTGCTGGGCTCGCCGGAAGAGCGGGACCTCTGCGTGGAAGTGGCAGGGGAAGAAGCCCGAAACCTGGCTGGAAGGACCTCACTCAAGGAAGCTGCGGCGTGGCTGCGCGGCGCCTCCGCCGCCGTGGGCAACGACTCGGGCCTGAGCCACCTCGCCGCCGCCTGCGGCACGCCCATCGTGGCGCTCTACGGCGCGACCGATCCGGGTGGATCCGCGCCCTGGGGCCCCCAGATCCGCGTGTTGAAGCGCGAGGGCGTTCCGTGCGCGCCCTGCTTCAAGCCCATCTGCTCGGTGGAGGGTCACCCCTGCCTGGATGGGCTGGAGCCGGAAACCGCGTGGTCCGCCCTCCGGGAACTCCTGCGACACTAGGATCACGATTGTTCTAGAGGTCCCGCCCATGATCCGCCGCGCCCTGCCCTTTCTGATGCCCGCTCTTCTGGTGGCCCAAGCGCCGAAGATCACCTTCGACGCGACCCATGTGGATTTCGGCCGCATCAGCCCGGACAAGAAAGTGAGTCACCTTTACAAGGTGACGAACGCGGGCAACGCCATCCTCAGCATCACCAATGTGCGCCCCGCCTGCGGGTGCACCTCCACCGTGACGGGCCAGTGGTCGGTGAAGCCCGGCGAGAGCACGCAGATCGAAGCCACCTTTGATCCCAAGGGCCAGCGCGGCATTGTGCGGAAGTCCATCGTCGTCGTCTCCAACGATCCCAAATCCCCGGAGACCGTCCTCACCTTCGACGCCGAAGTGGTCCAGCCGATCCAACCCAGCAAGGACAATGTCTTCTTCGACAATGTGGACCGCACGGGTTCGGCCAGCGACCAGATCCGCTTCGCCTCCACGGACGGCAATGCGGTCCAGCTCACCGGAGCCCAGGCCCCGGGTGCGCTCTACTTGCATCTCGCCACCCGCGCGGAAGGCAAGGACGCCGTGCTGGACTTGAAGCTCGTCGGAACCGAAATCCCCAAGGGCCAGGACATGGGCATCGAGGTAGTGACGGTCCACACCGCGAATCCGCATCTGCCCGTGTTCCGGGTGAATGTGCAGTGGCAGGTGAAGCCTTCCGTCGTACCGGATCCTCCCGCCGTCGCCTGGAGCGAGGCCAAGGCCGGGTCCGACTTGAAGATGGACCTGACGCTCACCCAGGCCAGCGGCAAGGCCTTCCGGGTCACCAACGCCTCCTCCACCAATCCGCTTCTCCGGGTGGAGGGCGTGGGTGCCAGCGCGGCGTCCAAGCAGAAGCTCGTCATCGTCTTCTCCGCCAAGGCCCGCCCCGGCCGCTACAGCGAGAAGGTGACGATCCTCACCGACGATCCCCAGCGCCCCAGCCTCGAGATTCCGGTCTACGCGGTGCTGAAGTAGGCTTCGGGCTCCTGGCTACGGGCTACGCGGTTGGACTCGACAGGTGGCTAGACACTGGAAGCCTACGATGGGATCCCTGGTGCCGAGCCCAACCGCGTAGCCTGCAGCCCGTAGCCTGGAGCCGGGAGCCCGCTACACTCCGGTCATGCGCAAAGCGTCTCATGCCGTTGCCGTCGCCGCTCTGGGCGGCACGGCCTTCATCTGGGGCGGAACCTTCGCGGCGGTGAAATTCGCGCTCAACGCCGGCATGGGCGTGGAGGCGCTGTTGGCTTACCGTTTTCTCATCGGCGCGGCGGCGCTCGCCGTGTTTCTCGTCGCCCTGCGGATCAAGCCCCAGGCGCGGGAAATCAAGGATGGGCTTTGGCTGGGGCTGCTCCTCTCGATCCTGTTCTGGCTCCAGACCGATGGATTGCGTTTCACGACGACGACGAAGTCGGGGTTCATCACGGGCCTCTATGTGATCTTCACGCCGATCGCAGCAGCCTTCGCCGGGGACCGTCTCAAGCCTTCCCACGCAGCAGGAGCGGTGATCGCCCTGCTCGGCCTGAGCTTTCTCGTCTACCAGCCTGGCCTCGGACTCGCAGGGTGGAACCGGGGCGACACGGAAACCCTGCTCAACGCCATGCTTGTGGGCGTTCACATCGTGCTCACCTCGCGCTTTAGCCGTCGTTCCAGTGGCTGGGTCCTCGCCTTCGTTCAGGTTTCCTTCACCGCCGTCGTGATGGTGGCCTTCGCCGCCTTCAGCCCCGGTGGGTTCCGAGGAACGGGCGGGGCCTTACGCTCGCCCGGCATATGGATCGCCCTCGCCTACCTGGGTCTGCTCGCCACCACCCTCGCGCTCTGGGTGCAGAGCACCATGCAGGCGAAGGTGACGGCGACGGAAGCCGCGATCCTCTTCAGCCTGGAGCCCGTCTTCGCGGCGCTGCTGGCGGTGTCAGGCCTCATACCCGGCATCCGCGAGCACCTCGGCCCGCTCCAGATGCTGGGCGCGGGACTCATCGTCGCGGCCACGCTCGTGGCGGAGCTGGGGCCGAGGTTGTTAAAGGCCACGGTGGCGCAGAGGAAATAACCACGCGGAGGGCAGCGGAGGGGCGGAGAGCAGCGGAGAAATGCGCCTCTTCGCCCCTCCGCTGCCCTCCGCGTGGTGCTTTTCAGTCGCGGCTAGCCCACCCGATCCAACACCACCAGCGTCACATCGTCCCGGAAGGTGACCGGGCCGTTGAAGGCCTGGACGCGGGTGACGATGTGGCCCGCGGCCTGGTCCGCGTTGGCGGGCAGTTCGGCGCAGATGCGGAGGAGGCCCTCCTCGCCCAGCATCTCGCGGTCCTCCCGTTCGACTTCCACGAGACCGTCGGTGTAGAGCACCAGACGATCCCCGGCCGGGAGTTCCGATTCCTGTTCGGTGAAGGGCAGGCTTTCATCCAGTCCGAGCATGAAGCCTTTGCCCTGGAGGAACTCCGGACGCCTCAAGCCACCTTCCGCGCCGGAATGGATGCGGAAGGGGCTCGTGTGCCCGGCGACCACATAGCGCAGACGACCGGATTCGGGCTCCAGATGGCCAACCCATGCGGTGGCGAACTGCTCGGCGAGGATGGAACGCGTGAGGTCGCGGTTCATGCCTTCCACCCAGGCCAGCGGTCCCCCGCCACTCCGCACCTGGCTTTCGAAACTCGTCTTCACCATGGCGCTGATGAGCGCGGCGGTCACGCCGTGTCCGCTCACATCCGCGATCATGATGGCCGTGCCGCCATCGGGCGCGGGGGCGAGGGCGTAGATGTCGCCGCCGATGCCTTCCGCCGGGAGGTAGCGGTGGCTCCACCGCACCCCAGGCGCCTGGCCGGGCAACTGGGGGAGCAGCCCGAGCTGGAGCGCCGCCGCCAGGGACAGCTCGCCTTCCATGCGCTCCTGGAAAGAAGTGAGCTCCCGGTTCTTCTGACGGATCTCTTTCTGCATGGCGATGAGCCGGAAGGCGCTATCAATCTTCGCGAGCACTTCCTGGGCGTGGAAGGGCTTGCTGATCATGTCGTCCGCGCCCAGGTTCAAGCCGCCGATCTTCGAGGCGGTGCCATCCAGCGCGCTGACGATGATGAAGTAGGCGTCCTTCAAGACGGGATCGGCCTTCACGCGCTTGCACAGCTCGTCGCCGCCCATCTCCGGCATCTTCAGGTCGGAGACGATGAGATCCGGCTGCAGGCGCGCCATCTCCTCCAGCGCATGGCGGCCGTTCCCCGCCATCAGCACATGGTATCCCGCGCGTTTCAGGTAGAAGCCGAGGATGTCCCGGATCGGGGCCTCGTCATCCACCACCAGCACGACGCCCTTCGCCACGCGGCCTCCCCCTTCGCTGACCGGCGCCCGCTTCTACCTCACGCGCCCCGGAGGGCGTCCTGCTCGGTGGCGAAGATGGAGAAGTAGTTGGTGAGGTTCGTCTGGTCGAAGGTCTTCTTCACCGCCGGGGGCAGGCAGGCGAGATGCAGCTTGCCGCCGCTCTTGTCCACGCTGTTGCGCGCGGCGACGAGAAGGCCGAGGCCCGAGGAATCAATGAAGCTGACGCCATCCAGGTTGATGACGAGGAGCTTGGGCTGCTGGGTCGCGACCGTCTCGCGGATGACATCCCGGAGCTGGGCCGTCACCTCGAAATTGACCTTGCCCTGGATCGTCACCACCGAGGCACTGCCTTCTTGGCGGGTCTGGATGTTGAGCATGGGGGTCTCCCGGACTGGCGTTTTGGCTAGAGGATACCTTGAAGAACCCGACGGCGGGCGGCTTCCCGCTGCCGAAGCTTGTATTCCCCGTGACTGGCGGGACCGGATTGGGAGTTCCGGAAACCGGATTCCTCCATGACCTGGACCTCGTGGGCGAAGAAGAAAGTCAATTGTTCCTGCTCTTGGAGCAAGTCGGCAAGTCCCGCCCCGGACATGAGTTCCGGATGGCCCAGGGCCTTCAGCCGGGCCTGGACCGTCTCCAGGGCCGCCGTGGCCGGGCTGGCCAGCCGGATGAGGGTCCGGGCCGTGAACTGGACGGCGGCGTAATCCTGGGCCGTGAAGGGGTTTTCCCAGGCGCCCTCGTCCCGGAGGGCCAGGCGCCGGTTCAGGGCCGCCCGTTCGCCCGGGTCCAGCGCCGCCAGCTCGAAGGCGGGGGGAAGGCTGCCCATCCAGGTCTTCAAGGCGTCCAGGTCAATCATCCGGTTCCGGGACCGGGAGGGCTTGATGTGGGTGGGCAGGAGGGCGTGGTGGTCCAGCAGGAAGCGGATGACCTGGAGCACCCCGAGTCGGTCCTGGGCCACGAAGCGGATGCCGATGTGGTCGTAGATGGTCTCGGCCACATTCTCCGGCTTGTGAAGCAGCTTGAGGAGCATGGAGGCGCGGTCCTTCTGCTCCTTCTTCTCCACCCCCGCCAGCTCCACCTCGTAGACGCCCCGCAGCTTCCAGCGCCCGCCCTCCAGCACCAGGTGCCGATCATAAGGCGTGAAGACCTGCCGCTGGATCTCGGGCAGGAATCGCAGGTTCACATCGTGGTCCAGGTAGAAGAGCGTGTGCATCACCCGCAACACCGCGCAGGACCAGGCCGCGCGGGCATCCCGGGGCCGTGCGGAGGCCCACACGAGAAGGTCGAGGGGATCTTCGCAGTCCCGGACTTCCACGGGCGGACGAGGATCTCCCGAATCGAGGATCACCGTCTCCAGGAAGGCCACCGCCTCCGCCTGCACCCGGCGCACCTGATGGGCCTGCACGGGAATGGTGAGGTCATACCCGTAGGCGAGGCCGAATTCGCGGGCTTCCGCCCGGGAACCGCACCGCATGCCCTCCAGGTCAATGCTCGACCCGCCACCCAGGACGACCTGAGTCACTTCGGGGGGGAGCGGAAAGGCGGGTGCCGTGACCATGGGGACTCCCATCATAGCCGCCCATGAAAAAAACGGGGCCCCAAGGTGGGGCCCCGTTTTTGAACCGCGAAAAGCCTACTTGATGGCGAAGGCCAGCGCGAAGGCGTAGATGACCAGGGACTCGATGAGGGCGAGACCGATGATCATGTTCGTGCGGATGTTGCCGGCGGCCTGGGGGTTGCGGGCGATGCCTTCGCAGGCGGAGGCGATGGCCTTGCCCATGCCGATGCCGCCGCCGAGGGCCGCGAGGCCGAGGGCGACATGCGCGAGGTAGTGGCCGTCAAAGCCCTTGGCCGCGGCGGCCGCGGCGGGCTCCTGGGCGAAGGCGGCGACGGAGGCGGTGAAGAGAGCCGCGGTTTTCAGGAACTTCTTCATGGGAACCTCAGGAGGTTGGGAGCGCCAAGGGCGCAAGGTGGAAAGGAAAAGCGGGACGAAACGGCTCGGTTTAATGCTCGTGGGCGACGGCGGACGACAGGTAGATCACCGTCAGCAGCACGAACACGAAGGTCTGGATGAGGACGGCGAAGAGGCTCAGCACCATGCCGGGCACAGGCAACAGCAGGGGCAGCGCGGCGAAGAGCAGGCCGGACACCACATGCTCGCCGCTCATGTTGCCGAAGAGACGGACGCTGTGGCTCAGGATGCGCGCGACGAGGCCCAGCAGTTCGAGCGGCATGATCAGCGGAATCAGCCACCACACGGGACCGCGGAAGTTCCAGAAGTACTTCACGGGGCCGTGGGCCTTGATGCCCTCCCAGTTGTAGTGGAAGAACACCACCAGGGCGCAGCCGAGGGTCACATTCCAGTTGGTGGTCGCGGGCGTCAGGCCCGGCACCATGCCGAACAGGTTGCAAAAGAAGATGAAGATCGCGAGGGTGCCGACCAAGGGCAGGTACTTCTCGCCGTGGTGGGCGATGTTGTCGTCAATGATCCCCTGCAGGCCCTTCAGGATGGCCTCCATGGAGGCCTGGAGCGGCGCGGGCACCCGGGCCAGCTTGCGTTTCACCGCGAAGCAGACGAGGAGGGTCAGCAGGGCGGCCAGGGACGCGCTGAAGAGGTGGTCGTAGCGCTCCAGCCAGGACATCGCGACGCCCGCGTCGAACCCGGCCCAGAGGTGGCGGTGCAGGCCAAGCACATCCGTCAGCCAGGCGGCGAGCAGCGAGATGTGATGTTCCATGGACGCGGTCCTCTAGTCGGAGTGGGGGCCTTCGGGCGGGCCTGGGGGCGCGGGTTCGGCCTTTCTCAAGGCGAGAAACACGGCTTCCAGCAGGATCGCGCCGACGGAGAGCAGGAGGCCCGTGGCGAACGGGATCCCCTCCTCGGGGAAACGATTTATTATTCCAGCGAGCGCCGCCGCGATC
>JAFDVN010000020.1 GCA_018269025.1 Acidobacteriota bacterium | reverse complement strand
GGCAACCTCGGCCTCATCGAGGCGGCGAAGCGCTTCGACCCGGAGCGGGAGAACAAGTTCCTCACCTACGCGAGTTGGTGGGTGCGCCAGGCGATCTTCCACGCCCTCGCCGAGCACGGCTCCAAGATCAAGCTGCCCCAGAAGGTCGCCGGGCACATGGTGAAGCTGAACAAGATCGCCCAGCACCTCACCCAGGATCTGGGTCGCGCGCCTTCCACTCAGGAATTGGCGGCGGCGGCGGGCTTCAGCGAAGAGGAGGTGGACCGCCTCCAGCGCCTCCAGCAGACGACGAGCACCATCAGCACCGAGCAGGGCCTCGGCGACACGGATCTCACCGTGGGCGACAGCCTGGAGCAGGAGGTGGAGCCTTCGGCCCTTCAGGCGCTGGATCACGAATCCTTCCACGAGCAGATGGAAATGAGCCTGGGCGCGCTCAACGAGAAGGAGCGCCGCATCCTGGAACTCCATTTCGGTCTGCACGGCACGGAGCCGATGACGCTGGAACAGATCGGCAAGAGCTTCGACCCGCCCATCTCCCGGGAACGGGTGCGCCAGCTTGAGGAGCGGGCCTTCGCCAAGATCCGCGACCGCCGCCGCTCGACGCTGGAAGGCTTCCTCCACGGGGAGCTGAGTTGAGCCCCCGCGCCGATTGCCCCCGCTGCCAGGGCCGCGGCGTGATCCTGGACAAGGACCCGCTCAAGCCCGCGCGGCTCTGCGACTGCGGTGGGTCCAGCGAGGATGCCTTCGATCTCCCGAGCCGCTACCGGGAGGCCTCCTTCGCGGCCTTCTGGCGCTGGTGGCGGGACTGGGAAGGCAACCAGAAGCGGAATCGCCTCGTCATGGACCGCCTCCCCGAACTGGAGGCGCTGCTCGCAGCGGATGCCTCCAAGATCGGAGAGCTGCCCCAACGCGAACGCCTCGAAAAGCTTGTCCATCAAGCCAAGGCCAACCTCCAGCACGGCCTCAAGGCCCTGGGCGGGGAGGAATTCCAGGCCTGGGCCACCAAGGGCAAGCACCGCTTCAAGGGCGGCTGGGAAGTGTGGTGGATCCAAGGCCCGCCCCAAAGCGGCAAGACGACGCTGGCGTGCGCGGGCTTAAGGGCACTGGCCGAACGCGAGGGGCGCTCCGGTCGCTTCATCTCGGTGCGCACGCTCTCCCAGCAGATCAAGAACGCCTATTACGATCAGCGCGGATGGCAGAACGCGGACTTCGTCAGCGTGCGCGACCTCATCGAGCCCCTGAAGGCCCAGCCCGGCCTGGTGCTGGATGAGATGGACTGCCTGGATGGCGATGGCCGCGTGGGTGCGGCGATGGCGGAGCTGCTCACCCACCGCTACCACGAGAACCTGCCCACGATCATCACGGCGAACCTCGGCCCTCAGGCCCTGGAGCAGCGGGAGGGGTCCTCCTTCGCGCGGCTCAACGACGACAGCTTGCTGCGCCGACTCTCGGCCGCCGAGCGGGTGGAAATGATCCCCGCGCTGGCGTGGTGGATCGAGCGGTTGTAAGGGTGGACTCGTGAATCGGCTTCTGCGCGCGCTGCTGCGCCTCCATGTGACGCGGCCATGGGCGCTGCTGGGTCCAGCCTTGGTGGTCGCCCTTTTCCTCGCCCTGGGCGCGACCCGGGTCGAACGGCAACTGGATCTGATGAGCCTCTTGCCGAAGAACAACGCGGCGGTGAAGGCGAACCTCGAAGCGGGTGTAGGCCAACAGGAACTCATCTGGCTCGTGGCGGAAGGCGACGCCTCCACCCTCGACGCGCGGGAAGCCTGGGCCGAAGGGCTCATGGACAAGCTGCTCACGGGATCGGGCCTCGCCCTCAACGGGCTCTCCGCCGAGGGTCGCTTGAGCGATCCCGTCTTCATGCCGGGCGCGACGGGCGTCTCGCCCTGGCCCGCGCTCCTGGCCGCCGGAGCCGTGCCCGATGGGGACGCGGGCGTGGACCGCCTGCTCACCGAGACACTCTACGCCCTCGCCCCCGCGTGGCTGGGCGACCGCCTCGCTCCGCTCCAGGACCCGGCTCACCTGAAGGCCCGTTTCGCGGCGTCCGCGAAGGATCTCGCCTCCCTGGATCCGGTGAAGGCCAACCTCGCCCGGCTCGATCCGCTCGGACTGCGCGACCTCGCGCCCGAAGGCGCGGAGGGCTTCGGCCAGGCGGTGGGCGCGGCGAAGCGCTTTTCCTTGAAACTCAAGACCGGCTACCTGGAAAGCAAGGATGGCCGCTTCGTGCTGGTGCCCTTGGTGGCGGGGTTCCCCACGACGGATACCAAGGCAACAACGCGCGTGCTGGCGTGGCTAGGCCGAGGCGCGAATGGGCCGCTTCCCGCGCATGCCTCCTTGAGGTCGGTGGAGCAGGCCCTCGCCCCCACGGCGGAGCGGCCCTTCCCCCTCGAGGCCACGGGCGCCCACGCGGTGACGGCCTATGAATCGTCGCGCCTCACCCGGGAGGTGCTGCTCAGCCTCGCCTTGAGCTTCGTCCTCATCGGCCTCGTCTACTTCATCGGCTTCCGCACCTTCGCGGGTTACGGCTTCGTGATGGCGCCGCTGCTCGTGGGCATGATCTGCGCGCTGGGCCTCACGGGCTGGACGCTGGGACGCCTCAACCTGATGGCCGCGGGCTTCGGCGCGGTGCTCTTGGGTGTGGGCGACGATGTGGGCATCCTCCTCTTCAGCCGCTACCGGGACGAGCGCCAGCGCGGTCGCTCCAAGGCCCGCGCGCTGCGCGAGGCCCTGCTGGGCACCGGCCCCGGCGTGGTCGCGGGTAGCGTGACGACGGCGCTGGCCTTTCTCGCCCTCGCCATCGCGCCCTTCCCCGGCATCCGCGACCTCGGCCTGACGACGGGACTCGGTCTGCTCTGCTGCCTCATCGCCACCTTCGTCTTCATGCCTGCGCTCCTGCTCCGTTTCGACCATGGCGTCGGGACCTTCGCGCCCAAGGCGGAGTCCGAAGAGGTAGCAACCAAGCCTCTGGCGCGATGGAAACCCCTCGCCGCGCTTCTGCTGCTCGCGCTCGCCGTGCTTGGGGCGCCGAAGACCCGGTGGGAAGAGGACCTGCGCAAGTTCCGCATGGCGGACAACCCGGCCCTCGCGCTCCAGGAACGACTCCAGGGCGTGCTGGGGGCGAGCCTTCGTCCGTTAGCGCTGGAGATCCCCTTGGGCGATCCCGACCGGCTGCCGGTGCGGTGGAATAAACTCGCGCCGCTGCTCCGCGCCGAAGGCGTGCCCGCACCGGATTGGCAGACGCCCGATCCGCGTCTGCGCGCCGTGCTGGGTTCCGACACCTGGCGGCAACAGGCCCTCGCCAGCGCCAGCGCCGAAGGCCTCGATCCCGTCGCGCTGGAAGGCCCCTTGCGAACATTGGGTGAAGCCGCGCGGGATCCCAAGGTTCCGGTGGACGCCCTTCTCGCCTTGCTGCCTCGACCCGCGTCCCGTGCCGCAGGCGCGGAAGCGCTCACGCTGCCCCTGCGCCTCGATGAAGCCGCCCAGGACCGACTCTCGGCTCACCTGGAAGGCACCGGCGCGCGGCTCGTCGGCACCCGGCCGCTCCTGCAGGTGGTGAAGACCATCGCCAAGGACTCCATCCAACAAGCGGTGCTCCTCTCCTTCGCCGCCGTGCTGCTCATCCTCGCCCTCTTCGGCCGCTCCTGGCGCTTCGCCGCGTTGGCGTTGGCACCGTTGCTCGCGAGCCAGGCGGGGGTCTTCGGCGCCTTGGGCTGGACCGGCGAACCGCTCACCTTCCTCAGCCTCACCGCCATCCCCATCGCCCTCGGCGTCAGCGTGGACACGGCCTTCAACCTCTTGCACCGCGCCCGGCACGAAGCTAACGCTGCTTCCAGAGTCGCCCGCGTGAACGCCGTCTGCGCCGGGACGACGCTCGCCGGCTTCGGCGGCCTTGCCTTCTCCAGCTACCGCGCCCTGCGCGGCGTCGGCATCGCCTGCCTCGGCGGCGTCGCCCTCGCGCTCCTCCTCACCCAGTGGCTGCTGCCCGCATTGCTCAAGAAGTGGGACTTGCGGAACTCACGCTAATCTAGGCTCTTAACCCTTCGAAGAATCACTGAGTGCTCCACTCCCCTTGCCGGGTTCATATCCATGCCCCATGCTGTTACCAACAACACCCGCCACGCCTCTGCCTTCGGGCATGCGCACCCCGGCGGGTTACTTTTTGAGGGGCGGCCGTGAAATTCACGAAACCGCCCCTTTCGTTTCAGGCCCAGCTCGCCTTACTCAAGCGCAGAGGCATGGCGATCGATGATGAAGCCAAGGCCCTTGGATGCCTGGGTCACTTGAACTATTACCGACTCCGGGCCTACTGGATTCACATGGAAGGCGAAAAGGACCTAACAACGGGTGATCACTGTTTCAAGCCCGGAACCAGCTTCGAGGATGCTCTCGCGCTCTATGTCTTTGACCGGAAGCTGCGGCTACTCGTGATGGACGCCATCGAACGGGTCGAGGTCTCCGTGCGCACCCGCTGGGCAAATCATCTCGCCCTCACCTACGGCCCCCACGCGCATCTTGAACCTGCCCGCTTTCGGAGCGCTGTCCAGCACTCCCGGTCATTGGACGATTTGAACAAGGAAATCTCACGCAGCACAGAGACCTTCATCGAACACCTCATTCGCACTTACGACGAACCTCCCCCCATTTGGGCTGCATGCGAGGTCATGTCTTTCGGTCAACTCTCCAGGTGGGTCGGCAATCTTAAGTTCCGTCAGGATCGCAAAGCGATCGCCTTGGCCTACGGCCTCGATGCTGGAGTACTAGTGTCCTTCCTCCATCACCTGACGACCGTCCGAAACCTCTGTGCCCACCACAATCGGCTCTGGAACCGGCGCTTCACCGTGACGATGCAGATCCCCCAATCCCTATCCCGCGTTCACGCTGGCAGCTTCAACCCGGCGGCGGATCGAAACCTCGCGAACACCCTCGCCATGCTGGCCTGGGTACTGCGGTCGGCCAGCCCCGATAGCGCTTGGTCCCGCCGCGTGAAGGAGTTGATCCTCGCGACGCCCCAGGTGGATCCTGCCGCAATGGGATTCGCGGCTGGATGGCACGCTTTGAGCCTTTGGACCTAGAGCATTCCTCTATCAAGAACCACGATTTCAAAGCTGATGAATCCACTCGCCATCTCCATTCAAACCCTTGCCCTCCAGGGACCCATCCCCGCCTCGGAGGTCATGGCCCTCGCGCTCTACGATCCGGAGCACGGCTACTACCGGCGCGCGGAAGGGCCCTGGGGATTTGAGGGCAAGGACTACTACACGGCGCTCGACCTCGGGCCGCTGCTCGGGCAGACGATCGCGTTGCGGTTGGAAGCGGCGTGGAAGCGGCTGGACCGGCCCTCGAGCTTTACGGTGGTGGAGCCTGGCGCGGGGCGCGGGTGGCTCGGTCGCGATCTGCTGGCTTCGGCCACCGGCGACTTCGCGGAGGCCCTGCGCTACATCCACCGGGACGACAATCCGGCGGCACGGCGGCATGCGGAAGAAGCCCTCGCCCCGTGGCCAGGGAAGGTCCACTTCGCCTCGGAATCCGAATCGCTCAGGCCCTTCACCGGCGCGGTGATGAGCAACGAGCTCTTCGACGCGCTGCCCGCCCAGCCTTGGCGCTTTGATGGCACGCGCTGGACGATGGAGGTGCTCACGGCTTCCGGCCCGGAATGGCATGCCTCCGACGAATCCGAGCCCCAGGCCTGGTTCGAAGGCGTGATGGCGGCGAAGGGCGAAACGCTGGAAGCGAGCGATGGAAGCATCTGGTGCGCGGCGTTGCCACGCGTCGTCTCTACCCTCGCGGGCGCGCTTACGCGCGGCCTCTTCCTCGCCATTGACTACGGTGACACCGCCGAACGCCTCCTCGCCAAAGGCTCCGATCTGCGACGCTTCAAGGGCCACACCGTGGACGGAAAGTGGTGGGAGGACTTGGGCGAAAGCGATCTCACGGCGGATGTGGACTTCACGCGCCTGGCGTCCTTGCTGGAACGAGAAGGCCTCACCGAGACGGGCCATCAGGAGTTGTCGAAATGGATCCGCACCCACGCGCCACTGATGGCCTGGGAAGCGGACTGGCAAAAGCTACCGGCCACGGATCGGATGAAGCGCATGGAGAATCTCCTCCAGCTCACCCTCCCGGGTCTCATGGGCGCACGGTTCCGGGTGCTGGAGGCTTGGCGCGGTTAGTTCAAGTAGAGACGCCGGATCACTTCCGGACCGTAGGCGAACCCGCCGCAGATCGTCGCCAACGCGAGTCCGAACACGACAATGACGAAGCCCGTCCCGAAGAGGCTGCTGAAAAGCAGCAGCACGGGGTCTTCCCCGGGGGCGATCCAGGCGAGTTGGACGGCCTCGCCCTCCTTGGCGGCCGGGGGGTTCTGCGCCCAGCGGGTGGTGAGTGTTCCCGAATTGCCCGCGGGATCGCGATAGGCGACGCGCAGTTTGTAACTCGTGCCGCCCTTGGAGCCGCGCACGGGAATGCGTTCGATTACCTGCCCCTGGATGACGGGGCGACCTTCCACCTTGCGGTGGGCGCGCAGGAGCAGCCAGGCCCCGAAGCCCGCCACCGCGAGGCCGATGACCGTGAAGATCAGCGAGGCCTTCACGGCGCGGCCTCATGCTCGTGAACGCTTACCTGGCCGCCAAAGCCTTCGTGGGTGATGACCACATCGTAGGTGAAGGTGCGTCCGCATCCTTCGAGCGTCCAGAGTTCCTGGGTCGTGCCGCTGCCCTGCTCCACGATGCGGGCCGAGACGATCTTCGCCGCCGGGCAATCGCCGTGGTGCATCTGGTGGGTGTCCATCACCTCGGATTCCACCTCACCCCGCATGGGGCCCGTCGCCGAAGTTTGGATGGCCGAGGGGCCTTGGCAGGCGAGGCCAGAGGCAAGCATGATCCACGCGAATCCACGATGCACGAAGCCTCCAGAGCTTGGCTCCAAGGTTAACCCAGGAGCTTGGGTATCCACCTGGGGTTGAGGGCCGCCACTTCCGCCAGCGCCCGGGCCTCGGCCGGGTTTTCCGCCTTGCGCCACCGGGCCTGGAGCGCGCGCTGGACCGTCCATTCGGGATGGGGCCGGTCCAACAATCGCAGCTCCTGACCGGGCGCGACGAGCCCTTCCTTCAGCACGCGGAAATACCACCCGCCGCGTCCCTCCTCGAACACCCGGGTCACCACATCCTTCCGCCCATGGCGCTGGGCGAGCGTCGCGCAGGGCACGCGGGCGCAGGACACCTGGAGTTCCGTCTCCCCCAGCGTGAAGCGATCGCCGATGCAGACCGTCTGATCGCGGAGCCCGTCCACCAGCAGGTTCTCGCCGAAAGCGCCCCGCGCGTCGCTGAACCCTTCGGCCTTCCACGCGGCGTAATGGGAGTCGGCATAGGCGAGCACCGCCTGTTCCGATCCGCCGTGGTGGGCCGTGTCGCCCACCGCATCGCCCTGGAAACCCTCCCGCCCGAGGAACACGGGATGATCCACCGCCTCCTTGTAGATGGCGCTGGCCCAGCCGCCCATCTGACGGACGGGGCCGATGCGAAGCTGGAGAAGACGATTCACTTCGCAGGATCCGATTGAGGAGCGTCCTTCTTCATCTGATCCTGCATCACCTTGAGCGCCAGCTCCATCCCGTAGCGCTTGCCCGCTTCTTCAAGCTCGCTTGAAAGCGTGGCTTGCTTCGCGGCGAAAGAGGCTCCTTCGGGAGAGTCGTAGAACTTCAGCGCGGCCTGGACCTCCGCGTTGGTGAAGTGCTTGGCGTAGACCGGCACGATCGCCTCCACGAAATCATCGGCGTTGAAGGCGGCCTTGAAGGCTTCCAGGAACCCCGGCGGCATCGAATCGGCCTTGGCCTTTTGGGCTTCGAGCCCCTTCAGGAACCCAACCTTCACCTGATCGGGATACTTCATCGCGACGAGGAGCTTCTTCACCTGGGCGTGGTCAGCCTCCGGCGCGGCCTGAACAGAGGTGGGGGCCTGGGCGAGGAGCGCCGCAGGCAAGAGAAGAGCGGTGAGGGTGCGGCGCATGGGGGCTCCCGGCAAGTCCCCTAGCTTGGCATCAGTCCCGCTTCGCCTTCCACCAGGCTTCGCCTTCGGCCACATCCTTCGCGATCTGCTCGCGCAGGGCGTCGGGACCGTTGAATTTTTGTTCGCCGCGCAGGCGGTGGAGGAAGCTCACCTCCAGCCGGACGCCGTAGAGGTCGCCCTTGTAGCCCGGCAGGTGGGTTTCCACCGTGAGCTTGCGGCCTTCGAAGGTGGGTTTTTCGCCCACATTGGTGAGGCCGAGGCGGGGCCCATCGAAGTGACCGCTGCGAACCTCGGACACATAGACTCCATTGGCGGGAAGTTGCTCCTGCTCCCAGGCGAGGTTGGCGGTGGGGAAGCCCAGGTGCCGGCCCCGGCGATCCCCTTCCACGACGATGCCCGTGAGGGTGTAGGGATGGCCTAGGAGCCGCGCGGCTTCATCCGCTTCCCCCGCCTCGATCGCTTCCCTAACCCGCGTGGAGCTGAGGAGGCCGCCATCGGGGGCCCGTAGCGCGTGAGCCTTCACCTCGCAGGCGTGGCCGAAGGCCCAGGCCCGGAGCAGAGAGAGATCCCCCGACCGGTCCCGCCCAAAGCGGAACGCGCGGCCCACATGGAGTTCCACGGGTCGAAGCGCCTTGGCGAGCCCTTCCAGAAAGGCCTCGGGTGCGAGTTCCGAGAAGGACCGCGAAAAGGGGATCACCCACGCGAGGTCTACACCACAATCTTTGAAGGCCGCGAGGCGCTGGTCCAGGGTCATCAGGCGTTTCGGTTTCCGCTCCGGGGCCACCACCACGGCAGGATGGGGATCAAAGGTGACGACGGCGCTCTTGAGTCCCCTGGATACCGCGGACCGCGCGGCGCCCGCCAACAACTCGCGGTGTCCTGCATGGACGCCGTCGAAGTTGCCGAGGGTCAGGACGACCGGCCCCGCTTCGGGCGCGTCCTCCAGGGCGTGGCGCCAGATCTTCATCAGGCGCTGCCTTCCTGGCGCTTCGGCCAGACCAGGCTCGCCACCACACTCAAAGCGAG
>JAFDVN010000203.1 GCA_018269025.1 Acidobacteriota bacterium | reverse complement strand
GATCTCGCGTCCCTGGCCGAGCTTGGCGTGAGACGGGTAAGCACGGCGACGCGCCTCTCCCTCGTGGCGCTGGCCTCTGTCCGCGAGTCGGCGACACGCCTGCAGGAGACCGGCAGCTTCGATGCCCTCGCCTCGTCCCTGTCCTATGACGAGGCCCAGCACCTCTTTTCCACTCTTTGAAGGAGACCTTCCATGGATCAGCGCCTGGACTACAAGACCGCCTCCCCCGAGGCCTTCAACGCCATGCTCGCCTTGGAAACCCAGGTTCACCGGAGCGGCCTTGAAGCCTCTCTGCTGGAGCTCGTGAAATCCCGGGCCTCCCAGGTGAACGGCTGCGCCTGGTGCTTGGACATGCACACCAAGGACGCCCGGGCGCGGGGCGAGTCCGAGCAGCGCCTCTACCTGCTGTCCGTGTGGCGGGAGTCCCCCTGCTACACGCCCCGCGAACGCGCCGCCCTCGCCTGGACCGAGGCCGTGACGGAGCTCGGCGCCGAAGGCGTGTCCGATGAGGTCTACGACGAGGCCCGGCGCCATTTTGACGAGAAGGCCCTCGTGAACCTGACCCTCGCCATCATCGCCATCAATGGGTGGAACCGGCTCAATGTCGCCTTCCGCACCACCGTGGGGGACTATGTGAGCCCCCACGCGGGGAAGAAGGGATGAAGGCTTGCACTCAAAGGAATGAAGGCACCACGACAACCACCAAGATCCCATGCCGGGCGCCCGGCGCCTGGGTTGGGATGAAAAGTGTGGAAGCTTGGGGCGGAGGGCCTTGGTGGACGGCCGGTCGCGTCTTGGTTGAAGCCGTCACAAATAGGGGTCGGCGGGCACGGAGTGGAGCCGGGTTCAGGGGAGTGGCCCAAGCATTGCGGCCCAGGCGTTGGGGAAGGAACTGACCACGCGGAGGGCAGCGGAGAGGCGGAGGGCAGCGGAGAAAAACTGAAAAGGGTCTTCTCCGCTGCCCTCCGCTCCTCCGCGAACTCCGCGTAGTGGCAGTTCTTTGGCGTTGCCTCACTCGCCCTCTTGCCCCAGGACCTACTTCATCAAGTCCCGCGCGATGACGAGGCGCTGGATCTCGGTGGTGCCTTCGTAGATGGTGGTGACGCGCACATCGCGGTACAGGCGCTCGACGACATACTCGCGGCTGTAGCCGTAGCCGCCATGGATCTGCACCGCCCGGTCGCAGACCCACACGGCGTTCTCCGTGGAGAAGAGCTTCGCGGTGGCGGCCTCCCGGGTGCAGGGGAGCCCGGCGTCCTTGAGATGCGCGGCCTTGTGGATGAGGAGGCGAGAGGCCTGCACGCGAGCTTCCATTTCCGCGAGGTAGGTCTGGAGGGCGGGCTGCTCGCCGATGGGCTTGCCGAAGGCGTGACGCGCCTTGGCGTAGCTCACGGATTCATCCAGAGCGCGCTGGGCCATGCCGAGGGCCTGGGCGGCGATGCCGATGCGGCCGCCATCGAGGCCGCCGAAGGCCACCTTGAGGCCGTCCCCGGGCTTGCCGAGCATGTCGTCGTCGCTGACGAAGGCGTCCTCCAGCGTCACCATGACGGTCTTGGAGGAGCGGAGTCCCATCTTGTCCTCGGGCTTGGCCATCACGACGCCGGGCTGGTTGGCATCCAGCACGAAGGCGCTGATGCCCTTCTTGCCGAGCTCCGGGTGGGTGATGGCCATCACCACATAGAAGCGCGCGATGCCGCCGTTGGTGATCCAGGCCTTCGCGCCGTTCAGGTTCCAGCCGCCATCCACCTTCGTGGCCTTCGTCTTGAGGGCCGCGGCGTCCGAACCGGCATCGGGTTCCGTGAGCATGAAGCCGCCCAGTTCCTCACCGCTGGCGAGGGGCTTCAGGTACTTCTGCTTCTGCGCCTCGGTGCCAAAGGCGAGGATGGGCGCGCAGGCGACGGAGTTGTTGACACTCATCGTCACCGCGACGGAAGCGTCCACATAGGCGATCTCTTCCAGGGCAAGGGTGTAGCTCAGGGTGTCCAGGCCCGCGCCGCCGTACACCTCGGGCACACACATGCCCATGAAGCCCATCTCGCCGAGCTGCTGGATGATGTCCTTGGGAAATTCGGCCTTGTGGTCCCGCTCCATGGCGCCCGGCTCGATCTGTTCCCGCGCGAAATCCCGCGCGGCGTCGCGGATGGCGATCTGGTCGTCGTTGAGCTGGAACATGGCCCCTCCAACCATCCAGTCCACCATGGACGGGCGCGTCGGCCAAGCCCTCAGGTCCGGTTCGGGCCGGCCATCCTCAAATCCACCGAGAAGGTGCTGCCCCGGCCTTGCTCGCTGGTAGCCCGCAGGCGTCCCCCCCAGGACTCGACGATGGCCTTGACGCTGGCGAGGCCGAGGCCGGTTCCGGCGCCGGGTGCCTTCGTCGTGTAGAAGGGATCGAAGATGCGAGCCAGCACGGCAGGCTCCATACCGGTCCCATCATCCTCCACCTGGATCCGGGCCCAAGGACCCGTCTCGGTGTCGAGGGCGAAGGTGCGGATGTGGATTCGGCCACCTGCAGGCAGCGCGTCCCGGGCATTGGCCACCAGGTTCACGAGGATCTGTTCGATCTGGCGGGGATCGGCTCGCACGGTCAAAGGCGCGGAGCCGCCCTCCAGGAGCACCTTCACCGTCGCGGGCACCAGCCGCTCCAGGAGAGGAAGGAAGGTTTCCACTTGATGGACGAGGTCGAAAGCCACGGCCTGGGAGGGATTCGACTGGCGCCCCAGGGACATCAACTGCTGGGCGAGATCCCGGCCCCGCACCGCCGCGTCGCGGATGGATTCCAGCTCCCGCGTGTCCGAGGCCTGGCCCATTTCCTGGCGGAGGATCAACAACTCGCTCGAGCCCATGATCACCGTGAGGAGGTTTCGGAAATCATGGGCCAGCCCCGCACCCAGGGTGGCGACCATGTTGAGGCGCTGGGTCTTGAGCAGGGCGGAGACGCTTTCTTCGAGAGCCTGCGTCCGCTCCGCCACCATGGCTTCCAGGCGGTGGTTGAAGGTCGCGAGTTCCCGCTGGGTGAGATAGAGGCGCAGCAACAGCAACCCGCCCACGGCGATGCCGATGCCTCGACCGAGAGGATGGACGGTTTCGGGCCGAGCGAGGGCGAGCCAGGAAGCCCACACCATCGCCACCCCGACGGGGAAGGCCAGGAAGACGGGACGAAGCCAAGCCACGCTTGCCTCCTTCCCCAGCGAGGTCGGCCTCGCATCGCCCGCCCAGGCCAGGAGCCCGATGGAGGCCAGCAGAGGCCAGGCCGCGGGGCCGTCCCAGTGATAGGCATGCAGCCCCATGACGAGGCTGTTCTGGAGAAGCAGCGCGCTCAGGTAGACGAGCAACGCCAGCGGCAGAGGACGAAGCGCGGAAGCGGAGGCGTCGGACAAATCCATGGAGGCCGACAGCAGGATGGCCAGTGCCGCCACCACCGCGAGGAGGTCCAAGAGGAAGGTCAGGTTCACAGGTCCGTAGGGCCCGCCCACTTTGAGGAACACATCCAGCAAGCCCGGCATGGCCGTGAGGAGCACGAACATCAGGCTTCCGCTCACGATGAGCCCGGCGATGGCGCGCTGAGATCGGGCCAGGGCACCGGGGCGGCCGGAAGGCCAGACCGTGAGCCCTGTGATGAGCAGGAAACGGGATAGCAGGTCGAGACCGTTTCCAAAGGTGGATGCCCACATCCGCGCTTCAGGGCTGGGCAAGAGGGGCGTGCGGCCCAGCAGGAGCAGGGGACCTGTGAGGAAGTTCGACGCGGCAGAGAGGATCAGGGCACGCCCCGTCCATCGCCAAGCTGGAGCCAGCGCGGCCTCCACGGACTTGGCACGCCGAAGGCAGGCGAAGCCACTCCATGTCAGACCTATCGCAAGCAGCAGGGAGAACCCGATCTCCCCCCAACGCCACGGAAGGCTCGGCAGGATCCACCAAGCTCCCAGCGCTGCGAGCAAGCCCACGGCCCACGGCGAGAACACCAGCGAGCGGAGGCCAAGGCGGGGTTTCATTTGCATCGGAAGGTTCTGTGAATCCTAGGCTTCCAACGCGGCTCTGTCGAGGGCCCAGCCTTTCAAATCCGCTAGGCGCTTCAGGGAAGCCTTGGCCCCTTCCCATTTCATCAGGGTCAGTGCCTCGGTGGGAGAGCACCAACGAAAGGACTCATGCTCCTCAAGGTCGAGGTGCACGGGGGCATCGGAGGCGACCTCCGCATGAAAGCAGGTCTCGGTGTTGAAGCGCGGCTCGGGATCCGGGAATCGCACCACGGCGGGATCCACCCAGAAACTATGGGCGAGGTCGAGGGCTTCCAGACACAGGGGCGTAAGGCCAGCCTCTTCGCGCATCTCGCGGCGGCACGCGTCCTCGGGCCCTTCTCCCGGCTCCCGCATGCCCGTCACGCTGGACCACCAGCGACCGTGCCGAGGCTGACGGAGCATCATGAGGACTTCTGGTCCCGAGGATCCGTGTCGCCAGGTGAGAGCTCCGACGCTCCGGCTTGGCTCGATCACGGGCTGGAGATCCAGCGCGAGCACCTCGCACAAGTGATGCCGCAGATGATCCATTGCGACTTCGAGGGAGGGGCAATCCTCTCCAAGCAACGACTTCAGGCTGCACACGCCCTTATCCGTGAAGCCGCAGGGCACGATCCATTTGAAGTGCGGCAGGAAGGGATCCACATTGAACGCGATGCCATGGGTGGTGATCCACCGGCTCAAATGCAGACCGACCGCGCCGAGCTTTTCCAGGCCCCGGGGCGTGTCCACCCAGATGCCCGGCGCGCCCTTCAGGCGATCGGCCTTGATGCTGAAGTCCGCTGCGGTGCGAATCATGGCCTCTTCCAGGCCGCGCACGAGGCGGCCCACATCCTCCCGGCCGCCCCGCAGGTTGCAGATGGGATAGACGACGATCTGCCCGGGGCCGTGATAGGTCACCTCGCCGCCCCGATCGGTTTCGTGGACGCTCACGCCGTTGGCATCCAGGAAATCCGGCGTGACGAGGATGTCCGCACGGGTGGCATTGCGCCCCAGGGTGAAGACGGCATCGTGCTCCAGCATCACGAGCTGATCCGGGCGCTCGCCTTCCCGCACGAAGTCCGAGAGGGCCTTTTGCATGCGAAGGCCCGCGCCGTAGAACACGCGCCCGAAGCGGCGGAGTTGGGCAGGGCGGGGCGAGGTGAATCCTGCGGCGTCCATGCGGGTAGTTTAACGGTTGCGCTGGCACAATGGCCGGATGGCATTGGACCCCACGCAGATCGGACGCTACAAGATCCTCGGCACCCTCGGCCAAGGGGCGATGGGCACGGTCTTTCTGGCGGAGGATCCGGCCCTCAAGCGCGGGGTGGCCATCAAAGTGGTCCGACAGGGGCTTGGCGATGGCGGTGTGCTGGCTCGGTTCCGTCGCGAGGCGGAAATCTCCGCGCGGATCAACCACCCGAACATCATCACCATCTTCGATGTGGGCGAGGATGCGGCCCTTGGTCCCTTTCTCGCCATGGAATTCGTGGACGGCGAAGGGCTCGATGCCCATGGCGAGGCCGGTCCCGTCGCCCCCGAGGAGCTGATGTCGCTCCTTATCCAGGCCGCGCAGGCCTTGGAGGCGATCCATCGGGAAGGCATCATCCATCGGGATGTGAAACCGTCCAATTTCATGGTCGCCAAGGATGGGCGGCTCAAGCTGATGGACTTCGGCGTGGCCCGGGGCGGGGACGCGAGCCTCACGACGACCGCCGGATTCCTGGGCACGCCCGCCTACGCGGCACCGGAATCCTTTTCCGGTTCCGGGAATCTTAGCGAGGCCTGTGATCGCTGGTCCTTGGCCGTGACCGCCTTTGAACTGCTCACGGGAAAACTTCCCTTTGCGGCGGAAAGCGTGAACGCCGTGCTCTATCGGGTGGTTCACGAACCGCCCCAGATCCCGAGCTCCCTGTCGGCGGAGCTTCGAGCCATCTTCGAGCGGGCCTTCGCGAAGAATCCCGCCGAACGCTTTGAAAGCATCCGGGCCTTTCTGGAAGCCCTGGCCACGGCCTTGCCGTTGGATGAAGAAAGCCGCGCCACCGTGCGCGCCCAGCTCGCTTCCCCCGCCCTGAGCGGCGGGATTCGGCTGACACCGAAACCGAGGCCCCTTCGGATTCCGAAGTTTGTATGGATGGTGATTGGGATTCTGGGAGTCATAGGCCTCGGCCTTTGGGCGTTCTTCGCCCTCTCCCGAAAGGCCCATGCCGTCGCGATCTATTCCTCACCTTCCGGCGCCCAGGTCTACCTGGATGGGGCGGACTTGGGACGCACGCCCCTCGACCGCGTCGTCGTCCGGGGAGGAGGAACGCTTCGTTTGGAGAAGCCCGACTACCTCCCGCTGGAGCGATCCCTGGACGAGAAGGACACCCGACTGGATCTTCGCCTCGTGCCCGCGCCCTATTCGGTTCGGGTGACCACCGAGCCCTCCGGGGCCAGTCTCTGGCTCGATGGCATGAAGATGGGTTCCTCTCCTCGAACCGTTCAAGTCTCAGGTCCGGGCCGCCATCAGCTCGAGGTCCGACTGGAGGGGTATGAACCCTGGAGCTCGGGGTTGAACCGGCACGAGGCTCTGCCTTCGCCCATCCAGCTTCGCCGAAAAGGGGCTCCCGCCGAAGAGACGCCGAAAAACAAGGTCAAGAAAGTTAAGGACTTCCTTAAAGATCTTCTAGATGAATGACCAGGCCTAAAGCTTGTCGTCCGCCAGCACCTTGGCGGTCTGAGCTTCCCGGAAGGCCTCCAGTTTTTTAGCCAGAAGCGCGTCGTTGAGCGCCAGGATCGAGCCCGCCAGAAGGGCGGCGTTGATGGCGCCCGCCTTGCCGATGGCGAGCGTCCCCACCGGAATCCCGGCGGGCATTTGAACGATGGAAAGCAGGGAGTCCATGCCATTCAGCGCCTTGCTCTGAACGGGAACGCCCAGCACCGGTAGCTTGGTCTTGCTGGCGGCCATGCCCGGCAGGTGGGCCGCGCCGCCCGCACCCGCGATGATCACCCGGATCCCACGACCTTCGGCTGCCTCGCAGTACTGGAATAGCTTGTCCGGCGTCCGATGCGCGCTGACGACTTCCGCCTCGAAGGGGATGCCCAGATCCCTCAGGGTGGAGGCCGCGTGCTCCATGGTTTCCCAATCTGATTTGCTTCCCATGATGAGGCCGACGAGCGGGCGACTAGCCATGATTTGCCTCGACGGAGCGCGTGCGACGGGATGACGGCATAAAGGTCTCGCGTATCCGCACAGCGGATACCGAGAAGATCAGACCGACCAGAGGTTTGGACATGGGCCCAGTCTACCCTGGAGTCATGCGCGTGATCGTGGTGGGCGGCGGGGCCGCGGGGATGGTGGCGGCCTGGAGGGCCGCTTCGAAGGGTCATCGCGTCACGCTCCTGGAGGCCAATGGCCGTCTGGGCGTGAAGCTCCGCATCAGTGGGGGCGGCAAGTGCAATGTGACCCATGCGGGGCCTTTGAAGGAAGTACTCGCCTGCTTCTCCCCGGAACAGGCGCGCTTTCTTCGGCCCGCCATGCACCGATTCGGCAATGACGAAGTCGTGGAATGGCTGCGACGCGAGGGTGTGGAGACCTACATCCGGGACAACGGGCGCGTCTTCCCGTTGGACCGCCCCGGCAGCGCGGCGGCGGTGGTGGCGGCCTTTGAGTCAGTCATGGCGCGAGCGGGGGTGGAAGTTCGCACCGGGGCGCGCGTGACAGGTCTCGAAGGAAGGTCGCCAAAACTGACAGGCCTCCGACTCGGGGAGGAACGGCTGGTAGCCGACCTCTTCATCCTTGCCACCGGAGGCGCGAGTTTTCCTGAGACCGGAACCCGAGGTGAGATGCTGGCGTGGCTGAGGGAACTCGGCCTGCCCATGCGGCCCTGGTTCCCGGCCCTCGCGCCGATTCCCCTTGCGCGGCCCCGCCCCGCTTGGGAAGGCGTGGCTTGGCGGGACGGTGAACTCCAGCTTCTCGCTGGGAGAGGCGGCAAGCGCCTCGCGCGGTTCAAGGGCGATCTCGTGTTCACGAAGGTGGGCATCAGTGGACCCGCCGCGCTGGAATTGAGTCAGGCGGCGGAGTCCGCGCGCATGTCTGGCCTCGCTCACCTCGTCTATGCCCATGATCTCCGCCCCTTCGAAGCGGTCGAGGCGGAAGCGCTCGCCGATGCCCGAGCCCAGCCTCATCTCTCCGTGGTGCGTTGGATTCAGCGATGGATTCCCGAACGCTGCGCGGAAACCCTCGCCCGGGAGGCGGGCCTCGGCGAAGGCCACCGCCTCAAGGATCTCCCGAAGGAAGCCCGCCGCGCGCTCGTCACCGCCCTCGTGGCGTCCGATTTGGGTGCGCCTAGCGCGGTTCCGCTCACCAAGGGCGAGGTCGCCGCGGGCGGACTGAAGCTCGAGGCCGTGGATCCCCACACGATGGCGGTGGGCGGCTTCGAGAACCTCCGTGTCTGCGGGGAACTGTTGGATGTGGACGGCCCCGTGGGGGGCTACAACCTGCAGGCCGCCTTCAGCACCGGGTTCGTGGCGGGGGATCTTTAGGGTGGGGAGGCTGGAGACTGGGGGCTGGAGGCTGGAGGTCCAAATCGGTGCGGCCCTTCGGGCCGCGTCCCCATTGGCCCCAGTCCCCAGTCTCCAGCCTGATGCCTCACTTCCCCCGATTGCTGCTGCGGGTGTGCAGGGAATTACCTTTGCCTTGGGCCTTGGTGTTCACCTTGGCCTGAGGATTGGCGGAGGGGCGGGTCAGGTGTCCGGGCTTGGCCCCCGCACCGGGATCCTCAGCCTTCTGGGCCTTGTCGAGGCTCTTGAGCAGGTCGGTGGGGATCAGCGGCTTGGTCATGGGGCCTCCATCGGGTGTGGGAATCAAACAGCGAGATGTTCCCAGATTACGCCGAAGTGGGCGAGGATCGCGCCACGCTCCGCGCGTTCCTGTTCGGCGATGCTCGCGTAGGGATGTCGGAAGACGACCCGGCGCACCCCGCGTCGGACGAGGGCCCGGGCGCAGGTGAGGCAGGGCTCGTGGGTCACATAGGCGGTTTGCACCGGCCCATCGCAGAACCCCAGGGCGTTCTCCTCAGCGTGGCTGGTGTGAAGGCAGCGCTGGCCGGGATGGCAGGTTTCAGGGGTGCAGTGGGGCATCCCCGGTAGGGCCCCGTTGAAACCCGCCGCGGCAATGCCCCCATCCGGCCGGAGCAGGACCGCTCCCACCTGAAGACGGCAGCAGGTGCCCAAGCGGCCCAGTTCCGAGGCCATGTTCAGGAAGACTTCATCTTTTAACTTCGCGCGTTCCATGCCGATTCCATTCATGAAGCCTATACTCTCCGGCGTCCCATGCGGAAGTTCCTGAAGGGGTTCCTGGGTCTCGCGGTCCTGGTCGGACTGGGGGTCGGGGTGTGGATGGGAGTTCGAATCAGGGAGCCCTCCCCGGTGCCTCGGATCCTTCTACTCGGCCCCACGGTCCAAGGCCTTGACCCCCAGTGGTCCATTGGGGTCGGCAAGTTCTTGCAGGATGAGCTCGAGATCCGGGTGGATGCTCCGGTGCTGCCCCTGGGGTCCACAACGGTTCCCTCGGATGTGCCTCCCCAGGACCTCGTTGTGCGCTTCTCGGGGCAACGGGACGCCTCCCTCCTGGCCCTGAAGCTGGAGTGGATCAGAGGGAAGGACCTCCACGCGGGGCTGCCATGGTCCGTTTCCTCCACGCCCCTGTGCTATCCCACAGAGGCCTTTCGTCAACTATGGGGCCAAGGACCGTGGCCCTCCCTGCGGGGCGGAGTGCCGGGGTTGTTGCCAGAGGATGCCGATGGGTTCTGGGAACTCGTGCGTCAATTCGCCATCGTGGAGGATGTGGCCGCCGTTCAGGATCTGGATGCGGCGCGGCGATTGGCGCAGGTCGAGCCCCATAGCGCGGCGGTATGGGCGAACCTGGGTGAGCATTTGTATCGGTACCTCTGGACGGAACCTTCGGGGGGCGACATGCCGCAGCTGGAGGTGGAACGGGCCCTTGGGCAGGCGTTAAACCTCATTCCGGACTACCCGCGCGCCGCGCTCCTGCAAGGCATGCTGCTCACGGATTTGGGGGATCAGCGCACGGCGGGCGTTGCGCGTACTTGTCGCCGCTCGCTCTACCCACCCGGACATCTCGAACCTCTACAGTGGCCTGGCCTATGCGGGGCGAACCTGCGGCCTGCTGGAGGGAGCCCAGCGGGCCCTGGCTGAACGCAGTCGCATCGTGGGCACCCTGCAAGTCCCGGAAGGCTGGTTTGTGGAGAACACCTTTCTCTACAGTGGCCGTTGGGATGAATTCAGGAAGGTCATCCCCAAGCGAAAGGATCCCATATTCCAATTTTATGAAGGCTATTTGGACCTTCTTGAAGGTCACCCCGCTATCGCGCTTCCGCTCTTCCAGGAAGGTGCCTCGGATCGGCGAACCTCCCTTCCATTCAGCGACCTCTGCGAGATCTACGCCCTCGCGCTTCAGGGCGACCGTGTCATGGCTTTGACCAAGCTCCGAGCCTTCGACGAGGCCCGGGGGCATCTTCGGGTTCCAGACGGCGAGCTGACCTTCAAGGTGGCGGAAGCCTATGCCTACCTGGGGCAGGTGGACGACGCCCTCACCGCGGCGGGACGGGCCTTCGCCCAAGGCTTTGGATGCCTCGCCTGGTACGACCGGAGTCCGCTCTTCGCCCCGGCCCGTGGGAGCCTGAGATGGAAGGCCTTCCGCCAGCATGTGGTGGATCGGCAGACGCTCCTGGAACGGAACTACCCACCGGATTCCTTCGGATGAATGAAAAGGGCCCCGAAGGGCCCCGTTCGAAAGCAAATCCGCCTTAGAGCCCGCCGCCCGCGTCCACTTCGGGCCGGTAGGTGAGGCTGGCCTTGAGGTAGTCGCGGTTCATCAGGGCGATGTTTTCGAGCTGCACGCTCTTGGGGCAGGCGGCTTCGCACTCGCCGTGGTTGGTGCAGGTGCCGAATTCCTCGTCGTCCATCTGGGCGACCATGTCCCTAACGCGGATCATGCGCTCGGCTTGGCCCTGGGGCAGGTGGGCGAGGTGGCTCACCTTGGCGGAGACGAAGAGCATCGCCGAAGCGTTGGGGCAGGCGGCGACGCAGGCGCCGCAGCCGATGCACTCGGCCGCGGCCATGGCGAGGTCGGCCTTCTCCTTGGGGACCGGGATGGCGTTGGCGTCCGGCGCCGCGCCAGTGTTGGCGGTGATGAAGCCGCCCGCGGCGACGACCCGGTCGAAGGCCGAGCGGTCCACGACGAGGTCCCGCTGCACGGGAAAGGCCTTGGCGCGCCAGGGTTCGATGACGATCTCGTCCCCATCCTGGAAGCTGCGCATGTGGAGCTGGCAGGTGGTGGTGCGGTCCTTCGGGCCGTGGGGACGGCCGTTGATGACCATGGAGCACATGCCGCAGATGCCTTCGCGGCAATCGTGGTCGAAGGCGATGGGCTCGTCGCCGGCCTTGATGAGGCCTTCGTTGACGATGTCGAGCATCTCCAGGAAGGACATGTCGTCGCTGATGCCTTCGGCCTTGTAGGACTTGAAGCCGCCTTCGGACTTCGCATCCTTCTGGCGCCAGACTTGGAGGGTGAGGTTCAGATTCTTGGCCATGACTCAAATCCTCACTTGTAGCTGCGGGTGGCGAGGTGGACATGCTCGAATTCGAGCGGCTCTAGGTGCTTTTCCGGCTTCACGCCTTCGCCCTTGTATTCCCAGGCCGCGGCGTTGCAGAACTGCGAGTCGTCGCGCAGGGCCTCTCCCTCGGGCGTCTGGAACTCCTCCCGGAAGTGGCCGCCGCAGCTTTCGCGGCGCTCCAGCGCGTCCAGGCACATCAGCTCGCCGAGCTCGATGAAGTCCGCGACGCGGCCCGCCATTTCGAGGCTCTGGTTCAGTTCTTCGCCGGTGCCCGGCACCCGCAGGTTGGACCAGAATTCTTTCTTCAGCTCGCCGATGAGGCCGATGGCCTTCTTGAGGCCCTCCTCGTTCCGCGCCATGCCGCAGTACTCCCACATGATCTTTCCCAGCTCCCGGTGGAAATGGGTGGGGGTCTCCTTGCCGCCGATGGAGAGGAGCCGCTCGTTGCGGGCCTTCACGGCGGCTTCCGCGGCCTTCACCTCGGCGTGGTCCGCCGTGGGGCGCTTGGCCGGGCTCTGCCCCGCGAGATAGTTGCCGATGGTGTAGGGGATGATGAAGTAGCCGTCCGAGAGTCCCTGCATGAGCGCGCTCGCGCCCAGGCGATTCGCGCCGTGGTCGCTGAAGTTCGCCTCGCCGCCCACGAAGAGGCCAGGAATGGTGCTCTGGAGGTTGTAGTCCACCCAGAGGCCGCCCATGGTGTAGTGCACGGCGGGGTAGATGCGCATCGGGACTTCGTAGGGATTCTCGTCCGTGATGCGCTCGTACATCTCGAAGAGGTTGCCGTACTTTTCTTCGACTTTGTGCTTGCCGAGCCGCTTGATGGCATCCGCGAAGTCCAGGTAGACGCCGCGCCCGCCGGGGCCCACGCCGCGGCCCTCGTCGCAGACTTCCTTCGCGTTGCGGCTGGCCACATCGCGCGGGACGAGGTTGCCGAAGCTCGGATACTTGCGCTCCAGGAAGTAGTCTCGGTCCTCTTCCTTGATCTCACCCGGCTTCTTGCCGCAGTCCTCCTTGCGCTTCGGCGCCCACACGCGGCCATCGTTGCGGAGCGACTCAGACATGAGCGTGAGCTTGCTCTGGTGATCGCCGGTGACGGGGATGCAGGTGGGGTGGATCTGGGTGTAGCAGGGGTTCGCGAAGGCCGCGCCCTTCTTGTAGGCGCGCCAGTTCGCCGTCACATTGCAGCCCTTGGCGTTGGTGGAGAGGTAGAACACATTGCCGTAGCCACCGGTGGCAAGCACCACGGCGTCACCCAAGTGGGATTCCACCTTGCCGCTCACCATGTCGCGGACGACGATGCCCTTGGCGTGCCCGTCCACGACGATCAGCTCCAGCATCTCGTGGCGGGTGTGCATCGCGACGGTGCCCAGGCCGATCTGGCGCTCCAACGCCTGATAGGCGCCGAGGAGAAGCTGCTGGCCGGTCTGGCCCTTGGCGTAGAAGGTGCGGCTCACCTGGGCGCCGCCGAATGAGCGGTTGTCCAGGAGACCGCCGTACTCCCGGGCGAAGGGCACGCCCTGGGCCACGGCCTGGTCAATGATCTTCACGCTGTTCTCGGCGAGGCGGTACACATTGGCCTCGCGGGAGCGGAAGTCGCCGCCCTTCACGGTGTCGTAGAAGAGACGGTAGATGCTGTCGCCGTCGCCTCGGTAGTTCTTCGCGGCGTTGATGCCGCCCTGGGCCGCGATGGAGTGGGCGCGGCGGGGGCTGTCCTGGTAGCAGTAGCACTCCACCTGATAGCCCAATTCGCCCATGGTGGCCGCGGCGGCGGCACCGGCGAGGCCCGAGCCCACGACGATGACTTTGTATTTGCGCTTGTTGGCGGGGTTCACCAACTTCATGTTGAAGCGATGCTGCTCCCACAAGGTTTCGATCGCGCCAGCCGGGACATTCGATTTGAGTTCCATGGTCTACCTCGGCTCAGTGGAGAATGCCGGCCAGGACGGCGACGGGGAAGGAGATGTTGGCGATCACGACGAGGGCCGTGACGATCCAGGCGAGCTGCTTGCGCAGCGCGTTGTAGCGGGGGTGGTTCCAGCCCAGCGTCTGCATCAGGCTCCAGATACCGTGGCTCAGGTGCCCGGCGAGGGCGATCATCGCGACGATGTAGAGCGCGGCGACCCACTTCACCTGGAAGGTGCTGATGAGGTTCGCGTAGACCTCGCCTTTCACGAAAGTGCCGCCCGGGTGCCACTGGCCCGTGGTCAGGTTGAGCAGGTGGAACACGATGAAGAACAGCAGGATGAAGCCCGTCACGCGCATGTAGCGGGAGGCCCAGGTGCTGGCCTCGTGGTGGACCTTCCGATAGGCCACGGGCCGCGCGGCGGCGTTCATCCGGGTAAGCCCCGCGGCAGCCCAGATGTGGAGCGCCACGCAGGCCAGGAGGACGATCCGGGCGATCCAGAGTCCCGCGCCATGGAGGAAGTGGTGCAGGAATTCCGAATAGCCGTTCAGGGCCTCCGCGCCCTTGTAGACCTGGAGGTTCCCCGCCATGTGCCCGATGACGAAGAGGACCAGCACGATGCCGGTGAGGGCCATGACGATCTTCTTGCCGATCGAGGAGCCTAGGAAGGTGGCTTCGGGTTTCATCGGGCCTCCAGGGAGGGGTTTCGCGTCAGCCGGGGCACGCCGGAGCGCGCCTGATGGCCGTTCAATCCATTCCGGCCTCAAGTATGTTCGGGATCGGTTTCAATCCCAAGCGGCAAATCTGTCAAAACCCTCACCCTGCGGCCATATGAGGGCTTTCAGCAGCCAAATCTTCCTTGTAAGCTGACCTGAATATTTACTGATCCTTCCCAAGGAGCCCCCCATGTTGTCCCTCGTATTTGGCGCAGCCGTCGCTGCGCTTCTGGTCGCCTTGTATCTGGCGAACCGTGTCCTGGCCGGGTCCACCGGCACGGACGCGATGCGCCGCATTTCCGATGCCATCAAGCAGGGCGCGGAAGCCTACCTGAGCCGCCAGAACCGCACCATCGGCCTGCTCGCCATCTTCGTGGCGGTGGGCATCTACCTCGTCTACCACGGGCAAACCGGGCCCAATCCCTCCCGGGTCGCCCTCTGGACGACCATCAGCTTCCTGCTGGGCGCCGGCTGCTCCGTCATCGCCGGCTACAGCGGCATGTGGATCAGCATCCGCGCGAACATCCGCACCGCCGCCGCCGCTGAGAAGGGCCTGAACGCGGGCCTGCAGATGGCCGTGCGCGCGGGCGCCGTGTCGGGCTTCATCGTCATGGCCATGAACCTCCTGGGCATCGGCGGACTCTACGCCGTGCTGACCAAGGTGGTCGGCCTGCCTGCCCAGAGCGTGCCTCTCTACATCGTCGGCTATGGCTTCGGCGCCTCCTTCGTGGCGCTCTTCGCCCAGTTGGGCGGCGGCATCTACACCAAGGCCGCGGATGTGGGCGCGGACCTTGTGGGCAAGGTGGAGGCGGGCATCCCCGAGGATGATCCGCGCAACCCCGCCGTGATCGCGGATCTCGTGGGCGACAATGTGGGTGACTGTGCGGGCCGCGGCGCGGACATCTTCGAGTCCACCGCCGCCGAGACCATCGGTGTGATGATCCTCGCCGCCAGCCCCGTGCTTTACGGGGCCTTTGGCACCAACGGCATCCTCTTTCCGCTCGTGGTCATCGCCCTCGGCCTGCTGTGCAGTGTCGTGGGCGTGTTCACTGTCTCTGTCAAAGAGGGCGGCGACCCCATGTCCGGCCTGAACCGCGGTTTCTATGTGACCGCCGTGCTCGCCATGGTCGCCTTTTGGTTCGCCACGGCCAAGCTGCTCCATGTGGACGCCGCGCCCCACGCGGCCCGCTACTACTTCTACTGCGGTCTGCTGGGCCTCGCGACGAGCCTCGCCTTCGTCTACATCACCCAGTACTACACCGAGAGCAAGTACCGTCCCGTGAAGGCCATCGCCGACGCCTCCAAGACCGGCCCCGCCACGACCATCATCGAGGGTCTCGCGGTAGGTCTCGAGTGCACGGCCATCCCCGTCATCGTGATGGTCTGCGCCATCGTGGGCTCCTACTTCCTGGGCAAGGCCAGCGGCATCGAGACGGGCCAGATCGGCCCCCTCGCCATCAGCGGCCTCTTCGGCACCGCCGTGGCCACGCTCGGAATGCTCGGCCCTGCGGGCTACATCATGGCCATGGATGTGTTCGGCCCCATCGCCGACAACGCGGGCGGTATCGTCGAAATGGGCGAGTGCGGCGAGGATATCCGCAAGTCCACGGATGTGCTGGACGCCGTCGGCAACACCACCAAGGCTCTCACCAAGGGCTACGCCATCGGCACGGCGGCGCTCGCGGCCTTCCTGCTCTTCAGCGCCTTCATGGACGCGGTGCGCGAGCACACCCACACAGCTTTTGACACGGTGAACCTCGCCAAGCCCACCGTCTTCGCGGGCGCCTTGCTCGGCGCGATGCTGGTGTTCCTCTTCTCCAGCTTCGCGATCCGCGCCGTGGGCCGCGCGGCCTTCGATGTGATCGAGGCCGTCCGCAAGCAGTTCCGTGAGAAGCCCGGCATCATGCAGGGCACCGAGCAGCCCGATTACGCGGCCTGCGTGGACATCGTCACCCGCGGCGCGCTGCGCCAGATGATCGCGCCGGGCCTCCTGGCGGTGGGCATGCCCATCGCCGTGGGTCTCTGCTTCCGCGCCTTCATCACCCTGGCCGATCCCACCGCAGCGGCGGAGGGCATCGCGGCCTTCCTGATGGTCGCCACCATCGCGGGCATCCTCATGGCCCTCCTGCTGAACAACGCGGGCGGCGCCTGGGACAACGCCAAGAAGTACATCGAGACCGGCGTCCACGGCGGCAAGGGCTCCGAGGCCCACAAGGCCGCGGTCGTGGGCGACACCGTGGGCGATCCCTTCAAGGACACCGCGGGCCCGTCCCTCCATGTGCTCATCAAGCTCCTGGCGACGGTCACCCTGGTCATGGCGCCCCTGTTCCTCTAGGACGCGCCCCGCTAGACTGAGAAGGAGCGGCCTCGTGCCGCTCCTTTTTTGATGGCGATATGAGTCTTATCGAAGAAATCCAGCGGCGTCGCACCTTCGCCATCATCTCCCACCCGGACGCGGGCAAGACGACGCTCACCGAGAAGCTGTTGCTCTATTCCGGTGCCATTGACCGGGCCGGATCGGTGAAGGGCAGGGAGGGCGCGGGCCACGCCCAGTCGGACTGGATGAGTATTGAGCAGGAACGTGGCATCAGCGTGACGAGCGCGGCCATGCAGTTCGACTACAAGGGCTTCGCCATCAACCTGCTGGACACGCCGGGCCACCAGGATTTCAGCGAGGACACCTACCGTGCCCTCACCGCCGCGGATAGCGTCGTCATGCTCCTCGACTGCGCCAAGGGCGTGGAAGAGCAGACGAAGAAGCTGTTTCGGGTGGCCAGCGAGCGCAGGCTGCCCATCTTCACCTTCGTGAACAAGTTGGACCGCCCGGGCCGCGAGCCCGTGGAGCT
>JAFDVN010000202.1 GCA_018269025.1 Acidobacteriota bacterium | reverse complement strand
TAAAGGGGATGAATGCCAGGACCCGGCTTTGATCCCCTTCATCCCCTTCATCTCTGTTGAATGCCCTTCAGGATTCGATGTGCCGACTGGACACTTCGACCGAGTCCCCCGCCGCGCGGCGCGCCTCCCGTTGAAAGGCGCGGTAGAGCGCATACTCATCCACCGTCACTTCCGGGTGCAGCTCCCGCACCGCCGAGGCCACCGCCCGCCGCAGCTCCGGCGCGAGTTGTTCAAAGAGACCGTCCAGTTTCACGCGGGGCATGGGCACTCCAATGAGTGATTGTGTCTAACGAAGCGGAATCCCGCGAGGGCGGGGCCTATTTCACTGATCGAATCGACAGAACCATCCCACGAAGGTCTTTCAAGGATGGGGCAAAAGAGCCGTCCGGCGCTTGATCAAGCTTCTGCTCGATCCTTAGAAAGTAATCCGACCACTGGGCATCCGTATAACTGCCCATCTCAGGATCGTCTTTGAGGAGCAACGGATTCGCTATCAGAGCTTTGACGGAAATAAAATCGTGTCCATCGTGGCTAAGGCCCTGGAACACATACATCAAGTTCTCATTCTGAATGGCACCGGAATCCTGGGCATGTTGAGTCAGGTACTCGATCCCTGAACACCAGTCGCCCTTCACGGTCCGCGCCTTGGCATGGATCGCTTGTGCGGCATCCCCCAAGTTCCATTCCGGCAAACTGCCTTCTGGCGCGACCTTGGGCACACCTGCTTCGATCAGCTTTCTCACTTCCGCGGCGCTTGCCGTGAGATCTGAATATGCCTTAGAGAAGTCGGAAACGCTGGGATCCCGGAGCGGAATGATGACCACTTCCGCGTCCGTGAATGGATCGTTCTGAAGCACATATTTAGAAAGATGCTGCTGGAGTATGAATCGCACCCTCGCGGGGGCCGTGGCATCAGGAAGATCATCCCCGTTGTCCGCATCGGTCCACCGCTTGTCGAGGGAGACCTGGAACCCCGTGAAGTTCGTCTCCCGATACTGAAAAGCGAAGCCCCCACCACTCGCAGTCCGTAGTGACGCAGCGGGGTGCTTTGAGCCCGAACGGCAACCTAGCAGCGCAAACATGAACAAGGGGACTATCCAGGGCCGGATCGGAAGCATAGGAAACTTCTCCGAACAATTCGAGAGAGGAAGGCTCTCCATCTTAACGAGAGCGGTTACGGCTTATCTGACCCGCAATACCCCAGCCCCCAATTGGCCGAAACCCCATGAGGAGGCCAGTTTCACGCGGGGCATGTCAGTGCGCCTTCGCGATGCGACGGGGACGGAGCGCATCGGCCACATCTTTCCGCGTGGCCCCGAGCTTGAACAGCGAGCGGAGTATAAGATCCACCGTGACGGTCTGGTCCGCAGCTTCCATCTTGCCGACTCGGGACTGGCTGGAGCGGAGGAGGTGGGCCGCCTCGGCCTGGGACAAATCCTGCTCCACGCGGAAGGCCTTCAACGCCTGGGCCAGCGCCACCTTGGACTCCACGAAGGCGGCTTCCTCGTCGGAAAGCTGAAGGAAATCCTGGGCGGAGCCCGTCTTCCACCCGGCGGCTTCGAGCTTGGCGAGTTTCTTCTTGTCCATGATCCACCTACCTTTCTTTGATCACATCCAGGTACTGACGAAGGCGCTGCTTGCACTGCGTGAGCACCTCATCGGGCGTTTCCCGCGTCTTCTTGGAGAAGACTTCGAGGATCAGGATGGCATCCGGTTCGATGCGGTAGATGAGGCGCCAGGTGGCGGTCTCATCGGGAATCCTCAGCTCATGGCAGCGAGCCCCGATGACGGGCATCGGACGGGAGTGGGGAAGGCTCAAAGCCACCCCTTGTTGAAGATGGCGCAGCAGCACGCCCGCCTCGATCCGGGCATTCGAAGAAAAGGGCGGCGTCCTGACTTCGCCCTTGAGCCAGACGAGAGGTTTGTCGGAGCTGGCCATGATTGATTCTATGTCAGATCTGACATACGCGCAAGAGATGAATCGCCGAGGCAAGGGTCATCCGCAACGAGCGGTTGTTCAAGCTGGATTCGTTGGGCTGAACAGGAGCGTGACCAGGGGCGCCGAGGCCGCTCCAAACCACCGAGGCGGTCTCGCGAGAAGAAAGTTGAACAGGGATGAAGGGGATGAATGCCAGGACGCGGCTGATATCCCCTTCATCCCCTTTATCCCTGTTGAATGCAGCTCTCTTCGCCTACGCCAGCGGCTCCTCATGCTTGCACTGGGGGCAGAGCAGCACGGTGATGGGGTCCTTGCCGCGCGGTTTGCGCATCTTCTCGCCCATCCACTTGTTGCCGCAACTGGGGCAGGTTTTGGCGACGGGCTTGTCCCAGGCGGTGAAGTCGCACTTGGGGTAGTTGGTGCAGCCGTAGAAGACCTTGCCGAAGCGGGTCTTCCTCGGACTCAGGTCGCCACCGTCTTTCGGGCAGGGCACGCCGAGGATTTCCTTCTTCACGGTCTTGCACTTGGGATAATCCACGCAGCAGATGAACTCACCGTAGCGGCCGTGGCGCTTGACGAACTCCTTGCCGCAGGTGGGGCACTTTTCGCCCGTGGGCACATCGGCGGGCACGGGGATGCCCTTGGGGTCCGCCTTGCGGATGCCCTTGCAGGTGGGGTAGTTCGTGCAGGCCCAGAAGGGGCCCCACTGGCCTTTGCGGAGTTGCATCGGCGTCGAGCCGCAAAGCGGGCACTCCGGCGCGTCCTCGGGTTCCTCGAAGGCTTCGGCCTCTTCGGTACCATCGCAGTCGGGATAGCGGGTGCAGCCGAAGAAGAGGCCGTTGCGGCCGATGCGCTTGAGCATCGCCGCGCCGCACTTCTTGCACACGCGGTCCGAAGCCACGCCGGCTTTCAGGTTCTGCATCTGGTCGCCGGCGGCCTTGAGCGCCTTCTCGAAGGGGCCATAGAAGGCCTTCATGGCTTTCTGGAAGGTAATTTGGCCCGCCTCGATGCGATCCAGCTCGTCCTCCATGCCGCTCGTGTACTTGGGATCCATGAGCGTGGGGAAGCCCTGCACGAGCATGTCCACCACCACCATGCCGATCTCGGTGGGCTTGAAGCGGCCCTCGATCTTCTTCACATATTCCCGGTCCTGGATCGTGTTGATGATGCTCGCGTAGGTGCTGGGGCGGCCGATGCCGTCCTCTTCCAGCTCTTTCACGAGCGAACCTTCGTTGTAGCGCGCGGGGGGCTTGGTGAACTGCTGGTCCGTGTCGAGCTGCTCCAGCGTGAGGCGCTCGCCCTGCTTCATGGCGGGCAGCGCGGCGTCGTCGTCGTCCTCTTCGTCTTTCGCTTCTGCCACATCCTCGGCCTTGGATTCGGCGGCATCGGCGCGGTAGACGGCCATCCAGCCCGGGAAGCGCTCGATCTCGCCCTTGGCTTCGAAGGTGGCGGTCTCGCCGTTCTTCAGGGTAGCTTCGGTCTCGACCTGCGTCTCGTCGAAGCGGGCGGCCTCCATCTGGCAGGCCATGGCGCGCCGCCAGATGAGGGCGTAAAGGCGGAACTGGTCGCCTTCGAGGTGGCCGCGCAGGGATTCCGGCGTGCGGGTGATGTCCGTGGGGCGGATGGCTTCGTGGGCGTCCTGGGCGGCGTCCTTGCCCTTGTAGATGCGGGCTTTCTCCGGCAGGTAATCCTTGCCGTATTTTTGGCCGATGAAGTCGCGGATGGCATCTATGGCTTCCGGCGCGAGGCGCGGCGAATCCGTCCTCATGTAGGTGATGAGGCCGACCGGGCCCTGGCCGAAATCCACGCCTTCGTAGAGCCGCTGGGCGGTCTGCATGGTGCGGCTCACGCTGTATTTCAGCTTCTGCGCGGCCTCCTGCTGGAGTTTCGCCGTGGTGAAGGGCGCGGCGGGGTTGCGCTTTTTCTCCTTCGTCTCTAAGCGCGTAACGCTATAGCTGGCCTTGGAAAGCTGGGCGTGGAGATCTTCGGCCTCCTTCTCCTTGGCGATGCGGCGCTTCGTTTCCTTGTTGCCGAGTTGGAGCGCCTGGCCGCCGAGTTTCGTCAGCTTCATCCAGAAGGAAGGCGGCGCCAGCGCGGCGAACTTGGCCTTCAGCACCCAATATTCGACCGGCTTGAAGGCGAGGATTTCGCGCTCGCGATCCACGACGAGGCGCAGGGCGACGCTTTGCACGCGGCCCGCGCTGAGGCCACGCCGGACCTTGTCCCAAAGGACTTTCGACACCTTGTAGCCCACGAGGCGATCCAGCACGCGGCGGGCGCGCTGGGCATCCACGAGGTCGCGGTTGATCTCATCGGGCGACGCCATGGCGGCGGCGATGCCCTTGGGGGTGATCTCGTTGAAGCGCACGCGCTTCACGGCCATCGTCTTGGGGGGCTTGATGGCCTCCAGCAGGTGCCAGGAGATCGCCTCGCCTTCCCGGTCCGGGTCGGTCGCGAGGATCAGTTCGTCGGCTTCCTTGGCGGCGGCCCGCAGTTCCTTCACCACCTTCTCCTTGGTGGCGGGGACCTCGTAGACCTCCTTGAAGCCGTTCTCGATATCAATGACCTCGACCTTCTTGCCGCCCTGCTCCACGGTTTCCTTGGTGGGCAGGTCCCGGATGTGGCCCACGGAGGCCTTCACCTTGTAGCCCTTGCCCAGGTACTTCTCGATGGTCTTGGCCTTCGAGGGGCTTTCCACGATCACGAGCTTCGTCACGAGTCACTCCACCGGGTTTCGATCATTCCATGGTCGTCAAGGGG
>JAFDVN010000201.1 GCA_018269025.1 Acidobacteriota bacterium | reverse complement strand
TGCATGGCGGTGGCCCGGACGGTCGGGTGGGCGACCTTGCAGGATTCGAAGACGCGCATCCATAGGCCGTGGCCGTGCTTCAGCACATTGGCCTTGTGGGCGAGAACCAATGGCAGGTCCGCCGACTCCGCCCGGGCGAAGGCGGCTTCCAGCAACCTCCGCACTGCCACCTCGCTGTGATGGGCCTCATCCACCGCGGTTCCGTCGCCGCTCCGGCCGCGAAGGCAATACGGTCCTTCGGTGTTCTCCCGGAAGACCTCAAGGCCGATGTCCCAGGCCGACCGGCCCTTCAAGGGCACGAGACCGTCCGCCAAGGGCGCGCAGGGACGGAAGTTCACCGAGAGTTCCAGATCTTGGCGCATGCGGAGCAGGATGGCTTCCGCGTGGCGTTGATCCGGAATGCGGGGATCCCCCACCGCGCCGAAGAGCACGCCGTCAAAATCGTCGCGGATGGAAGTGAAGGCCGCCTCGGGGAGCGTCTCCCCCGTCTCGAGAAAACGCTCCGCACCCCAGGGCAGGATTTCCCAATCCAGGTCCCGCCCCCGGGCCTTGGCCCACCGGAGCAACGGCAAGGTCTCAGCGACCACCTCGGGGCCGATGCCATCTCCAGGGATCACCGCCAGCCGCGCCACGCTTCCGCCCTCCGTTCCTCGACCGGAGGCACCCGAATTCCTGAACCGGATGCCCCGTTCATGGCATCCCAAGAGTATGGTGGGGTTCCCACCCAGGAGGCATCCCTCATGCGCGCAGATCTCATCCGAAAAGGAGCTCTCGTGTCCCTGTTCTCGCTCTTCGGCGGCGCGTCCCAGGCCGCCATTCCGGCCGTGGGCCAGCCCGCGCCGGCCTTTTCATCGGTGGACCAGGACGGCCAGCCCATCGCCCTCTCCGATTTCAAGGGACGGGCCGTGGTGCTCTACTTCTACCCCAAGGACGACACCCCGGGTTGCACCAAGGAAGCCTGCTCCTTCCGGGACGGCTACGCCGAGATCCAGGCCACGGGCGCGGTGATCCTGGGCGTGAGCGCCGATGATGCCAAGAGCCACAAGGCCTTCGCGGAGAAGTATCACCTCCCTTTCAAGCTCGTGGCGGACGCGGACCACAGGATCATTGACGCCTACGGCGTGAAGATGCCCCTCCTCAGCATGGCCAAGCGGACCACCTTCATCCTCGATAAGGAAGGCATCGTCCGGAAGGTGTTCGAGGGCGTCAGCCCCGCGACCCACGAGCCCGAAGTGCTCGCAGCCCTCAAGGGCCTTTGAGGCATGTGAAGGCGCCTTAACAGGTGTTGCGCGACCTTTAGTTGAGCCCGGCCCCATGGCCGGGCTATGCTTTTTACATCCACCCCGAGGATTTGGATGGTCTTCTTCAACCACGCCACCCGGCAGATGACGGCCAAAATCGTCTATTACGGCCCCGGCCTGTGTGGAAAGACCACGAACCTCAACACCATCTACGGGAAGACGAGCACCAAGGCCCGGGGCGAGATGGTGAGTCTCAACACCGAAACGGACCGTACCCTCTTCTTCGACTTGCTGCCCATGGATGTGGGCATGGTGGGCGGCTTCAAGACCAAGCTCCAGCTCTACACCGTGCCGGGCCAGGTCTTCTACAACAGCACCCGCAAGCTCGTGCTCAAGGGCGTGGATGGCATCGTCTTCGTCGTGGACAGCCAGACGCCCATGCTGGACGCCTGCAAGGAGAGCTACCAGAACCTGCTGGAGAACATGCAGGAGCTGGGCATTGATGTGACAGGCATTCCCCTCGTCTACCAGTGGAACAAGCGCGACCTGAAGAACATCGTCGCCGTGGAAGAACTGGAGTCCACCTTCAACCCGCGTGGGTTGCCCAGCTTTCAGGCCGTGGCGGCCGATGGCTCCGGCGTCTTCGAGACGCTTCGCGGCGTGACGAAGCTCGCGTTGGCCCACATCAAGGCGCATCACCTCGGCGAGACGGCCGGCCCGAAGGCCGCGCCCGCGCCGCCTCCCCCGCCCGCCGCCCCGCAAGCCCAGGTGCTTGACCTCACCGACCTGCCCGCGGTGGGTGACCTCCTGGACGCCACGGATCCTGGCCCCATGGACATCACGGGCATCACCATGGACGCGCCGGATTTCCCCGAGCCGCCGCCCTCTCCCATCAAGCCTGAGCCAACCCCTGTGTCGGCCCCTGAGCCGCCACCCGCCCCCAAGCCCGCTCCCGCCGACCCCAGCGCGACGCGACCCGTGAGCGCCGCGGAGCTTGCTGCTGCGACGGCCAAGGCCATGGAAAAGGCCGGAAAGCACGACAAGCCCGCGCCTGCGCCCACGCCGAAGGTCGCCGTCCCCAAGATTGCCATTCCCGCGCCCCCCAAGGCACCTGCGCCGAAATCCGCTTCCCCTAACGCCTCAGGGGCCACCAACCTGAGCAACCTGCTCGGCGAGCTGACTCAGGTGGGTCGGGTCGGCGGCATCTCGACTCTGCGCCTGGATCTTCCGGATGGGCTCGAAGGTGAGGTCGAGGTGATCGTCCAGGTGAAGTCCGCCGGGGAACTGGTGGCCGAGAAGAAGTTGGACCGCCCCGTCCCTGCCAAGGGCATCGCTGCCAAGCTCACCGTCGAACTGAAGCGCGGATGAAGGTCGCGGCCTTTGGTTTCGCGGCCGCCTCCCTTGCGGCCCAGAGTCTGCCGGGTTGGTGGCGGCCCATGCTGGATGCGCCCCGCTTTGAAAGCCGCTTCATCCAAACGAGCCAGTCCCAAGTCTTCGGGAATCTCGTGAAAAAGGGCCGCATCGAGGCGGCCCAGGGCGGGCGACTTCGCGTTTCCTACGACGAGGGCCTGCTCCTGGTGGCGGATGGCGCGAACCTCATCCAGTACGACCCCGATACCCGCACGGCCCAGCGCATGGACCTCGGCCAGGCCTTGCTGGATACGCCGCTTCTCAACCTTCTCGTCGCGCCTGAGCGTTTCGCCAAGACCTACAAGGTCGAGCGCGTCTCCGCGGACACGGTTCGACTTGTGCCCCTGCAGAAGGATCTCCCGACCATGGAGGTCCAAGGCTCCGGCCGCTTCGCCCGCGTGCTTCGATGGACCGATGCCAGTGGCGCGAAACAAGAGCTGCGCCTCCTCGACCCGAAAGTGCCCGCGCCCTTCAAAGAGAGCCGCTTCCAGTTCAAGCTGCCCCAGGGGGCGACGATGGTGGGGAACTGAGACTCCGGCTACCGGCTATCGGCTACCGGCTACAGCGTTCCGGATGAATTCCACCACATCCTCCGTACTCGTCCCGGGCTGGAAGATCTCGCGGATGCCGAGGGCCTTGAGGCCTGGCACATCCTCATCGGGGATGATGCCACCCGCGAAGACGGGCACATCGCCCGCGCCCTTCTCCTTCATCAGGCGGAGGATCTCCGGAAAAATCTGGTTATGAGCGCCGCTGAGGATGCTGAGGCCCAGCACCGCCGCGTCCTCCTGCACCACGGCCGCGACAATCTGCTGGGGCGTCTGCCGGAGCCCGGTGTAGATCACTTCCATGCCCGCATCCCGCAGCGCCCG
>JAFDVN010000200.1 GCA_018269025.1 Acidobacteriota bacterium | reverse complement strand
CCGATCATCGCCACGGGCGGGGCCATGGGCTCCGTGCTCGGCCAGTGGATGCCTTCCACGCCGGACGAGCGCAAGACCTTGCTGGGGGCGGGCGCGGCGGCGGGTATGGCCGCGACCTTTGGAAGCCCCATCTCCGCCGTGCTCCTGGCGGTGGAGCTGCTGCTCTTCGAATATCGCTCCCGTTCCTTCATCCCGGTGGCGCTGGCGGCCTCCGCAGCGACGGCGGTGCGCGTTGCGATGGTGGGGCCGGAAGCGGCCTTTCCCATGACGGACCTCTCACCCGCCGGGCCCATGGCCCTCGTGCTGTGCGCCGTGGTGGGCGCGGCCGCGGGCGCGCTGTCCGCCCCCGTCACGCGAACCCTTTTCGCCATGGAGGACAGCTTCTTCTCCAAACTGCGCGTTCATTGGGCGCTGTGGCCCGCGATTGGCGGGCTCGCCGTCGGACTCATCGGCCTCGCCGTGCCGCGTACCCTGGGCGTGGGCTACGACAACATCACGCAGATCCTTTCGGGCAGCATTACCGGCTGGGCCGTCATTGCGCTGTGCGTGGCGAAGTTCATCTCCTGGTCCGTGGCTTTGGGAAGCGGAACTTCCGGCGGAACCCTCGCGCCGCTCTTCACCGTGGGCGGCGGTTTCGGAGCCGCGCTTGGGCTCGGTCTCGCCCACCTTTTCCCCTGGGCGGGGCTGGACCCGCGCATGGCGGCGCTGGTGGGCATGGCGGCGCTCTTCACCGGCGCGTCGCGGGCGATGCTCACCTCCGTTGTCTTCGCGGTGGAGGCCACGCGCCAACCCTGGGGCATCCTGCCGCTCCTGGCGGGCTGCGCGGTGGCCTACCTCGTATCCTCGCGGCTGATGACGACGAACATCATGACCGACCGCATGATCCGGCGCGGCGCGAAGGTGCCCAGCGGGCTCGGCACCGACCCCCTCGATCAAATTCTCGTGGCCGAACGCTGCTCCCGCGAGCCCGCCGTGCTCCCCGCCGACATGCGGGTCCACGAGGCCCGGACCTGGCTGCACAGCGGCGAGCCCGGCTCGACTCACCGGGCCTTTCCCCTCCTGGAGCCGGATGGGAAGCTCGTCGGCCTCATCAGCCGTTCGCGCCTCCTGGAAGCGGAAGGCGATCAGACCCTTCGCGATTACGCCCGGGCACCCGTGCGTGTCCCGCCCTTCCGTACTTTGAGAGAAGCGGGGAATCTGATGGCCGAAGCTCGCGCGGATGTGCTCATCGTCGCCGAGCCGGAGCACCCGGATCACATGCTTGGCGTGCTCACGCTTCGAGACCTGTTGGAGGCGCGCAACGCCCATGTGGACAGCGCCGCGCTCCGGGAACCCGCTTTCGAGATCATGCCGGGCACCCAGGTGTTCCGCTCCAAGTAGGCGCGTGGGGAAGGCATCATGGAAGGGTGTCGAACGCTTTGATGGAACCCTTCAACCCAGCATTCCAGACCGAACTGGAACGCTTGTTCCGGGTGAGGCGCGATGTGCGCCGTTTCCGTCGCGATCCGGTTCCAGAACCGCTGCTGCGCGAGGTGCTCGAAGCCGCTCACCTCGCTCCGAGTGTGGGCCTGTCCCAGCCCTGGCGCTGCGTCCGCGTGAAGGAAAGGGCCTTGCGCCAGGCCGTCCGAGAGGATTTCGCGCGGTGCAACCAGGCTGCGGCCTCCAGCTACGCCGACGGGCGGCTCGAGGCTTACGGCGCGCTCAAACTGGCGGGACTGGAGGACGCTCCGGAGCATCTGCTCGTCTGCTGTGAGCGGGATCCCGCCCAAGGGCACGGCCTGGGGCGTCGCACCCAACCGCAAACCGCCCGCGATTCCGCCGTCGGCGCCATCCAACTCCTTTGGCTCGCGGCGCGGGCGAAGGGGCTCGGGCTCGGGTGGGTGAGCATCCTGGAACCCAGCGGCCTCCAGGCCCGATTCGATCTGCCCGAAAGCTGGGACTGGGTCGCCTACCTGTGCCTGGGGTGGCCGGAATCGGAAGCCTCGGTGCCCGAGCTTGAAACGCTGGGGTGGGAACGGAGGCGGCCCCTCGACGCGGTGCTTTTCGAACGCTGAAATCCGGCTACCGGCTACCGACTTCGGAGAGCCGGTAGCCGGTAGCCGGTGGTCGGTACCCGGTGAATCCTACTTCAGCCCGCGATTCTCCAGCATGGGCTCGACGGAGGGATCGGCGCCGCGGAAGTCGCGGAACATCTTGCCCAGATCCTCGGTGTTGCCGCGGGACAGAATCATCTTGCGGAAATAGTCGCCGTTCTTGCGGGTCAGGCCACCGTGCTCGACGAACCACTGGAAGGCGTCGTCGCAAAGCATCTGCGTCCAGGGGTAGGCGTAGTAACCGGCCGAGTAGCCATTGCTCCAGATGTGGAGGAAGTAGCTGGAGCGGTAGCGGGGCGGCACATAGCTGAGGTTGATCTTGTCCTTGGTGAGGGCTTCCATCTCGAACTTATCCGCGTCCTGCTTGGGGGCGGTGGCGGGAAGGCTGTGCCATTCCATGTCGAGCAGCGCCGCGGCGATGAGTTCGGTCATGTCGTAGCCCTTGTTGAACTTGCCGGACTTTTTGATCTTGGCCACCAGTTCGGCGGGCATGGCGTCGCCGGTCTTGTAGTGCTTCGCGTAGTGGGCGAAGACCTTGGGGTCCGTGGCCCAGTGCTCGTTGAACTGGGACGGGAATTCCACGAAGTCCCGGGCCGTGGCGGTTCCAGAGAGGCTCGGGTATTCCTGGCTCGCGAACATGCCGTGCAGGGCGTGGCCGAACTCATGGAACATCGTCACCACATCGTCGAAGGAGAGCAGCGCGGGCTGGCCCTTCTCCGGCTTGGTGAAGTTGCAGACATTGTAGACGACGGGCTGGGAGCCCAGCAGGCGCGACTGGCCCACGAGGTTGTCCATCCACGCGCCGCCATTCTTGTTGTCGCGCTTGAAGTAGTCGCAGTAGAAGAGGGCGAGGTGCTTGCCGTCCTTGTCGAAGACTTCGAAGGTGCGCACATCGGGCTGCCACACGGGCAGGTCGTGGCGCTCCTTGAAGGTGAGGCCGTAGAGCTGATTGGCCGCGTAGAAGACGCCATCCTGCAGCACGCGATTGAGCTCGAAGTAGGGCTTCACCTGGCTTTCGTCCAGGTCGTACTTGGCCTTGCGCACCTGCTCGGAGTAGCGCTCCCAGTCCCAGGGGGCGAGCTGGAAACCACCCTTGTCCGCGTCAATGGCGGCCTGGATGTCCTTGGCCTCGGCCTCGGCGCGGCCCGTCGCGGCGGGCACCAGGGCGCGGAGGAACTTCAGCGCGGCTTCGGGCGTCTTCGCCATCTGATCCGAGAGCTGCCAAGCGGCGAAGTTGGGGAAGCCGAGGAGCTTCGCCTTTTCGGCGCGGAGCTGGGCCAGGCGCTCGATGATGGCGCGGGTGTCGTTGGCATCGCCCTTCTCGGCGCGGGTCCAGCTCGCGTTGAAGAGGGCTTCGCGGGTCGCGCGGTCGGCGAGGTCCTGCAGGTCCGGCTGCTGGGTCGTGTTCTGGAGCACGATCACCCACTTGCCATCGAGGTGACGGTCTTTGGCGGCCTGGGCGGCGGCGGCGATTTCAGCATCCGAAAGCCCGGCGAGCTGAGCCTTGTCGCTGATGACGAGGGCGCCATCCTTGGCCGCGGCCAGCAGCTTGGTGTTGAACTGGGCTTCGAGGGTGGACTCCTCCTCGTTCAGCTTCTTGAGGCTGGCCTTGTCGGCGTCCGACAGCTTGGCGCCCGCCTTCACGAAGCCCTGATAATCCACCTCCACGAGCCGCTTGGCTTCGGCATTCAGGCCGAGCTTGTCGCGCTTGGCGTAGATGGCTTCCACGCGCGCGAAGAGCTTCGTGTCGAGATTGATGGCGTCGTAGTGGGCGGCCAGCTTAGGCGCGATGGCTTCCTGGGTCTTCTGGAGCGTGTCGTCGGTGTTGGCGCTGCTGAGGGCGTTGAAGGCCATCTGCACCCGGGTCAGCATCTGCCCGGCCCTTTCCATGGCGACGATGGTGTTCTTGAAGGTCGCGGGAGCGGGGTTGTCGGCGATCTTCCGCATCTCCGCTGCGTGGATCTTCATGGCCTGATCAAAGGCCGGCAGGAAGTCCGCGTCCTTGATCTTGCTGAAGTCCGGAGCCTGGAAGGGCAGGGCGCTCTTCTTCGCGAAGACGCTGCCGGGAGCGGTGGGAGTGGCGGCGGCGAGGCTCATGGCCAAGGCCGGGAGGACGAGCAGGGCGCGGAAGGTTCGCATCGCGGGAGTTCCCCTTTCAGACAGGTCATGGATGCTTTCGGGTGGCGAAACGGCCAAAGGGCTATCTTAGCGCCGCCCGGCGCAGGCTGGAGGCCGGAGACTGGAGGCTGGAGGTCAAAGCCGCGTCGGGCCTTGGGCCCGCGCCGATTTTTAGGGAGGACGCGGCCACAGGCCGCCCCAGATCGAACCTCCAGCCTCTGGTCTCCAGCCTCCAGCCTTAAACTAGCCCCATGTCCGAACGGCTGATTCTCCTCACGAACGACGATGGCCTCTGGGCGCCGGGACTCGCGCTGCTCGAACAAGTCGCGTCCCGCTTTGGCCGCGTCATCACCGTCGCGCCGGATCGCAACCGCTCGGCCATCAGCTCGGCGCTGTCGCTCCACGACATCCTGCGCCTTCACGAGCTGGGCCCGGACCGCTACGCCTGCGACGGCACGCCCGTGGATTGTGTGCTGGTCGGCTGCAAGCACATGCTCGGCCGCAGCCCCGACTGGGTGCTGTCTGGTGTCAACAACGGCTTCAACCTCGGCGAGGATGTCTTCTATTCCGGCACCGTGGCCGCGGCCTTCGAGGGTTCGCTTCAAGGCGCCCGCGCCGCGGCCTTCAGCCTCCATCCCAAGGGCGCGCTGGACCTCATCGAGCCCTGGATCGAGAAGTTCCTCAGCCGCTGGGAAGCCATGCCCCTGCCGCCGAACCGCATCTGGAGCCTCAACTTCCCCAAGGGTGAGCCCAAGGGCTTCCAGCTCTGCGCCCAGGACACGCGCCAATACCTGGACCTCGTGGAGAAGCGCACGGACCCGCGCGGCACGCCCTACTACTGGATCGGCGGCGACGCCGGCCCCGTCTACGCCCGCACCCCCGGCAGCGACGGCCAAGCCGCCCTCGACGGCTGGGTGAGCGTGACGCCCCTCCACCTTGATCTCACGAGCCCCGATGTCCTCGCGCGGCGCGAGGAGTTCTCGAAGGTGTTCGGAGAGTAGGATTCCGGTTCACCACAGGTCGCGCGACCTTAGGCCCATCTCACACGGGCAGCGGGAATGTTCCCCGCACGCGCCATGGGGTGGCCCCGGTCTGTTCGATCAGGCTGACACCCGTGAAGGTGATGGCGAAAAGCTCTGGAAGCACCATCGCGTTGGCCAGGGCGTTCCCCGGCGCCTTCGGGTTGCGGGGATGAGCCAGGGTCATGTGTGGCGATGCGCGCCTGATGTCCACGGAACCCAGGAGGTGTTCGCGCAAGGCCCGGAAGTCGGGCTCTCCCGCGACACAGGGCAAGAGGATTCCGTGTTCGAAAAAGCCCTCCGGTTTGCCGAATCGCAGTGTGAAAGCCTTCACCGGGGATGCGGCAACCCGGGCTGCGATCGAGTCGGGGTCCAGCAAT
>JAFDVN010000001.1 GCA_018269025.1 Acidobacteriota bacterium | reverse complement strand
GATCAAGGTTCGACGCGGGTGTAACTCAGTGGTAGAGTGCAACCTTGCCAAGGTTGAAGTCGTGGGTTCAAATCCCATCACCCGCTCCACCACACCCGGGCCGCGCAAGCGGCCCGAGTTGTAGGGACAGAACGCAAGGCGCCGTAGCCAAGTGGTAAGGCCCGGGACTGCAAATCCTGTACTCATCGGTTCGATTCCGATCGGCGCCTCCAGAACCAAGCCCCGCGAACGCGGGGCTTTTTTCTGAACCATGTCCGCGCGGGCGCCTACTTCTTTTTCAACGACACCGAATTGATGCAGTAGCGGAGGCCCGAGGGCGGCGGGCCGTCCGTGAACACATGCCCAAGGTGGCCGCCACAGCGGGCGCAGTGGACTTCCGTTCGCACCATGCCATGGCTGTGGTCCACTTCCTGTTCCACCGCGCCCTCCATGGACGCGACGAAGCTGGGCCACCCGGTGCCGCTTTCGAATTTGGTCTCCGAATGGAACAGCTCCAGGCCGCATCCCGCGCAGAGATAGGTGCCGGGCGCGTGGGCTTCGCAGAATTCCCCCGTGAACGCGCGTTCCGTGCCCTTTTGCCGCAGAACCCGGAACTGTTCGGGGGTGAGGCGGGCCCGCCATTCATCTTCCGTGAGTTGAAGCCGCTCGATCACGATTCCCTCCCAATCCTTGGAGCCCTGCAACGGAGCTTCCGTGACGCTCACCGGGTGATCCAGCCTCCACCCAGGACTTCGTCTTCGTCATAGAAGACCACGGCCTGGCCTGGTGAGATCGCCCGCTGGGCAGCGTCGAATTGGACCTCGACGAGGCCCGACGCGGTGGGGGTGACCACGCACGGTGCATCCTGCCCATGAGCTCGGATGCGGGCGCGGCAGGGTAGGGGCTGGGCGGGTGCTTCGTCGCACCAGCTCAATTCTCCCGCCTTCAGCGTGAGCCCACCCAGCGCTTCGTCCTCAGCAACCCAAACGGTACGGCTCGCATGATCCAGGCGGCTCACATAGAGGGGAGTCGGGTGGGCGATGCCAAGCCCTTTTCGCTGGCCGATGGTGTAGCGCCAGGCGCCTTCGTGCCGACCCAGCACACGCCCATCCAGATGCCGGATCTCGCCCGCGGCGTCTTCCGGCGCGCGCCCTTCGTGTTCAATGAAGGCGTCGTAACGCTGGGCGCCCACGAAGCAGATCTCCTGGCTTTCGGACTTGTCGGACAGGTGAAGCCCCAACTCCCGCCCCAATTCACGCACCTCCGGCTTACGAAGATGCCCCAGGGGAAAGAGCGTCCGAGCCATAGTGGCCTGGGTCTGGTGGAAGAGGTAGTAGCTCTGGTCCTTGGCCGGGTCCGCGGCCTTCAGAAGCCGCCAACGCCCCTCCACGAACGCGATGCGCGCATAGTGGCCTGTGGCGACGAAGGCCGCGCCCATCGCCTCGGAACGATCCAACAACGCCCCGAACTTCAGGTGCTGGTTGCAGCGGATGCACGGGGAAGGCGTCTCACCTGCCAGGTAACCGGCGATGAACGGCTCGATGACCGTCTCCCGGAAGGCGGCTTCGTGGTCCACCACATAGTGGGGGAATCCCAGCTCGAAGGCCACGCGGCGGGCGTCCTGGAAGTCATCCAGCGTGCAGCAACGGCCTTCGGCCGAGCCTTGCCCAGTCTTATCGAAGAGCTGGAGCGACACCCCGACCACTTCGTACCCCGCCCGATGAAGCAGGGCCGCGGCCACGGAGGAATCCACGCCGCCGCTCATGGCCACGGCAATGCGATCCCCTGGCTTGAGGGTGGGATGCGCCTTCAGGGGCGCGAGGGCCTGGTCCAGGAGGCTCACCGGCGGCTCCCCGAGGAGAAATCCAGCAGCGGCGCGTTCCCTTTGTGGGACTGGACCGTGCCGCAGACTTCCACGCACTCCCCGCAATTGAAACAACCATCCGCCACCCCGAACACGAGGTGCTTTTCGCGGGGGTCCAATTCTAGGTGGCAGGCTTTCAGGCAGGCTTGGCAGCTTCCACAGGCATCCAGACTCGCGGGCAGGTAGCGGGGGCGGAGGATCGTCTTGGGATCGCCGCTGGAGGCGGCCATCGCCTGACCCATGCCATAGATGCAGACGAGGCGGCAAAAGTGGAAGCGGACGAAGTAGCCCGCCAGCCACCCCAACAGGGCCGTGAAGACGATGAAGGCGAGGAGCAAGGTCTGCACGGGGCCACCCGCGCCCCAGGGCGTCCGGAACACCAGGCCCAGAACCTTTCCGGGATCCCAGAAATAGGCGGCGAGACTCAGCGCCAAGATCGTCGGCGCTGCCACGAGTGTTAGCGCCGCACCCACCCGCAGCCCCCAGCGATGAAAGACGGACCTCCGCATCCACGCGGCGACCGCGCGATTCTTGCCATTCCCGAACACGGTGCGGAGCCCGTCGAAGAGTTCCACCGCGCTGCTGTAGGGGCAGCCCCAGCCGCAGAAGACGCGCCCCTTCAGGTAGCTCAGGATCGCCAGGGACCAGACGATGACGACGAACAGGATCATCAGGCCGAGGGTGTAGGGCCAGTCCAGGGGGTAGGCCGTGCCGAAATAGGTGACCGTGCGCGCGTCAATATCCACACGCATCAACCCCAGCCACGGACAAAGCGTGTAGAAGAGGAGCAGGCCCACCTGCACGGAGCGTCGGAGCGCGTGGTAGCGCGGAGCAGAGGGAGAAGCGCCCATGACCTTCCAGTATGGGATGGATGGTGCCCTGAGTCCTCACCTCAAGTTCGGAGCCGGGGCAACCTCAGGAGTCCGAAACCGACCAAGAAGAGCATTGGCGCGAGCACGCCCCAGAGAGGCGGAAGTTCACCGGCCTTCGCCGCGCCTCCAAAGAGGGTCTGAAGACCAAGGAAGACAAGCCCACCCACCAACCCAAACCCCATGGCCGCGCCTCGGCCCGCCCGGGGCGCGGGGAAGGCGAAGGAGAGCATGCCGAAGAGCAGCAAGGGTCCGGCGAGCCATCCCAACAGCCGGGACCACAGCAGGTGGGCCCGTTCGGGATCCGGGGCCCAGCGTTGCCAGGCCAGGAGATCCAGGGTGCTTGCCTGATCCGCGGTGGGAGCATCCCTCAGGGTCCGATCCGGGAACAGCAGGTCCCCCGCAGGCCCTTGAACGAAGGTGGAGGAATCCCAAGGCAGCGCTTCCGAGAAGGTCTCTCCGCGCGTCCATCGGAGAAGGATGGGAGCCTCACCAGGAGCCTTCAGAGGAAAGCCCCAGCGGCCCTCCGGCGAAAGATGCCAGAGCACCCCGGTCTGGCCCAGGTAGAGCCAGGGTTTGACGCCCTGGGCTGGCGCGGGTCGTTCCAGCATCTTCCGGTAGAGGGCGTCCTTCTTGGCGTCCGCGATGGGCGCGACCCAAGCCTGGAGCACAAAGGACAGGGCCAGCACGGGACCCCAGGCCCATTTAGCCTTCCAAAGCCACTGGACGAGGCTGATGCCACCGGACTTGAGGGCGACCCACTCCAGGCGAATGGCCGCCTCGGAAAGCGCAAGCAGGCTCCCGAGCAAAAAGGCAATGGGGAGCACAACAGCTAGGAAGGGTGGCAGCTTCCAAAGCCAATACACCAGGAAGGTCGTGGCATGCACATGGTGCTCGGCCAAGTCCCCAGCGAGGTTGGCGTACTCGATCAGGAAATCCAGCAGGAGCAAGGAACCCATGGCAGAAGCCCAATTGCGCCCCCACCCATAGGTGGCCCATCGCAAGAAGACCCCAGATCTTGCGGACCGATGATGCCGAAAACGATCCACGAGATTCGACCAGGTTGCTTGAGACTTCATCCAGAAGGGTTGAAAACGATGATAGATGGGTCGAATGATCCAATGCCTCGCGTGCTTGGCAAGGCGACTCGGGCGATGGGGCTGAAGGCGTCGCCAGAGCAAAATCCCTCCCGCACCCAAAAAGCAAAGGGGGAGCAACAGCATGGGTAAGACTGATTGAGATTTCCCGGCTTCGTATCTGTTTTCAAAGACTCTTAGTAGGATGTAGTAGGCGATGATCACCGCCATGCTTTTGAGAATCGCACCCCCACGGTAGAAGCGCGGGTGCCCAAATCCCAGGGCGATGCCGAGGAGCAGCAACCCCGCGCAGGCCAGGGGCAGGGAGAAACGGCGCACCAGTTCCACCCGGGCCTCACGGCCTGACATACGCCAAACCTCGAGCGTCGGGCGATTCCGCAAGGGGGTGGGCGGGAGAAGCTTGATGGCAGAGGGCAGGGCGAAGCGAAGGATCTGCTGCTCCTGCTTGATGTGAACCACGCCTTCGGAGCCAGGCTGGACGAGGACGCCCTGCAAATCCTGCAACCTCAACTCGACTGTGGCAGACCCATCCGAAGCATGCTGAATGCTGTAGCTGAGCCCCCGAGCCACGATGTGCCGTACCCCGTTTGGCCCGGAATCCATGAGATGAACCTCACCAAGAGAATCAACCCAAATGGAGGTATCAGGGCTCTTGGGTGGATACCAAGGCGGGGATCCCGGCCGTAGGAAGCGGGTTCTCGCCTCGTCAGCCATGCGCGCTCGAATGGCTTTCTGAACATTGGCCATGGCCGGCATGACCACATGGAAGTTGAGGCTGGCGAGGACGACCAGGATGGACGCAAGAATCAACCAAGGCCGTGTCCAGGTGCGAGAACCAGCGCCCAGGCCCTGAGCTGCGGTCAGCTCAGACCCTTCCAGAAGCTGCTGGGTTCCCATCAGACCACCCAGAACGGCCGCCATGGGCAGGACCATCCCGAGGATCTCCGGAAGCGAAGTTGCGAGCAGCGGCGGCAACCACCGGAGCGGCGCACCCTCCAGGAAGATCTCCCGGGAGATCTGCACCGTCTCATTGGCCAGCAGAAGCAGCCCGTAGAAGAGAAGGGCTCCCAGGATCGGCCAGGCCCAGCGGCGCAGAATGTAGCGGGTCAGGATCGGCACAGATCACTTTCGATAATGTATATTATGTAACCTAGCCTTGAAGCCACCCAATCCACCCTCGAACTCATAAGACCTTGTGGGACAAGAGATCATGAATGTGGAGGACCCCTTCCGGAACACCATCTTCCCCAGCAACCACCAGGAAGGTCACCTTCCGGGCCTCCATCCTCGCGGCAGCTTCCACAGCCATGGTGTCTGGCTTGGTGGTGATGGGATTGGAGCTCATGAAGTCGGCACCCTTCAGATCGAGCGGGTTCCTCCCTTGCCGTTCGGCGGCCTTGAAAGCGCGACGGATGTCCCCATCCGAGATCACGCCAAGCAGCCGTCCCCCCTCTTCCACGGTCGCCATGCCCAAATGGCCCGCCGTGATGGCCTCCAGGACTTCTGTGGTCGCGGCATCGGGGCCAATCCGCGGCCAATCCTTGTGCATCAGGTCTTCTACTTTCAATAATCTAGCCCCAAGACTTCCAGCGGGGTGATTCATGGCGAACCCCTCCCGGCTGAATCCTCGGCGGTCCATGAGGGTGGCGGCAAGCACATCGCCCCATATCAATTGAAGCGTGGTGCTCGCCATGGGGGCCAGATCCAAGGGGCACCCTTCCCCTCCGGGCATCCGATAGAGGAAGGTCCACCGGGCGGCTCGCCCCAGGCTGCTCTCGGGTTTGGAGGTGAGGGCGGCAATAGGGACTTCCAATCGGAGCAGGCTTGGGAGGATCCGGACGACCTCCTCGCTCTCGCCGCTGTTGCTGAGGGCCAGGACCGCATCCTCCGGCGTGACCATCCCCAGATCCCCGTGCAAGGCTTCCGCCGGATGGAGGAAAAAAGAAGGTGTTCCCGTGGATGCGAAGGTCGCTGCGATCTTCTGGGCGATGAGCCCTGACTTTCCCATGCCTGTGAGAACGAGGCGCCCCTTGAGCGCCAGCATCGCCTCCGCCCAGGCGCCGACCTTGGCGGCGTCCCAGTTCCCCTGGAGATCCGTGAGCGCCGAAAGCGCAGCTTTGATCACGCCCGATCCCGCCGCGTTTTGGGTTGAACCCTGTGGAGCGGATGGACTCGTCATGGGTAGGCCGGAAGGATTCACTCGGCCATGCTACCAGCGCTACCGTGGCTGGAGGCGAACTCGAACCTTGCGCACGGCTGGGCGCGGCGCGCGCTCCCGACGCTCCACTGGAGCGTCTCCGCACCCGCCTTTTCTCGCCCGCCGTTGCTTCTCGGCGGTCCGAGTCCGCAAAGGAGAGACAGG
>JAFDVN010000019.1 GCA_018269025.1 Acidobacteriota bacterium | reverse complement strand
CCTGCGCGCCGGTGCGCTTGGCGGTGTCCACGATCTCCTTGGTGCTCTGGTCGAGCAGCCGGTGATCGAAGGCGCGCAAGCGGATGCGGATGTTGTCCTTCATCTTCACTCCATTGGGACGGACCTACCGTCCATAGATGTGGGGCGATTGACCGCCCATGGCTGGGGTTGTCCCGCGACTGGGGACAGGGCCAATCAGAATAGCAAAAGCCGCGGGAAATCCAAGCGGCTTTTTGAAAAGAATCCAGGCTCCCCCTCGGGGGCGTCTGGGGCTTGCTCAGGAGGCCCGGCCACCTTGCGGTGCGGTTGACGGCCTCACCCCCGGGGGGGGGCTTTGGGAAACCCGGCTTCCGACTCCCGGCCACAGGAAAGGCGACGGCCGGGAGTCGGTGACCGGTATTACTTGGCGCCCTTGGCCTTGGCGACGATTTCGTCGGCCACGGTCTTGGGGGCTTCTTCGTAGTGCGAGAACTGCATGGTGTAGCTGGCGCGGCCCTGGGTCATGGAGCGCAGGGTCGTGGAGTAGGCGAACATCTCGGCGAGGGGCACCTTGGAGGTGATGACCTTGGAGCCCGCGCGGTCTTCCATGTTCTCGATGCGGCCGCGGCGGCTGTTTAGGTTGCCGATCACATCGCCCATGTAGTCCTCGGGCGTCTCGACCTCGACGGACATGATGGGCTCGAGGATCACGGGGCTGGCCTTCTCGCACCCGGCCTTGAAGCCCATGGAGCCCGCGACCTTGAACGCCATTTCGTTCGAGTCCACATCGTGGTAGCTGCCGTCGTAGAGCGTGATCTTGATGTCCACGACGGGGAAGCCCGCCAGGACGCCGGACTGCATGGCTTCCTGGATGCCCTGGTCGGTGGGCTTGATGTATTCCTTGGGCACCGTTCCGCCCTTGATGTCGTTGATGAACTCGTAGCCCTTGCCCGGCTCGTTCGGCTCGACGATGAGCTTCACATGGCCGTACTGGCCGCGGCCACCGGACTGGCGGACGAACTTGCCTTCGGATTCCACGCGCTTGCGGATGGTCTCGCGGTACGCGACCTGAGGCTTGCCCACATTGGCCTCGACCTTGAACTCGCGCATCATGCGATCCACGATGATTTCAAGGTGCAGCTCGCCCATGCCGGCGATGATCGTCTGGTTGGTCTCGGGATCCGTCTTCACCTTGAAGGTGGGATCTTCCTGGGCCAGGCGGCTCAGGGCGACGCCCATCTTCTCCTGGTCAGCCTTCGTCTTGGGCTCGATGGCCACCGTGATCACGGGATCCGGGAAGTCCATGGACTCGAGGATGACGGGATGGCCTTCATCGCAGATGGTCTGGCCCGTGAGCACATCCTTCAGGCCCACCGCGGCGCCGATGTCGCCGGTGCGGACTTCCTCGATGTCCTCGCGCTTGTTCGCGTGCATCTGCAGGAGGCGGCCGATTCGCTCCTTGCGATTCTTGTTGGCGTTCAGCACGCCGGAACCCGCGGCGAGCACGCCGGAGTAGCAGCGGATGAAGGCGAGCGAGCCCACGAAGGGATCGGCCATGATCTTGAAGATGAGCGCGCTGAAGGGCGCGTTGTCATCGGCCTTGCGCTCGACTTCGTTGCCATCCTCATCCGTGCCCTTGATGGCTGGGATGTCGAGGGGCGAAGGCATGTAGTTCACGACCGCGTCGAGCATGGGCTGGACGCCCTTGTTCTTGAACGCGGAGCCACAGGTCATGGGCGTGAAGGAGAGCGAAACGCAGCCCTTGCGCAGACCCTCGCGGATCTCGGATTCAGAGAGCTCCTCGCCGCCGAGGTATTTCTCCATCAGCGATTCGTCGGTCTCCGCGACCATCTCGATCATCTTCTCGCGCCACTCCTTGGCGGTGTCCACGAGCTCGGCGGGAATATCGCCGTAGACGACATTGAAGCCCTTGTCGCCTTCTTCGTGGGTGAGCGACTTCATGAGGATGAGATCCACGACGCCCTTGAAGTTCTCTTCGGCGCCGATGGGAATCTGGATCGGGCAGGGCTTCGCGTTGAGGCGGGTCTTCATCATGTCCACGACACGGAAGAAGTTCGCGCCGGTGCGGTCCATCTTGTTCACGAAGGCCATGCGGGGCACGCCGTACTTGTCGGCCTGGCGCCACACGGTCTCGGACTGGGGCTGCACGCCGCCCACGGCGCAGAAGACGGCGACGGCGCCATCCAGCACGCGGAGCGAGCGCTCCACCTCGGCCGTGAAGTCCACATGGCCCGGGGTGTCAATGATGTTGATGCGGTGCTCCACGCCCGTGTGGCCGCCAGTCTGGGGCGTCCATGTGGCGGTGATGGCCGCGGAGGTGATGGTGATGCCGCGCTCCTGCTCCTGGACCATCCAGTCCGTCGTCGCCGCGCCCTCGTGCACCTCGCCGATCTTGTGGATCTTGCCGGTGTAGTAGAGGATGCGCTCCGTCGTCGTCGTCTTGCCGGCGTCAATGTGAGCCATGATGCCGATGTTGCGATAGCGCTCGAGGGGAGTGTGGCGGGCCACGGCGGCCTCCTGGGGGATTCGGATCAGGGAATGGATTCGGTCAGTCGGACTTCAATCGGGCGTTCAGCACTTCACGAAGAAGGCCGCCATGGGAGCGGCCTTCTTCGATTGGAAGTGCCGCTCTACCAGCGGTAGTGAGCGAAGGCCTTGTTCGCCTCGGCCATCTTGTGGACATCGTCCTTCTTCTTCACGGCCGCGCCACGGAAGTTCATGGCGTCGAGGATCTCGCCGGCCAGCTTGTCGCGCATGGTGCGCTCGCCACGGGTGGCGGAGTAGGACTTCAGCCAGCGCATGGCCAGGGAGGTGCGGCGGTTCTGGGGAACCTCCACGGGCACCTGGTAGGTGGCGCCACCGACGCGGCGGGACTTCACCTCGACGGCGGGCTTGATGTTGGTGAGGGCCTTGGTGAAGGCTTCGAGGGCTTCTTCGCCGCTCTTCTTGGCGACGATCTCGAGGGCGCCGTAGATGATGCGCTCGGCGGTGGCCTTCTTGCCCTGCTCCATGAGGATGTTCACGAACTTGGAGACGAGCAGGGAGTTGTAGACGGGATCCGGCAGGATCTCGCGCTTGGCGGGGGCGGAACGACGGGACATTTAGCTACCTCCTACTTCTTCGCCGCGGCCGCGCCGGCCTTGGGCCGCTTCGCGCCGTACTTGGAACGGGACTGGTTGCGGCCGGCGACGCCGGTGGCGTCGAGCGTTCCGCGGACCACGTGGTAGCGCACGCCCGGCAGATCCTTCACACGGCCGCCGCGGATGAGCACGATGCTGTGCTCCTGCAGGTTGTGGCCGACGCCGGGGATGTAAGTGGTGCACTCGATGCCATTGGTGAGGCGCACGCGGGCCACCTTGCGGAGGGCCGAGTTTGGCTTCTTGGGCGTCGTGGTGAAGACGCGCGTGCAGACGCCGCGCTTCTGGGGGCAGGCGTTGAGCGCGGGGCTCTTCGTCTTGTTCTCGAAGGTCTTCCGGCCCTGCCGGATGAGCTGATTGATGGTAGGCATACCATCCTCCTGGTTAGGCGCGTCGGAGACTGTCTCCGGGCCTGGGCGCGAGCGGTCGCGCGGGCGACATCGAGCGAAAGGGATCACTGCCCCGAGAGGCAGGACCCTCCATCCTAGCGAAGCCTGGCCCGAAGGCCAAGGGGGAATGACGCTAGTGGCAGCTGCACCCGCCTCCGCAGCCGCCCGTGGGGGCGGAAGAAGCCGGGGAAGCGACCGCTGGGGCCGATTCGGTCGAGGTGGCGGGCTTGGATTCGGCCTTCGAAGCCCCGGCTCCCGCGCCGCTGGCAGCTTGGGGGGACTCGGACCCATACCCCGAGTCGTACCAGCCGCCGCCCGCCAGGACAAAGCCCGCCTTGGATAGCTGCCGCTTCATCCCCTGCCCCGCCCCGCAGGCGGAACAGGCGTGTTCGGTGGGCGCGGAAAAGCTTTCGAGGGCTTCTTCCTGAGTGCCACAGGCTTCGCAACGGTATTCGTAGAGGGGCATGGGGGCCTCGAAAACGCCAGATCCCGCGCGCCAAAGGCCGCAGAGTGAGTAGTATATCGCGGAGATGAGCCCCGCTTCCCGGTACTTCGACTCCGCCTTCGCCTTCCTTCAGGCCAATCCCGCCTGGGCGCCCGAGTCCCGGCGCGGTCGCCTGGGGTTCACCAACGGGTGCTTCGACCTCCTCCATCCGGGTCATGTCGCCTATCTGGAAGAGGTGCGCGAACTCTGCGACTTCCTCGTCGTGGGGCTCAACGCGGACGCTTCCGTGGCGCGGCTCAAGGGCCCCTCGCGACCCGTGCAGGATGAAGCGGCTCGCGCGGCCGTGCTGCTGGGCCTGCGGAGCGTGGACGCGGTGGTGCGCTTCGCGGAGGACACGCCGGAGCTGCTCATCCGGGATCTTCAGCCCGATCTGCTCGCCAAGGGTGGCGACTACACGCCCTCCACGGTGGTGGGCCGGGATGTGGTGGAGGGTCGAGGTGGCCGACTCGTCCTGCTTCCCTTCCGGGAAGGCCATAGCACCAGCCGCATCGTCACGCGCATCCGCAGTTCCCGGGGCGTCACGCTGGAGTAGGGGTCGGGAACTGTCACGGTCCCGCTGACACAGGATCAGGTGGCCCTTGCTAGGGTCCACTCCTAGGCCGGATGGTCCGGCCCTGATCCGGAGAACCGCATGAAGAAGCTCTTCGCCTCCGCCCTCCTCACCCTCGCCGCCACCGGGCTCGCCGCCCAAGGCGTGGACCTCAACGGCGGCATCACCGCCGGCGCCGCCCTGCCCGTGGGCGACCTGAACAGCAAGGACAGCCTCGGCACCAACGCCTTCTTGGGCGCTCAGATCGGCGGCCACCTGGATTTCAACCTCACCAGCCACCACCAGATCCGCGCGCACCTGGACTATGTCTACATGCCCGGCGACCGGTGGGGCAGCGGCTGGAAGAACGACTACAAGACGCTCCAAGCGGGCGCGGACTGGGTCTACAACTTCGATTCCCCCGAAAGCGGCTGGTACACCGTCGCCGGCGCCACGGTCAACCAGATGAAGGTGTCCTTCGACAACAAGTACCTCGGCCTCAGCGGCAGCGCCTCCCAAAGCGGCCAGCTCGGCGTCCGGGGCGGCGCGGGCTTCACCTTCACGCCGAACTTCAGCCTGGAAGGCACCCTCAACCAGGTCTTTGTGGACAAGGACGGTGGTGACGGCTTCGGCTTCGACACCGCCACCTGGATCGGCGTCGCCGCGGTGTGGCGCTTCAAGTGAACCGATGACGCGACCTTCCCCTGAGACCGATCCCCGGGCTCTCGCCCTGCTTGAGCGCCTTCACGCGGCTCAAGCGGGGCTGGACCTGGGCCCGGCCTTGGCGTGGGAGCGCGTCGCCTTCGCCGAGGCCTTCGCGGGCCCGGAACCCGCTCGCCGGGTCGGTGCCTTTCTCGCGGCGCGGCAAGGTGGCAAACCGGAGTAGAATCCGAGGTTTACCCCAGCGGAGCGAGGTCGGATTGCGGAAGTCGAGTGTCGTTCCGGACTATGTGGAAGAGAGCGCCTTCGGCACCTGGTTCCTAGGCACGAACATCTGGTACGACCATGTGGTGGCCGCCGCGCTGGACGACCTGACGCGCTTTCTACCGCAGGACCGGACCTACCCCGTGGTGCTGGACGCGGGCTGCGGCCAGGGCCGTTCCCTGAAGCAATTGGCGGAGCGGTTCCAACCGGAGCGCCTCGTGGGGGTGGATGCCGATCCCCGCATGCCCGCCTGGGCGAAGCCCGTCGTGGATGAGTTGGCCTGCGAAGTGGATCTCCGGGTCTCGGATGCCAGCGACACCGGCCTGCCGGATGCGTCCGTGGACCTCGTCTTCTGCCATCAGACCCTGCATCACCTCGTCCGCCAGGAAGAAGCGCTCGCCGAATGGTTCCGCGTCTTGAAGCCCGGGGGCGTGCTGCTCTTCGCGGAGTCCACCCGCAAGTACATCCGGTCCTGGATGATCCGGCTGCTGTTTCGCCATCCGATGGACACTCAGCGCACGGCCGAGGAGTACCTCACCATGACGCGGGCGGCGGGATTCACCATCCCCGAGCACGCTATTTCCCTTCCCTACCTGTGGTGGAGCCGGTGGGATCTGGGCACGCTCGAGTTCTGGGGCTTTCCGCCACCCAAGGAGCGGGAAGAGACCCTCGTGAACGCCGTGGCCTGGAAGCCCTAAACTGATCCCATGAGCGCCGCCCTGCCTTACGCCCCCGACCTCGCCACGATTCCCGATGGGCTCGATCTGGAACAGGAGATCCGCCGCCTCAAGGGGGCGCGCAAGGCCATCGTCCTCGCCCACTACTACCAGGAACCGGAGATCCAGGACCTGGCCGATTTCGTAGGCGACAGCCTCCAGTTGAGCCAGCAGGCGGCGAAGACGGACGCGGAAGTGATCGCCTTCTGCGGCGTCCACTTCATGGCGGAGACCGCGAAGATCCTGAGCCCCGGCAAGACCGTCGTCCTCCCGGATTTGGACGCGGGCTGCTCCCTGGCGGATCGCTGCCCTGCGGATCAGTTCGACAAGTGGCTCGAGCAGTATCCCGATCACGAAGTGGTGAGCTACATCAACTGTTCTGCGGCGGTGAAGGCGCTCAGCACCGTCATCTGCACGAGCAGCAACGCGGTGCGCGTGGTGCAGAGCATCCCGGAAGACAAGAAGATCGTCTTCGCGCCCGACCGCCACCTGGGCAAATGGGTGATGAAACAGACGGGCCGCGACATGGTCCTCTGGCCCGGCTTCTGCATCGTCCATGAGCAGTTCCAGGCCAAGCGCCTCGCGGCCCTGAAGGCCCAGCGCCCCGAGGCCAAGCTCATCGCCCACCCCGAATGCGATGGCTCCGTGCTCCAGCTCGCGGACTTCATCGGCTCCACCGCCGCCCTGCTCCGCTTCGTGAAAGAGAGTCCGGCGAGCGCCTTCATCGTCGCCACCGAAGCGGGCATCCTCCACCAGATGAAGAAGGCCCGGCCCGACGCGGAACTGATCCCGGCCCCCGCGGACAGTGGTTGCAACTGCTCGCTCTGTCCTTACATGAAGCTGAACAGCCTGGAAAAGCTTTACCTGGCGCTCCGAGACCTCCAGCCCGCCATCGAGATCCCCGAAGCCACGCGCCTTCGCGCCCTCGCGCCCGTGGAACGCATGCTGGCCCTGGGCTGAAGCCTTCGCCGGAAGCTAGACTGGGGGTCCATGTCCCGCCGCCAAGCCATCCGCTTCCGCCGCCTCCGCGCCGTGGGGGAGGAGTCCGCCTGGCGCCGGCATCTGCAGGGCAAGGGCGGAGCCTTCCTGCTCCTGCTTGCGAGCCTGGTACTGGGAATCGCGCTCTACCTAGCTCCGCGGGGTTGGTACGCATGGCGGGCCATCACCATGTCCCAAGACTTCACCGATGCCCACTGGAATGACATGGACGGTGTGGAGCGCGCCTGGAAGACCCTGCCGCTCATTCCAGCTTTCGAACGCGGCGATGAACGGGAGGTCCAGGCCTTTCTGGAATCCCAACCTCTGATCACTGCGGTCTTCGACCGCTTCGACCGCCGCAGGCTTTGGGTCCGGGAAGGCGATCGCCTGATTCCAGGAGATCCTTCCAGCCCGAAGGGCATCCTCTACCTGAATTGGCTCGCCCATGCCGAAGCGGCCCAGCGGTTTGATTGGGTGCCCCCCAAGGATCAGGATCCCGACTCGGGCAAGATCGCCACCATCGTTCTCCTGGCGGACCGATGGATGGTCATCAAGCGCTGGAAGCCGGGGGATCCTTCCGTGGAGCGCTTTCTCAAAGTGACGCTCCGTCCCAACGCGGAAATCCGGGTTGGCCTGATCCAGCAATCCGACCTGGAACACGCAGACAAGCTTGAGGTCCAGGAGTGGGGGAAGGATCCCCACCTCCAGGCGGACCCTTTCCGCATCGCCACCTACGACCCCACGATCTCAGTACTCACCACGAACGCCTTTGGTCCCGGGTGGCAGCTTGTCTGCATTCCTTCAACCCCATCTCCCTCCAACCTCGCTAACGAACAATTGATTCGCCAGTACTGGATCGTCCGATACATCTCCTTCTTCATCGGCTTTGGGACGCTCCTGGGGTTCTGGCTGCGCCACCGCACGCGACAGCGGGCCATGCTGGACGCGGACCGGCTCGCCTCCATGACCCACAGCCTCAAGACCCCGCTGGCCATTCTCAAATTCCGCTGCGACACCCTCCGCCTGGGGCGCCTCGATCAGGATCAGGCGGATGAAGAGTTGATGAAGCTCGGGGCCGAGGTGGATCAGCTCACCCTCATGATCGAGAACGGGCTCCGCGCCATCCGCGGCGACGAGCGCACCGGTCCCACCCAGGTCATTGACAGCAGTTGGATCCGGGCGGCGCTGGAGGATCTCCGCCCCGGCTACGAACTGGAAAACCGCAACTTGGATCTGCGCCTGGGACCCGAGCAGGGCCTCGCCTCGCCCGGAAGCCTGCGCTCCGCGCTGCTGACCCTCGTGGAGAACAGCCTTCTTCACGGCGCGGGCCGTGTGACGGTGGAGACCTCCGCGCATGGCAAGCGCATGCAGATCAGAGTTCACGATGAAGGGAAGGGGCTCGACGCCAAGGAACTGAGCGTCCTCGGCAAGCCCTATCAGCGGCTTCGGGAAGAGGGGAAGGAGGGCTTCCTCCATGAAGGCCAGGGGCTCGGACTCAGCCTGCTGCTCCAAGTGGCCGAGCGGGAAGGGTGGGGCCTCGCCTTTGAATCGGCCCCCGGCGAAGGCTTCTCCGCCGAATTGGAAATCCAACGGGCCTGAAGCTATGGGGATTAACAGGGAAAATCCCGAAATTCTTTGCTTGCCTTTCCAAGGCTCGGGACTCAAGGTTGGAGGGCTGCTCCTTGCGAATCCGGTTCCCCCATGACCCACATCCTCGTGGTGGAGGATGAGACTTCCCTCCGCCAACTCCTGACCCAAAACCTGAGCTATGAGGGGTTTTCCATCGCCGCCGCGGCGGATGGCGCGGAAGCTCTGGCCTCCCACCGGACCCGCAGGGCGGACCTCATCGTCCTGGACCTGATGCTCCCCGTGGTGGATGGCTTCCAGGTTCTCCGGACCCTGCGCGAGCGCCAGGACCCCGTGCCGATTCTCATGCTGACGGCCCGGGGCGCGGAGCAGGACCGGGTGCAGGGGCTTTCTCTGGGGGCGGACGACTACCTGGTGAAGCCCTTTTCCGTGTTGGAACTGCTGGCCCGGGTAAAGGCCATCCTGCGCAGGACCCGTCCCCTCGAAAAGCCCAAGGCCCTCCGCAGCGGTCCCTTCCGCTTCGATCTGCCCCGCCTGGAAGCCACCAAGGACGAGCAGATCATGGATCTCACGCCCCGCGAGTTCCGGCTCCTGGAGATCCTCATCAGCCATCCGGGCCGCACCCACAGCCGGAAGGAGCTCCTCCAGCTCGCCTGGGACAAGGATGCCCAGCCCACCCCCCGCACGGTGGATGTGCACATCGCCAACCTCCGCAAGAAGCTCGGCGAGGAAGGTGGCAAACCGTATATCGCCACCGTCGGAGGCGAGGGCTACCGCTGGGTGCTCACCGT
>JAFDVN010000199.1 GCA_018269025.1 Acidobacteriota bacterium | reverse complement strand
GGTGAGAATGCGCTCGACGCGGTCCGGATTTACATCGAAGCCGTTCATCTCGAGCCAATAGGCGACATTGCTGTGGCCCGCCATGGGGCCAATGACGATCTCCTGTCGGCGGTTCACGAGGGCTGCGGGCACGCCGGAATACACGGCGTCTGCCAGGGCCTTGTCGCCACGGCGCAATGCCTTCACGATCGCCGCCGCGTGGACGCCGGTGCCCGTGCGGAAGGCGTCCCGACCGAGGAGCGGGTAATTGGCGGGGATCTCGAAGCCCACCAGCTCCGCCACACGATCCGCCAGGGCGGGCAGGTCGGAGAGATCACCGGACCAGTGACCCATGAGCATGAGATTCACCATGAGCTGGTCCATGGCCACATTGCCGCAGCGTTCCCCGATACCGAGGATGGAGCCGTGCAAGCGGTCCACACCCGCTTCAAAGGCCGCGATCGCGTTCACAACTCCGAGGCCCCGGTCGTTGTGACCGTGCCAGTCCAGTCGCACATCAGGGTGGTTGTGGAGTAGCGTCTCCTTGGCGTAGCGGACGAGGTTGTGGACGCCTTGGGGGGTCGCGTGACCGCAGGTGTCCGACAGGCAGATGGATTGGGCCCCTTCATCCAGCGCGGCCGTGTAGATCGCCTCGAGCACTTCCGGCTGGGCGCGAGTGGTGTCCTCCGTCACCATCATCACGGGCACCTGTTCGCGGCGGCAGAAGGCCACGGCCTCACGGACCGTATTCACGACGAAGGCCAGATCCCAGCCCTCCACATCCATCCGCACGGGGCTCGACCCCACGAAGGCGCCAGCTTCCAGCGGAATGCCCACCCGCTGCTGGATATCCGCGACTTGGCGTAAGTCAGCTTCCAGGGTTCGCACGGCGGCATTGGGGTAGAGCGGCAGCCCCTGATCCCGGATTTCAGTGAGCAGCGCTTTGACCGACGCCACGGCCTTCGGGCCCGCGCCGGGCATACCCAGGTCTATGGCATCCACGCCAAGGCGGGAAAGGCGGTGGAGCAGGTCCCGCTTGGCGGCGATGGGCGGGTCCAGCACCGAGGGGCTTTGGAGTCCGTCCCGCAGCGTCTCGTCATTGAGCAAAGGAATGCGCCCGCCGTCATCGCCACCGGCGTTCCAGTCGTGGATGAGCCGGTGCAGGGCGCTCATGGCCCTCCAGATTACACCGCTCAGCCTTCCGGGAGTCCTGGGCTACCATGGAGGATTGACCCGTCGAGGTGAATGATGGCCACCCCCCGCGTGAAGGAAATCCTGTCCTGGTATTCGTCGGAAAACCCCGGCGTCAAAGCCAATCTGGCGCGGATGATGAACACAGGCCGCCTCGCGGGCACGGGTAAATTCGTGATCCTGCCCGTGGACCAAGGTTTTGAGCATGGTCCCGCGCGCTCCTTCGCGCCCAATCCCGGCGGCTACGATCCCCGCTACCACATTGAGCTGGCCATCGAAAGCGGATGCAACGCCTACGCCGCGCCCCTGGGCTTCATCGAGCATGTGGCTAGCGACTACGCGGGCGACATCCCGCTCATCCTGAAGCTCAACAACAGCGACATCCTGAGCAAAGGCCACGAACCTTGCTCGGCCATCACGGGCTCCGTGGAGGACGCCCTGCGCCTGGGTTGCGCCGCCATTGGCTACACGATTTATCCCGGCAGCGGCGATCGCAACATCCAGTACGAGAACCTCCGCGAGCTCATCTTGGAAGCCAAGGCCGTGGGCTTGCCGACCGTCCTCTGGGCCTATCCCCGCGGGGCGGGCCTGAGCAAGGACGGCGAGACCGCCGTGGATGTGGCGGGCTACGCGGCTCAGATCGCGGCCCAGCTCGGCGCGCACATCATCAAGGTGAAGCCGCCCAAGAAGCATCTCGAAGTGAAGGAAGCGGCCGCGGCCTTCGAAAAGGCGGGCATCCCCATCGAGACCCTTGCCGACCGCGTAAAGGAAGTCGTTCGCAGCGCCTTCAATGGCCGCCGCATCATCATATTCAGCGGCGGTGAGGCCAAGGGCACCGACGATGTGCTCAAGGAAGTCTCCGAGTTGGCCAAGGGCGGCGCCTTCGGCAGCATCATGGGCCGCAACGCCTTTCAGCGCCCCAAGGCGGATGCCATCAAGCTACTCCATGAGGTCATGGACCTTTTCGCCAAGGCGTGAAAAAGCTCTTCGCCATTTCCGGCAGCCTTCGGGAGCGTTCGTTCAACACGGCGCTCCTGCGGGCCGCAGCGAGCTTGGTTCCGGATGGGATTGAGGTCGAGCTGTTCGCGGGCCTCGCCGAGCTCCCGCACTTCAACCCCGACCTGGATGTAGAACCTGCGCCTAGGCCCGTGGTGGACCTTCGCGCCCGCATCGCGGCAGCGGATGGTGTCCTCGTGTGCAGCCCTGAGTACGCCCATGGTGTGCCGGGTTCCCTGAAGAACGCGCTCGACTGGATCGTGTCTTCGGGTGAATTCACGGACAAACCGACGCTGCTCATCAACGCCTCACCTTCCTTCATGGGCGCATCCATGGCCCAGGCGAACTTGGTGGAGATTCTGCGAGTGATGGGAGCCAAGCTTCCGGATGCCGCAGTCGTCTCCATCGCAAGCGTGAGCCGAAAGGTCTCGGCGGACGGATCGTTGGATGCGGAAACCGCCACCGCGCTCCGAGCGGCGCTAAGCGCCTTCGTCACCGCCATCTGAGGCCTGCTCCCCGCGGCAGCACTCGTCAATGTTGAGGCCGCAGGCGAGGCACTGCACATGGCCATGGACATAGACCCGACCCGCAGGTTGGCCGCAGTAGGGGCAACGATCAGTGGAATCCATGAAAGGGATTATTCACCACGGAGACGCGGAGGACACGGAGAGATCGTGGCACATTGCAGGTCAGGGCTGGGGATCAAGCGGGAGTAGCGCCCTCACCCGTTTCGCGCGTGGACGCGCTACTCCCGCTTGATCCCACCTTCGCGTTTCACGCGAAGGCCGCCGCATCGCGGCGGGCCCTGGCCTGGTGGGTCGGTGCCCCTTAGTGTCCTTCGCGCCTTCGCGGTTCAACGCTTTACCGCTGGTAGCGATTGAAGTGAAGGAGCCACGGCGCGATCATCAGCGCCGAGGTGCCCCATGGCCGTCACAGTGGACGAGATCTTCCAGCGCATGAGCGCGACCTTCCTACCCGAGAAGGCGGTCGGCGTGAACGCGGTGGTCGCCTACCACATCACGGGTGATGGCGGCGGCGACTACTCCTCCATCATCAAGGAGGGTGCCTACTCGCTTGAAAAGGTTCTTCGGGCGGATGCCCAGGCGACCCTCACCATGGCCGCGCCCGATTGGATCGGCCTCAATGAAGGCACCCTCGACCCCATGACCGCCTTCGTCAGCGGCAAGCTCAAGATCGCGGGCGACCAGGGCCTCGCCCAAAAATTCCCCCGCTACTTCAAGCGGCCCAGCGGCAATGGCTCCGGCATTCCACTGGCGGACCTGATTCCGACCCGGCTCGCGCTGCTGGCCCAATCGTTCCGCATCGTCACCAAGGATGCGACCTGGGGCAGCGGCCCTGAGCTACAGGGCGACGACTCTGCCGTGCGCGGACTCGTGGAAGGCCAGATCGAGCCCGGCCCCGCGCTGCTGGGCGGACAGCTCGTCTTCGCCGGGGACATGGCGCTTCTGCGGTCCGCTTGGGCGACCTGGAGCGCCTCGCCGGTAACGCGCCCGAAGCCCAAGCGTCCCTCCATGTTGGCCCTCGGTATCGCGTGGTTGAAGAGCAAGCTCTGATCAGATAGATTCACCAGACAGCCATCAGACGCTCCGATGGCGGCCTTAAGGCCGTAGGGCGTCCCGGAAACCCCGGATCCATCGGAGACGCCATGAGCCCTTGCTTTGACTCTTTCTTCCTTGCCTGCGCATTGGCTGCGCCCCAACAGGCGGGGCCACCATCCGCCAATCGCCCGAAGGAACCCAGCGCGACGGTCGAGATCAAGGGCAAGGCGGAGTCTCAGAAAGTACATGATCTTGATGCCCCCGTGAACCACTTACTCGGCATCGCGGATACCGCGAGCCAGGGTATCGTCACCCGGGAAAAGCTTGAGGGTCGGGCATATTTGCGGGCGGGCGAAGTACTCGAAACGGTTCCGGGGCTGCTCATCAGCCAGCACAGCGGGGAGGGAAAGGCGAACCAGTACTACCTGCGTGGTTTCGACCTTGATCACGGCACCGACCTCTCCGTGTCGGTGGCGGGCCTGCCCGTGAACCTCCCCTCCAACGCCCACGGCCAGGGTTACACCGACCTGAACTTTCTCATCCCTGAACTGATGCGCGACATCCAGTACGAGAAGGGCCCTTACTTCGCAGATGCCGGAGATTTCTCTGCCGCAGGTTCGGTACGCATGGACTATGTCCACTCATTGTCGCCCATCACCCAGGTGGAAATGGGAGCGGATGGTTACCGGCGATTCCTGGCGGCGGGTTCGATGAAGGTGGGTCAAGGTGATCTGCTCACCGCGCTAGAGCTAATGAGTAACGATGGCCCATGGGTTCATCCCGATGATTACCGCAAGGCCAATGGCCTGGTTCGCTATAGCTGGGCCGGAGCCTCGGACACCATTGAGCTGACGGGTCTCGCCTATTCAGGCCGGTGGAACAGCAGCGACCAGATTCCCCAACGCGCCATCACGAGCGGTCAACTTAACCGCTTCGGGGAGATAGATCCGACCGATGGCGGTGCGAGCCGACGCCAGGCGGTGATGGGTGCCTGGCAACACGCCGAGGATGGCGGTGTCACCCGGGTTGAAGGATTTCTCTCTACCTACGCGTTGGATCTCTACAGCGATTTCACTTACTTCCTGAACGATCCAATCCACGGCGACCAGTTCCACCAGCACGACCGACGCACGATCTCCGGCCTCAAGATCAGCCAGCGCTGGAGCACGACGCTGTTTGGTCGTCCCATGGACAACGAGGCGAGCCTTCAGATCCGCAACGACAACATTTCGGGCCTCAACTTATCTCACACGGAGGCCCGGCAGGAGTTGGGCACGGTGCTGAAGGACCAGGTGGTGCAGGCGACGGAAGGCCTTGCCTTCGAAACCCGCGTCCAGTGGTCTGGCTGGTTCCGCACGGTTCTGGGTGTGCGGGAGGATGCCACCCAAGCCACAGTGCGATCCGACACGGCCGCCAACGCGGGCCAGGCCCACGCCGCCATCACCAGCCCGAAAGCGAGCCTCATTTTTGGCCCTTGGCAGGATACGGAGATTTACCTCTCCTACGGCCAAGGCTTCCACAGCAACGATGCCCGCGGAACGACGATCACGGTGGATCCCAGCACTGGCGTGCCGATGGGCCGGGTCACGCCTCTCGTGAAAGCGCATGGCGAAGAGATCGGAGTCCGGAGCTCGATCCTTCCCCGCTGGCAGACGACGCTCGCCTTCTGGCGCCTGGATCTGGATTCCGAACTCACCTTCGGTGGGGACGATGGAACCACTTCGCCCAACCGGCCTACCCGGCGTCAGGGTATCGAATGGAGCAACGAGATCCACGCCACGGATCGCCTCACGCTTAATGCAGACTTGGCCTATTCCACCGCGCGTTTTACTGCCTTCGACCCAGTGGGCGACCATGTGCCCCAGTCCATCGCAGGCGCGGCGCTGGTGGGCCTCTCCTGGCATCCGGCGGAGGCGCTTCAACTCACCTTCTTGGACCGCTGGTTTGGTCCTCGAACTCTCATCGAGGACGGCAGCGTGAAGAGTAAGGCCTCCAATCTGGTCCAGCTCCAGGTTCGCTGGCAAGCCACGAAGCGCCTCCAGGTGAGCATGGAAGTCTTCAACCTCCTTAACGCCCAGGCCAGCGACATTGACTACTTCTACCCCTCACGGCTGCCCGGGGAACCGGCCTCCGGCGTGGAGGACATCCATCTGCACCCTGTGGCACCCCGCGAGGGGCGCATTGGCATGAAGTGGGTCTTCTAGCGATCAGATGAAGTCGTAGTCCAGCGTGACGGGGGATTCTTCCGCGTGGCCCGAGGCGAAGCCTCCTGTCCCGCGCAGGCCGGAGAGTTCACCCGTTCCCGACCCGGGCACCACGGTCCAGGTGGTCTTGGCGAGGCCGCCTTCGAAGATGCCATCGTGCTTGAGGACGAAGCTGCCCTGATTTCCAGCGAGGCTTCCGGAGACTCGCTCCAGGCCCGTGTAGTGGACCGTCTGATCGCTCACATAGACCATCTGGAGATGCAGGCTGCCCTCGCCTTCCCAGCCGCCCGTGTAACGGTTGCGGGCATGGACGGTGGTGAGCTTGGGCTCGCCGGGCATTTCATCCTGGGGCGTTTCTTCCCAGGACAAGCCTTTGCAGGAAGCGGTGGCGCGGGTGCTCATGACGACTCCTTCGAGACCCCTTGAAGGTAGCGGGAGGCTCTTTCGCGCGATTGTAAAAGCGCGACAGTGTGGAATTCTTGGACCATGGAACGGATGGATGCAGGAAAGGCGCGAGGCGTGCTTCATCCGGAGCGGAGCGAGGGCGAATTCCACCATGACCGACGCCTGCCGTCTCCGGATCTGGGGGATCTCGTGGCCCACTTCTGGAGCGTGTCCTGGGATCTCCGAGGTCAGGAGCCTCGAATACAAGAAACGCTGCCGCATCCGGCGGTTCACATCGTGTTCGAGGTGGGAAACACGCGGGTGGGCGGCGTGTCGCGAAGCCGTTTCACTCGAAGGCTGGAAGGGCAGGGCCGCGTCTTTGGCATCAAGTTCAAGCCGGCGGGATTCCACCCGTTTCTCGGGGAGCCGCTTTCGTCGCTGACGGACATGCTGCTGACGCTGTCTGAAGTCTTTGGTGGGTCAGGACAAGACCTTGAGGACTCGGTGCTGGCCGCCGACGAGGACGCCACGCGCATCGAAATCGCCGAGGCTTTCTTGCGCAGTTGCCATCCCGGGCCCGACCCGCGCGTACCCTTCCTCAACGGAATCGCCGCGCGCATCGCCGAGGACCGTGAGATCACCCGGCTGGATCACCTCTCTGGACCCTTCGGCGTGAGCTCTCGGACGCTCCAGCGCCTCTTCGCGCGCTATGTGGGCGTAAGCCCCAAGTGGGTGATCCAGCGTTACCGGCTGCACGAAGCCCTGGCCCGGGTGGACGAAGGCAATCTCGTGGATTGGGCCGCGCTGGCTCTGGACCTGGGCTATTTCGACCAGGCCCACTTCATCAAGGATTTCAAAGCCCTGGTGGGGCGAACGCCTACAGACTACGCGGCGCTCATTCGCCCTTCGTGAAGGTTTCATCCGTGCCCGTCAGCACCCAGGTCCCTCCTTGTTTCTCGAAGACGGCGTGGCGGGGCTTGGTGTCACCGATCCGTGCAGTGGGGTGCAGCAGCGTGAAGAGGGGGAACTGAGCCGTGGGGTTCGCGAGCTTGATCTGGTAGGTCACCTTCGCCGTCGAACCCTGTTCGGTGTGGTGGGTGCCCTGAACAAAGACCGCCTGAGCGGCGGGTACGAGCCAGCCCTTGCCGCTGGCCTGGACCGGCGCGCCGGGTTTGGGGGTGAAGGTGAAGACGGTGGTGCCCATCTTGCTATCGTCCTTTGCAATGTCGAACCAGCCGGTCTTCTGGAGGTTGTCCATGAAGGCTTGGGCCTTCACGGCTTCCGGGGAGCCCACGGCCGCGGACACGCGGGAAGGGACCTTGACCGGCACTACCACCGGGTATTTCGCGCGGATGGCGGCCTCGGCATCGGCTTTTTTCAGTCCTCCCCGGGAACAGGCGGCGGTTGCGAGCAGAAGCACGACGGGCAGGGCGCGGCGCATGAGGGCTCCAGAGAATGACTCGATGGTGCCACACTGGGGAGATGGACACCTCGGCCCTGGAGTCCCGCTTGATTCAAACCGTCCGCGCCAAGAGCGCGGGGCGAAGGGCGCTTGTCTGTTTTTCAGGGGGCGTGGATTCCACCCTCGTTCTTGCCGCATGCATCAAGGCCGGATTGGAAACGAAGGCGCTGCTGGCGGTGAGTCCTTCCCTGGCGCGGGAGGAACGGGCTGAAGCCCACGCGCTCGCGGGGTTCCTGGGCGCGGAGCTGGATGAGCTGGCCACGGATGAGACGGACCTTCCCGGCTATCGCGCCAACGCGGGGGACCGCTGCTACTGGTGCAAGTCCACCCTCTATGGCGTGGCCGAGAAAGCCGCGGCGGAGTTGGGCCTTGAAGGTGTCTTGATGAATGGCACCCAGCTCGAAGACCTTGGCGATGTGCGCCCCGGGTTGCAGGCGGCGAAGGAACACGGGGTCGTCTCCCCCTTGGTGGACGCGGGCTTCGACAAGGCCGCCATCCGCGTCTTGGCCCGGCACTGGGGCCTTCCCAACGCGGACAAAGCCGCGGCGCCCTGTCTCGCCAGCCGCTTCCCCGTGGGGACGGAGGTGACGCCCGAGCGTCTCAAGCAGGTGGAAGCGGTTGAAAGTTTCCTGCGGACGAAGGGACTCTGGCCCGCCCGGGCTCGCTGGCATGACAGTGTCGTGCGTGTCGAGTTGGACGCGGCCCTCGCGCCCCGCTGCTTCGAGGAGCCGCTCCGCACGGAACTCGAACGCGCCGCGTGGCGCGCGGGCTTCCGTTTCGTGGCGGTGGATCTGGGCGGCGTCCAGAGCGGCAGCCTCGCGAAGAGAATCGCCTCGGAGCCTGCCTCATGAATCCGGATATCCGCTGGGACCACGACCGGGAATCCCGCACCGGCATTCCCGAAGTCGTGTTCGGCCCTGGGAAGACGATTGAGCATCTGACAAAGCTCTTCACGGAAGGCGAGGGCCTTCGCTTCGCCACGCGCCTCTCACTGGAGCAGATGGACGCGTTGGATAAGCTCGCAACTGTGGACCGGGTGAGCCGAACGGCGGTCCGCGCGTCGAAAGCGCTCCGGGATCTTCCGCCCGTGGGCGTCATCACGGCGGGCACCGGCGATATCCCAGTGGCATCGGAAGCGCGGGCGACCCTTGCGGCGCTGGGCTATCCCACCAAGACCTATTTCGATGTGGGTGTGGCCGGGCTGCACCGGCTCCAGGCCATCCTTCCCGAATTGAAGGCCTGTCCCGTGCTTATCGTCTGCGCGGGCATGGAGGGCGCACTTCCGAGTGTCGTCGCGGGTCTCGTGGATTCACCGCTCATCGCGGTCCCTACCAGCGTGGGCGCGGGTGTGAGCGAAGGCGGCCGCGTGGCGCTCATGTCCATGATTTCCTCGTGCAGCCCCGGCATCGCCGTCGTGAACATAGACAACGGCTTCGGCGCCGCCTGCATGGCGATCAAGATGATGAACCGAGTGGGAATGTCAAAATGATTTGTCCGCAGATTACGCAGATGACGCAGATTAAATGCGTCACGGTGCGTTCTGGACCATGGGCATTTATCTGCGAAATCTGCGTAATCTGCGGATAAGACTTAAAAGAGAAACAACTCCGCGCTATCCGGGTTCTTGCCGAAGAAGGTGACATCCTCGATGTGGCGGACCTTCGGGCCTCGAAGCAGGGCCCACAGGAGGCGCTCGATGCCGATGCCCGCGCCGAAGGTGGCTGGGAAGGTGGGTCGTCCCTTCTCGTCACGCCTGCAGGCGAGGTGGAGGAAGGGACCGTAGCCGCCGAGCGCCTCGAGGTTCTCGATTTCCCCCCGCGCGTCGAAGCGAGGCGCTTCGGGGATCACGCCGTTGTCCAAAAGCCGGGCCACAATGGCCTCGGGCAACCATTCCCGGAGGGCACCGCTCATCACCTCGAAGGCCGCTGTGTCCTTCCCATCCTGAAGTCGGCCTTTCACGACCAGGTCGTAGTTGAAGATCTGGCGGCTGGTGAAGTCACGGAGCGCTCGCCGGGATCCATCTCGCTTCAAGTAGGGGTAGATCAGGTCATAGTTCTCACGCATGAGCCCGGTGATGAAGAAGGCCTGAGACTCTGTTTGTTTCCCGAACCAGGCTTCCGCATCCTCTTTGGGAACGGGCGCCTCGTCGAGATGAAAGACCGGGAAGGGGCCTTCCGGCAGATCCAGCCGGACGCCTAGGGCGGAAAGGTTTTCTCCCGCCCACGCCTTCACTCGCGTGAAGCCTGCCCGGGCCATTCCTTCGAAGAAGGCGAGAGCATCTTTCAATTCCCCTTGGAGCTTCGCGGCGACTTCCTCGGGCGAATCCAGGTAGGCGTCCAGTTCCACCCGTTCCGGGCGACGAAGCTCCACATCAAGCTGGCTGAAATCCAGGAGGTATTTGCCCCGCTGGCGGTCCGAGGGAAGTTCCAGGCGCAGGTTGGGGGAATCCACGAAGACACCCCGCAGGCGCGGATTGTGGCAGGCCATGAATTTCGCGTAGATCATGCTGTGGGTCGCCACATAGGCGCTTTCCCGATAGGGAATGCGCGGCAGGTGCTCGACGCCATGGGCCAGCGGGTCGGTGACGAGGCTCATCTGCACCCGCTCCAGGTTCAACAGGCCTTCCTGGAGGAGGAAGTCCTGCATGCCGGAAAGGAGGGCGCTTCGGATCTTCAGGACATGGAAGAGGGTGTCTCCCTCCCACTTCTGGAGGTACCGGGTTTCGATCTCCTCCCGAAGACTGGTGCCGCTCCGGGCCAGGTGTTCCTGGTGGCGAAGCAGGCGTCGCCCGACTTCACGGTAAGGGGTGGGAAAGAGGGTGGGGTTGGCGCTCATGGCAGCCTCCGGTGGGGGTGGGTGGATAAAACGAAAAACCCCGATCCGCCTTCGCGAATCGGGGTGGGGGTGAACGGTCGGGTTCTGTTAGGTCAGAGCCTCGCCGCCCCACGCGCGATTCGCGCTGGGGGAGGCGTTATTGCGGTTATTCCGCCGCATCAGAGGGGCCAAGACCATGGGGCCAGGATGGGAGAGGTCGGAGGTGCCGGTCAAGGGGAATCCAATCTCGATCTTCTGCATCGGCTGAAGCCGGTTCAACCTCCTTCCCAGCGGCCGGGTCAATCGTGGGAGTGCCACCCCGGACTTCCCTATGTCGCCCATACTCCTTGCCGCACTGTTCGCCGTCGTCCCTCACCAGGATTCGGCGATCCGTATCCTTCGGGTGGACACCCCCGTCCCGATCCTCTACATCCCGGGAAGGCGCCCCCGGGTCGTCCTTCACCCGAAGCGGAAGGTGATCCTTTCCAGAAAGCCAAGCCACGATAAGCAACCGGCGTCGAAGTAGCCTTCCGCCGATACAATGAGGGGTTCTGGATGGGAGCCCCATGTCCGCTTTCAATGATCACCTGCGAGCCACCCTTGATTCGCTGAAGGAACAGGGCCTCTTCAAGACTGAGCGGGTGATGACGAGCCCCCAGAACGCGCGGGTGGAGGCCAACGGTCGGGCGGTCATCAACCTCTGCGCGAACAACTACCTTGGCCTGTCCGACCATCCGGCCCTGATCGAGGCGGCCAAGACCGCGTTGGACGCCCGGGGTTTCGGACTCTCCTCCGTGCGATTCATCTGCGGCACTCAAGACCTCCACAAGGAGCTGGAAGCGAAGCTGAGTGCCTTCCTCGGCTTCGAGGACACGATTCTCTTCTCCAGTTGTTTCGATGCCAATGGGGGTGTCTTCGAGGGGCTGTTGGGGGAAGAGGACGCCATTATTTCCGATGCGCTGAATCACGCCTCCATCATTGATGGCATCCGCCTCTGCAAGGCCAAGCGCTACCGCTACGCCAACAGCGACATGGCGGACCTCGAAGCCAAGCTGCTGGAGGCCAAGGCCGCCGGCGCGCGCTTCATCCTCATCGTGACGGACGGCGTCTTCAGCATGGATGGTTACATCGCCAAGCTGCCCGAGATCGTCGCGTTGAAGGAGAAGCACGGCGCGCTGCTGATGATCGACGACAGCCACGCCGTGGGCTTCACGGGCAAGGATGGCCGGGGCACCCACGAGCACCACGGCGTCATGGGCCGCGTGGACCTCATGACCGGCACGCTGGGCAAGGCCCTGGGTGGCGCCAGCGGCGGCTATGTGTCGGGATCGAAGGCGATGGTCGAGATGCTGCGTCAGAAAGCTCGGCCCTACCTCTTCTCCAACACGCTCATGCCCGCCATCGCCGCCGCCAGCCTCAAGGCCCTTGAGCTACTGGGCCAGGGCGCCGACCTGCGCGAGCGTCTGCGGGCCAATGCCAAGCACTTCCGCGCCGAAATGACCAAACTCGGCTTCGAGCTGCTGCCCGGCGAGCATCCCATCATCCCCGTCATGCTCCACGACGCGCCCCTCGCCCAAGCCTTCGCGACGAAGCTGCTGGACGAAGGGGTCTATGTCATCGGATTCTTCTTCCCCGTCGTCCCCAAAGGCCAAGCCCGCATCCGCACCCAGATGAGCGCCGCCCATTCGATCGCCGATCTCGATCAGGCCATCGCCGCCTTTGCCAAGGTTGGCCGGGAACTGGGCGTGATCAAATAAAGAGTTCATCCGCAGATTTCGCCGATTCCGCAGATTGAAAAGCGGCCTGAATCGGCGTAATCAGCGTAATCTGCGGATGCTTTTGGAGTCCTTATGAAAGCCCTCATCAAGTCCAAGGCGGAAGAAGGCATCTGGATCACGGCGGACGCGCCGGTGCCAGAATTGGGCGTCCACGATGTGATGATCCGCATCCAGAAGTCGGCCATCTGCGGCACGGATGTCCACATTTACAACTGGGACGCATGGAGCCAGGCGACGATCCCCGTGCCCATGGTGGTAGGACACGAATACTTCGGCATCGTGGAGAAGGTGGGCGCGGAGGTGGAAGCCTTCAAGCCCGGCGACCGGGTGAGCGGGGAAGGGCACCTCACCTGCGGCTTCTGCCGCAACTGCCGCGCGGGCAAGCTGCACCTGTGCCGCAACACGAAGGGCGTGGGCGTGAACCGCCCCGGCTCCTTCGCGGAATTCCTCGTCATCCCGGCGGAGAATGTCTACAAGATCCCGGACAATGTGCCGGACGAGTGGGCGGCGATCTTCGATCCCTTCGGCAACGCGGTGCACACGGCCCTCAGCTTCGACCTCGTGGGCGAGGATGTGCTTGTGACGGGCGCTGGCCCCATCGGCATCATGGCCGCGGCGGTGGCGAAACATGTGGGCGCGCGTAATGTGGTCATCACGGATGTGAACGACTACCGGCTCGGCCTCGCCCGCAAGATGGGCGTGACGCGCGCCGTGAATGTGGCGACGGAGGATCTTCAAGCGGTCATGAAGGAGCTGGGCATGACCGAGGGCTTCGATGTGGGCCTGGAGGTGAGCGGCAACGCACGGGCCTTCCGCCAGATGCTCGACACCATGAATCACGGCGGCAAGATCGCCATGCTCGGCATCATGCCCGGCGAAGTGGCCATTGACTGGTCCAAGGTGGTGTTCAAGGGCCTCTTCCTCAAGGGCATCTACGGCCGCGAGATGTTCGAGACCTGGTACAAGATGATCGCCCTCATCCAGGGCGGCTTCGACCTGGGCCCCATCATCACCCACCGCTTTGGCATTGATGACTTCCAGAAGGGCTTCGACGCCATGCG
>JAFDVN010000198.1 GCA_018269025.1 Acidobacteriota bacterium | reverse complement strand
GTCCAGAAGGAACTCAGCAGCGGCGCGAAGTTCGAAGACCTCGTGAAGGCCGATTCCACCGCCGCCAGCAAGGACACGGGCGGCGATCTGGGTTGGATGCAGAAGGGACTGCTCCAGCCCCAGCTCGAGCAGGCCGCCTGGGCGCTCAAGCCCGGCGAGGTCTCGCCGCTGCTCGAAACGGACAAGGACCTCATCCTCCTCCAGCTCATCGCCAAGGAGGACGACCGCCACACGCCCTTGGCGGAGGTGAAGGACAAGATCCTCGAAAAGGTGCAGGAGCCCAAGGCGAAGAACGCCATCGAGCGCTACCTCGTGGACCTTCGCACCCGCGCCAACATCCGCTACATGGTCCCCAAGGACACGATCCTGAAGGGCTGATCCGGGAACGCCCCATGCGCCTTGACGCCTTCCTCAAGAAATCCCACCTCATCAAGCGCCGCGAACTGGCCAACGGCCTGTGCGAGGAGGGCATGGTGCGCGTCAACGGCCATCCCCGGAAGGCCGCCTTCGATGTGAAGCAGGGGGATGAATTGGAATTCCCGCTCTTCAGTCGCCACATGAAGGTGCGCGTGCTGGGCCTGCCGGAGGGCAATGCCCCCAAAAGCGCCCAGTGGTCCTGGTTCGAGGTGCTGGAGGAAAAGCGCATTCCCTTCGACATGGGCCTGGCGGAGGATCCCTTCGCGCCCCAAGGCAAGCCGCCCCGGAGCCACTGAAGCCCCTGGGAAGGCGTTGATAAGGCACGGATAAGGCACTGATAAGCTGGACGGATGAGTGACCAGCCCTTTCTCCGTTCGCTGAAAGAAGGCGAGACCTTCACCGGCTTCCTTCTGGCCCAGGAAGCCGCCTTCAAGACCAGCAGCAAGGGCACGGACTACCTGGAGCTGAAGCTGTCGGACGCCAGCGGCGATCTCAAGGCCTTTCTCTGGGATATCCGCGCCATCGAAGGCGACATGGACGCGGTCCAGGCGGATGCCTTCCTCAAGGTGAAGGGCGCGGTGAGCAGTTACAACGGCCGCATGCAGCTTCGCCTGGACAAGGTGCGCTTCGCGGGCGACGCGGAGGTAGGCGACTTCTCCCACTTCTTCCCCGTGAGCCAGCGCCCCGTGCCGGAGATGCTGGACGAACTGGACCGCTGGATCGCCTCCCTCGCCGACCCCTTCGTCCGAAAGCTCATCACGGCTCTCTTCGTGGAGGACGCCGACCTCCGCGCGGCCTTCGCCAAGGCTCCGGCGGCGAAGAGCATGCACCATGTCTACCTGGGCGGCCTGCTGGAACACACCCTCTCCATCCTCGGCATGGCGGACCGGGCCTGCGGCCACTACCGCGCCATGAACCGGGACCTCGTGCTGGCCGGCGTCCTCCTGCACGATGTGGGCAAGACCGCCGAACTGAGCTACGCCCGCAGCTTCGGGTACACGGACGCGGGCAACCTCATCGGCCACATCTCCATGGAAGCCCAGTGGATCCAGAGGGCGGCGGAAGGCATTCCGGGATTTCCCGAAGAACTGCGGCTTCAGCTCCTGCACATCGTCCTCTCCCACCACGGGCGCCTGGAATTCGGTTCGCCCGTCCTGCCCAAGACGCCGGAGGCGCTTCTCGTCCACTACCTGGACGATCTGGACGGCAAGCTGGAGGTGATGTTCCGCGCCATCCGCGAAGAGGGGGACTCCCACTGGTCCGCCTACAGCCGCAGCCTGGAACGGATGATCTACAAGGTGCGCTGGCCCCAGGCCCATAGCCCGGCCAAAATTGGACAGGAACCGTTAAGTTGACCAGATATGGTCGGTCATCGGCCGAATTCCGAGAATCTTTAAAAATTTAAATCGTTTTATTTCAATGTTTGATTTGGAATTTGAGTTTGGCATGTAGATCGCTTCAAGGGATTCCGGGGGGATCACCATGAAGCGCACCCGCACCGCCAAGCGTTACGACGACACCATCCAGCCCGGCGCCTTCGACGGCTTCCAGGCCGAGACCATCCAAACCGCGACCGGGGAAGTCTGCTCCCTCGTGCGCCGGGAAGGCGGCCGCGTCCAGTTGGGCCGCATGGAGGCCGCCCGCAGCGCCGCGCCCCGCCAGAGCTTCGAGCGCCTTCGCACCAAGGCCGAACTGCTGGCGGACCGCCTCACCTACCTGGGCGAGCGCCTGGAGATCGTGGACCACGACCGCCGGGGCATGTTCATCCAGCTCCGCAGCCTGCCCCCCCTGAAAGATGACAACGGCATCCAGTTCAATGAGATCAACCTGGGCCGGGACTCCGTCACCGTCCAGCGCATCGCCTTCACCCGGAAGGACGAAGCCAAGCAGCAGATCCCCATGGCCCTCTCTCAGGGCATGCTGGACCGCCTCCTGTCCGATCTTCGACAGGTCCTGGCCTCCTGAATTTCGGCTCCTCCCAAACGAAAAGGGCCCCGTTTCGGGGCCCTTTTCGTGGTTGAGCGGATTCAGTGCTTCGCGGGCACCCGGTGTTCGAGGCGCTCGGGGGCGTTGGCGAGGCCCCAGGCGGTGACTGCGAGGGCCTGGGCGCCCTGGATGAGTTCATCGGGCTTCACATGGCTCAGGGTGTCCAACTGGCTGTGGTGGGTGTTGGTGAAGTAGTCGGCGAAGTCCTGGTAGCCGAAGAAGGCCGGAACCCCCTTCTCCTCGAAGGGCCAGTTGTCCGAGGACTCCGGGATGGTGCCGAAGAAGAGCTCCTTGCAGCCCACCACATTGGCCGGGGCCATGGCCGCGCCGAGGGCGGGCGCGAGATCTTCGCGGCCCTCCATGGTCCAGCCCTTGATCATGCCGGTGCCGAGGTCATCCACCAGCACGGCCTGGATGTTCTTGAGATCCGCCTCATGGGCCTTCACATAGGCCTCGGAGCCAAGGAGCCCCTGCTCCTCGCCGCTGAAGAGGATGACGCGAAGGGTCCGCTTGGGCTGAAGGCCGAGGGCCTTGATGGCCCGGAGCGCCTCCATCACGGCGACGGTGCCCGTGCCGTTGTCCGTGGCGCCCGTGCCGAGGTCCCAGGAATCCTGATGGGCACCGAGGATGACGACTTCATCCGGCTTTTCGCTGCCCCGGATTTCGGCGACGACATTGTAGGCCTTCACGGGCTGGGCGCTGGTGGTGCCGCCGATCTGGAGTTCCAGTTCGACCTTCTCGCCGCGCTTGGCGAGGCGCTTGAGCAGGTCCGCATGCTCGTTGGCGATGAAGGCGGTGGGCAGCTTGGGCCGTCCAGCCTCGGATTCAGGGCTGCCCGCCATCGTCATGTGGTTGTCCTTCTTCTCGCTGGAGAGAAGCATGGCGAGGGGCTTCTCGTGGCTGAAGGAGCTCATCGCCTCCTTGAAGGCGGCCACCTGCTTGGGGTCCTTCCAATCCAATTTCGGAAGGGCTCCCATCATCACGATGTGGCCGCCGATGCGGCCATGGTAGGCCTTGAGCTCGTCCAGGGTCTTGGCCTGCACATAGGTGAATTCCCCGCGCACGAGGCCCTTCGTGGGAACCGTCCAGCCCAGCGCCGCGATCTGGAGCACCTGGTGATTCTGGGTGAGGAGCCGCGCGCTATCCGTGCCTCGGGTCCAGCTCGGGCCGAACTCGTAGGCCTCCTCGTGGACATTCTCCGCGCCGTAGGCCTTCAGCTTGTCCTGGGCCCAGGCCTGGGCCTTGCGGAGGTTGTCGGACCCGGTGAGCCGGGGGCCGATGGTGTCGCACATGTCCGTGAGGTTGGCGAGGGCTTCCGAATGGGCCGCGATCTCTTCGAGGATGCGCGTCGCGTCGGTCTTGGGGAGCGTGTCCGCTCGGAACAGGCCGGGCATGGTGGGGGTGGCCGGGGGCGTGATGGTGATGGGGCTGGGCGCAGGGGCCTGAGCGAGCAGGCTGGCGGAAGCGACCAAGGCAAGCACGAGACGGGGCATGGGGATCCTTTCCCAGGGAGGGCAGCCCTCATAATACGAGGACTCTTCCCTCCCGCTTAGCAAGGAAAAGGGCCCCGGAGGGCCCTTTCCAGAAAAGCCGAGCCCGATCAGAAGGGACCCTTCTTCGTCGCGGGCGCGATGTGGGGCACCCGGGCATCCATGTTCGCGAAGACCCAGGCGGCGGAGGCCATGGCCTGGGCGCCTTGGATGAGCGTCTCCTTGTTCACATGCTCCAGGCTGTCCACCTGGCTGTGGTGGGTCATCGTCATGTAGTCCACCGGGTCCTGGATGGCGGCGAAGGCCGGCACGCCCAGCTCGTAGAAGGGCCAGTGGTCCGTGTCGCCGGGCTGGATGAAGGCGCCGATGTCCGTCACGCCGAGATTGTTCATGGGTGCCATGGCCTGGGCGAGGTAGCCGCGCCACTGTTCCTGGCCCATGTCCGGCCAGCCCTGGATCGCACCCGTGCCCATGTCGTCCACGAGGACGGCCTGGATTTTGGCCATGTCGGCCTTGTGGGCCTCGGCGTATGCGTTGGAGCCCAGCAGGCCCTCTTCCTCGCCGCTGAAGAGGATCACGCGGATCGTGCGCTTGGGGGCGACGCCCAGGGCCTTGATGGCGCGGAGCGTTTCCATGGCGACCACCGTGCCGGTGCCATTGTCCGTGGCGCCGGTGGCGAGGTCCCAGGAATCCTGGTGGCCGCCGACGATGACCACCTGATCGGGCCAAGTGGAACCCTTGATCTCGGCGACGACATTGTAAGCCTTCACCGGCGTCTCACCGATGTGCCCGCCCAGGTTCAGCTCGATCTCGGGGTGCTGGCCATCCTCCTTGATGAGCCGTTTGAGCAGGTTCGCGTGCTCCTTGGAGATGACGGCCATGGGCGCGGTGCTGCCGCTCCAGCGGGGGTTGGGGCTGCCGCTCATGGTGAGGAAGCCGTTGTCCTTCTCGGAGCTGGTGAGGAGGGCGGCGTACTTCGCCTGCTTGGCGAGCTCAAGGTAGGACTTGTACCAAGCGCCCATGTCCTTGCGCTCCTCCGCGGTGGGACGGGGGCGGGAGACGGCGAGGACGATCTTGCCATCGAGGCTGGGAAGGGCGGCCTTGAACTCGGCGAGGGTCTTGGCTTCGAGCAGCGCCACTTGGCCTTTGATGGGACCCTTCGTGCCATTGGTCCAGGCCCACTGGGCGATTTCCAACTGCTGGTTGTTGCCGTTGAGGAGCCGGGCGGAGGCCGCGCCCCGGAACCAGGGCTTGCCGAAGTCGTAGGCTTCCTCATGCACATTCACCGCGCCGTAGCTGGTGAGCTTGTCCATGGCCCACTTCTGCGCGTCCCGGAGCTTTTGGGAGCCGGTGAGGCGCGGGCCGATGGTGTCGGTCATCTGCTGGAGGTTGGCGAAGGCCTGGGAGTGGTCCCCGATCTCCTGGATGAGCTTCGCCACATCGCTGGTGAAGGGCTTGTCGGGGATGCCGAACTCGAAATGGGGCTTTTCGGGCTTCTTGTCCGCCTTGGCGGGGGCCTGGGCCAGCATGGGCAAGGCGCAGAGACAGAGGGCGAGGGCGCTGAGGCGTTTCATCGGGGAGGCTCCTATGGGGTGACCCTCACCTTACGAGGGACGCCC